>PBLX01000067.1 GCA_002722435.1 Legionellales bacterium | reverse complement strand
GGAAACCCATCGGGATAATCGGACTCGATAACTTTCGTGTCGGGGCCAAAGTTACCTGTGATAATCGCTGATGGATATTCCATTGAGTTATCCAATTCAAACGCATTTTTCCAAACACCCACAGGGGCATCCATAACGAAGCCTCCTTGCTCGATACCACCTTCGGGCATAGATGATACTACAACCTGCACAGAGGGTAGTATGACGCCTTCTTTCATCAGCAAATGACCCATCATATCTTCGACAAGCATCATGTTACTGTGACTATTGTGTAGTGTGCTGTTGTGATACGCAGTCTTCATGATGTAAAACGGTAGCAGGTCTAACTTCTCCATACATCGAGCCGCACACACATTGTCCCATGCGTTATACACAGCAAGCATCATTGGGTCTTTGACCATCAAATCAGTAATACGAGTCCTCGGCACTTTACCATAGCCAAGTGTGCTATGAGCCATCCAAGACAAAGAAGCCGCACCTGTTGTAGCGGCCGCACCCTGCACCTGTTCAGCATAGGCAATCTTGGTATCGAATGTTGGCATACGCCTCATGAAATCAAGAGGCGGCACATTCATTCTATGATACCTCAAATACTTGCGACATCGGTTCACAAGATACGGTATATCGTAGCCTTTGATATTCTGACCTGCGAGAACATCGGGGTCGTATCGCTTCAGAGCATCAACCCACCAATTGAACAGGTCAGCCTCCCTTTGCGTTGGGTCGGGGTCATCAAAATTGATGACTGTTACTTTGTCCTTGCTAACGGGTGGAATAGGATTCTCATGCTCGACCACAGACTCTAACGCCTCCTGTGAAGCCATGAATCGTTTTACAAGTCTCTCTGATGTCGGAGCGGTCGTGGCTATCTCGTGCATACCCGTCTTGACATCGAACAGAGCGATTGACACAACGGGTTCGGGTGCATTTTCCATGTCAAGTGAGTCAGCAGTTTCAATATCGAAGTATAGTAAATCGAGTGTGAAGTCAGATACAGGCACTTCGGAGTGATGGATATTGACAGGTCTCAAGTTATCCAAGTCCTTCGACATATCGACTTCAATAACTGCTTCCCAACCATAGAGCCATCTAACAACAGAAGACCATTTTGCGTCAGCCGCATAATGCGGATAATAGAAATCACGAACCTCTCGATAGTGGAATGGAGATTCAATCTCGACCTCCATCAATTCTTTACCATCAACACTTGACTTGTCGCTATGACGAACATCAACAACGCCTTCGACCTTGCCTGTAAATGGTAACTTGTTGTATGACTTGGCAGTCCAAAACTTTGGACGGCAACCATGCACTCGCAGTTTCACCGTTTGACCATCACGAGACTTACATCTAAGAACGGTGCTCCATGACTTCTTGTCACCTTCAACCGCTACATCAACAATTAACAGTGGCTCTCGCATAGATGAATCACCTTGACCCACCTATTTCAAACCCTAAACCGATGCCACCACTTTGGCTTTCTTGTCTTGATTGATGTCGGTCTCATTTGAGCCTGTCTCAATTCCTTAGCGGCCTTCTCTAATTCATCAATCTTGTCTTGTAATGCTTTCTTCTCATTCTCAATGCGAAGCATAGCGGCCGCTACATAGATGAGATTGTCAAGCACTTCTTCAAGTCCCATCTCAACCCAAGAGTCCTGTTTAGTTCCCCATTGTCGTGTATCATCTTCAACACGAAGACCATGACCATACTGCTTTATCCCAACAGCCATACGCTCTTTGATTATCTCAATGATACGAGCGTTGTCATTGGCCTCATGCGGTTGCACTCATACCCCTCCACCATGTAGGAGGGTCTCTCCCCGTCCACTTTGCGAACCCTGCTTTGTCACGGTTGTAAAACTCTCGATATGCTTCGACAGGGCAATCCCATTCAAGTAGGTCAGTGTTCTCACCCTTGCTCTGATTCAAGCATCTAGCAAATGGTGTTAGTCCCTCTAACGGCCATTCCACGACAGTCTCAAGGAATAGATGAATAAGAACCTCTAGTTGTATATCAGATTGGTGTGATTTACCAAACCGTCTATCAATCTCTGCGACTATCTCTTTGGTGTGATACCAATTCCATAGCCAATTTTTCTTTGACAAAGAGCACCATTGAGTTGCAGGGTGAAAGCGATAACCGCCTTTGTGTGGTAGTCCTGTGCTTTGGGCTATCGGCATGGATTCGGGGTCAAACCCACGAATCAGCAAAGCCGATACCGCCATTTGGACGCCCTCTTTGGCCTGTGAAAACAAATGCTTGTCACATAAGTTATGTGCAGATACCAAAGGTGAGTAGTGTGTAGCAAATAGATTCACAATTCATCTCCCCATACAAAGCCGTCTTGAAGGTGTTGCCTGCGACAAACCACACGGTATCGTCTTCTAATTTTATCCCATCGAGTCTGTGTGACCATGACAGGTATGCTAAGGAAATGCTCACAGTTTTTTGCTGTTTCTATTGCATCAGCATGTGTCTTTTCAAATGCAAGCACTTCATTCATGTAGTCTTTCTCCCATATCCATTTGTATGTTCGGCCCATGCACCTATACTAAATGGCCCACCTATATAAGTGTTATGTTTCGTAAAAATGCCTTGACTGCAAGCACATCGTCTTGAGCAACGCTCGCCCAATGCAACGCTTGGCCTATTCCCGACAATATCCTTTGTTGGAGTGCCAATGGCATAGATTCGTCTGTCGTCACGAGGTCATAGAAAGCATCGAGAATCTCAACCCCCGACATACCTCTTGCTGAAAGTGCATCGACCTCCTTATCGACTTCACGATACAGACGCAAGCCCTTGGAGCGTTCAGCCCCTTTGGCCTTAGCCACCTTGGATAGTAACGCCTTGACCCTAGTGGGTTCAAGTGTCACAATGTAGTCTTCGACATCCTCGACATCGACTTCACCTGCTACACGAGTCAGAGTCCAAAGTAAGTTCAGAGCCTTTCGCATTGAGCCACGAGAAGTTCTCATCAGCAAGTCCAACGCCTCGTCGGTTAATGCCGTCGATAGGGCAAGGAGAGCGGGTCTCATCACCTCGACTGAAATCGGTCTGAATCGAGTCGATGCAAATGCACATCGGTCTTTGATGGGGTCAATCAATTTTTGAGGATAGTTTGCTGACAGAATAAATCGTGTCTGTGGGTATCGCTCCATCATTCGTCGTAGTGCCGCCTGTGCTTCGGGTGTAAGATTATCACACTCGTCAAGGAATACAGTGTTGAAGGGTATCGGTTTGGTTTCACCTGTGTTTGTTGTGTATGTTCCAATCACACCACGAGATGCAAACTCCTTCACCTTAGAACGGATAACAGAGATAGACCGCTCATCAGAAGCATTCATCTCAAGCCAATTTTGAGACCATGCGTCCCCAAAGGCAGTCTTCATGAAAGCGATAGCCGTTGAAGTTTTACCTGTTCCTTGCATACCTGCAAACAGCATGTGTGGTATATCTTCACCTTTGTGAATACCCTCAACCATAAACTTGAGCCGCTCAACAATGTGAGGCTGACCAATCACTTCGTCTAAGGTCGCAGGGCGGTATTGTTCAATCCACATAGAGCGTTCACCTTGCCACACCTTATTCAATGTTCAAGGACGCTTGCCACGATTCATAACAGTCTTCACAAAGCGGATTATCCGTCGATGCCGTAGGCACGCAAACAGGACACTTAGCATCCATTAGACCCGCCTCAAAAGGGAGTTTTGCGCTTTGCGGCCATGCGTTCTTCACGCTCTTGTGCCGCCAATCTCTTGGCTTCTTTTTCCATTGCACGCTCATGCTCTAATTTGATAATGGAGTCCATGACAATAATTGACGCATCAATAATCTTTGGAATAAGGTCGTCATTGAGGTCATGGATTTCGACTTGCCAATCCATGCCACGCTTGAAGAATGACACATCTTTGATGTTCCTGTCATCACCGGCCTTGACTGACCCGTTGTCTTTCAAGATTTCAAAACATTCGTCCTTGACCCAAATGGATGCCGCACCTCTGCGGTCACCATATACAGATGCAATAACAAACGGAGATTCAGCGTCGGGTTTGAGTGCAACATAATTTACTGCACCCGCACTTCGCTCGACTGCGGTAAATCCTTTGTTCGTAAATGACTCGACGATAAACGCCTTCGTCTGTCTTTTCATTTCTTGCTTGCCAATTTGTTCACTTTCAGTAGTGCTCATGATTCACTCATACTCACCACACCTATATGAAGGTTATACTTATCGTCAAATTCACCATTTGAGTGCTTTTCACAACAGCCACGACATGATAATCGGCCCACAGGGATGTGACTGCGCTCAAACTTGACACCGCAAGCATGGCAAGTCAGAACATATCTCGCTCTCCTACGAAGTAGTGTGCGGGCGAAGTTCACGGTCTCCGATTTGAATAGCATGTAAGAGTCCCATTCCTGCTCAAGTTTGTGAAAGTCGGGGCCGTGTGCTACCTCGTGTCCGAGTGTGTAGTGGCATAACTCATGATGAAGAAGTCCCTTGACCAAATAACCTTGACATTCATCGAAAGCCATGGGATGAAACAAGATAGTAGGCTTACCTTGGCCGAGAATGATTTGCGCTTGCACAGTTCTATTGTCAGCATCGAGATACCCGTAATCAAACGAGGTAGGGAAGCCCAATGACCAATTGCGCTCCCGACAAAGTGCATAGAATATGTGATGTATGTGTGTTTGGTGTTCACTTGTAACTGTCATTCGACTCTCATTCCCCAATCGGCTCTGATTAGTATAGTGTCGCCTCGTCTCCATACTATAAACTCTGTATCGGGATTGACGAGAATAAGTCCTTGAAGTGTGCGACCGAGTTCTGTCGGGTCGCATAGGATGTCGAGTTCTTTGGACTTCTCCACGATTAACTCTGTGTAACATACGGTATATGAGCGATTCGCCCACCTATATGAGAGTGAAGACTATTGCATTCAAATCCTTTTGAGCATCAAAGTCGATAACCCAAGTTTCGTGAGGCTCGGTCAAGTTCAATACTCTGACTTGTTGAGACTCGACATCAAAGCCGTCAATTTTCCATCCGTTTGTCAGCCCTCCTATGTGAGAGAATAACGCTTCTTGGCTATTGAATGGAATAGACATCAGAGAATCACGGATGTCATTGTCCCACAGAATATGAAGATGAGAGTCGTGCCAAGCACATACAATTTGTCGCATTCAAATCACGAGTAGTCACAGACAAACAGAATATCATTATGTCCGTTAGCGGTCACGCTGATATTGACACCCTTTGTCACACGCACACCTGCGGGGAATGTCAGAGATGTGTTTTGTCTTACCATAGCATCTGCGCTGATAATCATGCGAGCAAGAGTGCTAACATCAGTGAGACCGTCACTGTCTTTTACAACAACAATCAAATCACCCGCAGGAGGGGGGTTCGGAAGAACAGAAGTCAATTGAAGACCAAAGACAATTGCGTTTGGTATGATTATTGTCCCATCGGTTGTGAGTGTTTCAGTTCTCGACATGGATTAGGACTGTGGCAGGCATGGTTCATAACTGTCGTCCTATCGGTCTCAATAATGTATAGGTGCGACATAAGCAAAAAATTGACTTAGCGTTTTTTCAGAGTATGTGAATAAAACTGAAAAAATTATCTTACTGACTGAACATAGGGGGGGTCGGCCGTGACCCCCATCACGGCCGCCCCGAAAAAATCATTCTCTCCCGCCACAGAATCAAGCGAACATTCGCACTTTCTGTTGAGCGACCTCTTGAATGGCTGTGCGGTGAGATTTGCGGCACACCTCGACCGCCTGTGGGTAGTGCCTGCGGGCAAGGGGTAGGACTTGAGTCCATGCCTGTCTCTCGTGAGGCTGTGCGAGGTATTGAGCGTATGTGCGGTCGGTGCGTGTGCTTCGTGGCCTGCGTGCGAGTGTCTCGACTCTGTCGCCCTCCCTGTGGGTTAGAGAGCGAGGTTCACGAGCATACAGAGAAGAAGCACGGCCAAAGAAGGAAGTATCACAGTCACCACGAGCACGGTAGTTTAGGACATACCCTGCGGTAACATTCCATGTATAGGACTTGACCAAATTGCGACCGCCAAACCATTGAGCGGTAGCGGTCAAAATGCCTGTAACATATTGAACAAAGTGGATTGTCTCGTGCATGAGGGTCTTGATTAAGTCCGCATCGTCTTTGTGATTGTCAGCCGATGGGCCAAGGTTCAACATGAGTCTAAAGCGTGACAAGTCGGTTTGTATGGTGTCGCCCTTGCGTAGGTTGCTAATGTCTGATGGAGTGTTGAACCATGTGCCAAGGGAGCCATGTGTGCGGCCTGTGTTAGCACGGGTTAAGATTACATCAAGGGTGATATTTGTTAAGTCCACATCATCACGCACTAGGTCAATGATGGTGGTCTCAATAACAGACCTTACAAAGTCCTTGATAGGTGCTTGGCCGACCCTCTTTGGGAATCGGATTTGGGGTAGGTTTCGGGCTTGGGGGTTGGTTGCCATGTATAGTCCTAACAGCCGCCACCCTATAAAGGTTTGCTTGACCTAAAGGTTTATAGGCTGACAGTCCCCGTGTTCAAGTGGACGACGACGACTTATAGGCCGGTGGCCCCGCAGTATCACGGTTTTGACTGTCGTCCGTGCGTGGTCGCCACGAGGGCGGCAGGGCCTCGGATGGGGTGAGGCCCCGCCTTGAGTATTCGACACCGTCTCAAGCAAATTCAAGGTGGTTTTCAAGGTTTTTCGGGTGGAGTCCGTCAGCCCATTCAACCGTCCAACCTTCAAGGTCTGTTATATCGACGAAGTAGGTTAAGATTTCAACAGGTGAGAATATCAAGCACTCGGAGCCTGTAACGCCTATTATCTCGCCACCTTCGGTCTTACCTTTGAATTGAGGAGCGTCGAGGTTCTCGGCTTGCTCGGTTGTCAATTCAACAAAGACTCTGAAAGGGATTCTCTCATTTAAGAAAGCCTCAAAGGTTTCACCGTTTGGGTTGGTTACTACCGTTGGCATTTCAAGGTTCATCATTCGGGCTTGGGTTGGGGTGGGGGTTTGTCCGTCCATGTATTGCCGTAGTGGTGTAAGCATATAAAGGTTCGCTTTTACCTATACATTAGAAAAGACTATATACTGACAGCCTTATGTTCAAGTGGATGATGATTAGCCGAGGGGCCTGCGGCCTCGCAGTATAACGGTTTTGAGATTTTGGCGGCCTGTCGGCTCGCCCACTCGGTTCAAAGAATCGACGGCCGCTTCATACGACCAAATCAACACGAAGGGCCGCACGGGTGCGGGGTTGGTTGTCCCTGCGTAGCATGACAGTCTTGACCACTCCGCCTCTAACGATAGCGACCACATTTTGACCGTTTGAGCGGCTGTCGCACTGTGTCGCACGGTGAGCGGTCAAGCGGTGAGCATAAACGGCCATATCCATGCGGCCGTATGTTGAAACCGCATCACGGACAGCCTGCCCGACAATTTTCCTTTCATCAACGGTAAGCCTCTCTTGGAGCCTCTGTTGGGTGTGGGTGTTGCTTCGCATGTTACTAGATGGGAGGCCGCCCCTATATAATAGATTCGCTCAAAGGTTCTAAAATCCTGATGATTTAGAAATGAGAACATCAAGGACACGGTTGAAAATTATCGAGTAATCGGCCGTAACATCGACCCCGCCTTCAATGATGTCGCTTAAGTCGTCCCCGTTGCGCTTGGCTTGGTTGGCAAGGTTGCGAGCACGGTTAGAAAGGAGATTCCTCAAGAAGGTCATGCTTTAGCCTCCTTGAGGGCCTTTATGGCGTCAGCAAGGCGAGCCATTTCAGCCTCCCACTCTTCAAGGGGCATGAGGTCATCAAGAACAATCATTCAAGCCTCAACCCCTAATTCAGAGAGGAGCCACTTGACATATTCAAGGCCCTTCTTGTTTTCAGTTCTTACGGCTTCGTCCATATAGGAGAAGTCGGCTTCAATGCTCTCCATCAATTCAGAGAGTTTCGTTAAGTCGATGGTTCGGGGGGTTTCATGTCCGTTCATACCCCTGCGTGGGGATGCGCCTATATAATACTGTCGCCTATATCTTTCGTGCTTGGACTGAATCGCCCCGTATCGTATAGAGCCACCCGCCTGCGGTTATCGAGGTCAATTGGCCCCGCTCCATGTGTAGCCGTCCGCCTGTATTCTTTCCAACAATGGCGGCCGCTTCTCGTTTCATAGATTCAACCGCCACCGTTTCAGATAATCGAAACTCGTTACAATCTTGACGAAGTCTCACCACCTCGGCCACTCTGAAAACTCTTAGGCGTTTGGTCGCCTTGCGGCTCTCTCGCCTCTCGGCTCGTTTGGGGCGTCCCATGTTTCAGAGACGCCCCGCCCTTAGCCTTGAGCCTTACTCAACGAATTGTGAACATACCATACGCTTGAATGGTCTCGCATACATCACCTATCATTATCATTGACCATTCGACTATTGATTTGAAAGTCGGGTCGGTTGGGTCGTTGCATATCCAGCCTTTGAAATCGTTTTCAATGACATGCTTAACGACTTTTTTGGCTATAACTTCGGTAGATACCGCAGGGTTAGCAACCATGCGGGCGGTTATTCGTATTGCCTCTTTGGCGGTTTCGGGTTTGGGGGTATAAGTCTCCATGTGTGGGCCTAAAGGCCGCAGGGTAATAAAGGTTTCTATAACCGCAAAGTTTATAGGGTGACAGTGTCACCGCTCAAGTGGACGACGACTGAAGATATATGCGGGCGGACGAAAAACGATAGACTGCGAGCCTGTCGCATCGGCCTCAACTGAAAATCCACTCAAAGCCTGCTTGCTGAATGTGAAAGGTCTCGCCCGTCTTGAAGAATCGGCACGGGTCGCCCTCGCCCTCTGCGGTGGCTGTGAAGTCGTCGAAGGTCTCGCCCTCGTCGAGCATATCGGAGACAATAACCGACGCCAAAAAATCGGCCTCTGAAATCTCGACACGGTCGGCCATCATGGCCCGCCAAAAGTCCTCCCCTTCGGGAGTCCTTCGGACACGGTCACAGGTTCCAATAAATCGGGCTTTAGTCTCTGCCTCTGCTCTGTCAAAGACGGTAAATAATTCAGTAAGGGTCATTCGCTCCATGTGATTCACTCGCCCGCTTCTTCTTTCTTGATTTTTTCAAGTGCTCTGATGGCTTCATTAAGTGCTTTTTCGATTGCGTCGCATGTGTCGGGACATGAAAACATCCACTCCTCACGGAGGCAAATAACCTCCATTTCAGCATCAAAGCGGGCGTCTGACCAATCGTCTTGGGGGGTTGGGCTGTGTTGGCTCATATACCTCCGTAGTAGTGGGGGGATATAAACATATCGGTCTCCAAAACCTTTATAGGCTTACACTCTTTAGGCTTAGATAAGGAGAGGAAGCGGCCCGACGGGCCTCCGAGGCGAGAATCCCTGACTAAGGCACGGGGGGAGGGTGCGGGTGCTCTAAACAACGCCCGCCAAACAAAGTATCGAGTAAAAAGTATCGAGTAAAAAAGTGAGAGGGCCGACCCCCATCGGCCCCCTCTAATGAATAAGGGTCGCACGGGAGAGCCATACGCTTACTTAGGCCAACGAGCCTCCCGCTCGCTTGGCTGTCCGTGTTGCAGAGGTGTGCCGCTTCCGTTTGTTTAGGCTTGTTACATGCGTTCCTGTTCGTCGCTTCGCTCTCACCCCCGTGCTTGGAGGTTCGCTGGTCAGAGAGAAGGTTGAAGTTGAGTCGTGTCGCACCTTGAGTAGTCTGTATCTCCTTCCATTGAAGTGGCCGTGCTCTAAGAGCATATTACGCCCGAAGGCGGCATTAACGCAGGCAAGGCAGTCCATTGACTGACATCAGAGGGTGGAGGGACGGGACAAGGCCCCATTACTGACTCCCATCCAAATACAGGGAGTCACCCCCGCCTATCCTCCGCCCTACTATCTCGTTCGCCTGTTTGGGTTGGATGGCCCTACTAAGGTTCGCTCAAGCGATTACAGAGGAGGCAGTTCTCTCTCTTTCCATTAGCCCCACATGTCCCCATGCGGAGCGGCTTCGGTCGGGGTTGTTGCCCCAACAATCTATCGTAAGGGCCTCCCCTTATTAAAACTATCGGTGATAGAAACCTTTATAGGCTGACAGTGTCTCCCTTAGATTGGACGACTCCTCCACGGCCACCCGCCAAAAAAATAAAAAATATAGGTCATCACAACCTTTATAGGCTGACAGTCCTATGCTAAATCATAGGGGCGGGCGGGCGACCACCAAAACCCGATGATGGCCGCCCTATGAATCAAAGACGGTGAGCCGTCTCACATGCAAAGGTATGTCTCGCTTGGAGGTCTCCATGCGTTGTATTGCTTGCGGGCGAGTGCTCTTACAATGGTGAACATTCCGATAGGCCCCATGCGTCCTCCGTTAAGGTGGCGTAGGGTTATTCTAAGGCAAGTGTCGATAGTGTCAATAATTGCGTCAATTGCGATTTTACCACTCTCAGTCCATGCTTTAATGTCAGAGTTCCAATATGCTTCGCAAGCGGCTTTGGTGCTCATTTGAAATATGAGGTCGGTGATTATCTCACGGTTCTCCATCATGTATTCAATTGTTGAATCATACGCTTCGGGGTCAGCGGTATTTACAATCTCTCGGTATTCGGCTTCGGTTAGGGGGAATGAAGGTCGGTCTGTCATCTCTCTCATTATGTCCTATGGGTAGGAGGTTAATAAAGGTTTGTATGTTCTATATCAACAGCCCCCCCTATATTAAGTCTTTCGCAAAGTATATATACCCCTATTTTTTTGACTCCCTCCACTTGAACGGTATGGCTGTCAGCCTATAAACATTTCTATTCTATATTATTTTTAGATATAATATATTAATTCAAAGGATAAGGAAGGGTATTGACACACACACATGATAGAATCAATAAACTGTGTGTGTGGGTAGTGTGGCCCCGTCTGAATCATTACCTATTCAAACCGATAGCCTGCGGCTTGATTCGTGGGTGATTAATTCAGGGGATAAAATCGGTTTTTGTGCTGTGAAAGAATCTCAAAACCTTTCGGCCTGTCAAACTTTCCAGACACAAAATTAAGAAAAGTCCTCATCATTTTTCCATATCGTTCTATTGATTTGAAGTGGATTTGATACCCACTTGAGGAAACCCAACCATCCATTGAACAAGTCGGGCAAGTATAGAGAGAGCCATATTTCTTTGAATCGCTCATACGCTTTGTTTGGCTCCGCCTGTGGCGGTGCGGGATGTTGTAAGGCTACGACATCACACGCATTCAAGACGATTTCAACGGGCGTATAAACGACCGAGTCGTTAAGGTGTAAGTCTCGCTTCATTCACATGCCCCACGGGTAATGCTCGTAGTCCTCGCTTAGTCTGTCGGCAGAGACAGAGCAACCGCTCACGACGCTGACCGTCTCGATGTTCTTGAACCATGTTGAGACCTTGCGCTTTACAGGCTTGCCATACAATTCAAAATGAATGAAATGTTTGGTTCTCTTGGTAACGGTGATATGAATACTTGATGAGTAATCACAGGTAAAACGACCGTAATATGATTTTCCAACTTCAAAGGCTTGCAGGGGGTTTGTTGCTCCGTCCATGTTATACCCATACCGCCCCCTATATTAAACCTTTCGGTCATCAAAACCTTTATAGGCCGACAGCCTTTAGGACTAATTAAGCGGCCGTTGAAGTCGGTGCTGATTAAGGCACGGGGGGAGACTCCGTCTATCGAACCCCCCTTTTTTAGTCGTCTCTCCACTTGAACATGGGAGCCGACACCCTATAAACCTTTCGGCCTTTTGTTTGTATAGATATAGGTTAGAAACCTTTATAGGCCGACAGCCTAACCGAACAACAAAGGCCGACCGTTTGAGCGGGCGGGCATTTGAAAAAAAGAGACCCTCACACGGGCGAACCCGTGCGAAGGTCAGCAACTCCGATTATATCGAAGTGGTCAGAGGGCAAGCCCTCCGCATGGAGGCGGGCAAGGCCCGCCCCCGTAGCATCATAAGAGGCCGCTCAAGCCGTCTCAAGCGTTAGGCTTGATTTTTACGACTGCCGCATAATCTCGGACTGTGTTCACAGTGAATCGGTCTTTGAATACTTTGAAGGTCTCTTCATTGCGAGTCTTTGAGGACATTTCATTTTCTAGGTAAAACGCTTCGATGTCTTCAGAGGTTGCACCGTCTTGAACCATTACTTGAGCCTTAACGACTTGAGCAAGGAAGGCATTAACTTGAGGGTTGTTAGCAATGTGAGCCGCCTTCAAGAGTGAATCCATTTTTAGGCCAAGTGTAGGCTTAGAGGTTGAAGACTTCTCGCCTACTGTGTAAATACCGACCATGTCAGTTTCAACGCCTGTGAGGTTATCAGTAAGGGTAAAATCATAATGAGTAGATGAGTTCTCATTTACTCTGATTGCATCCATATCAATATCCATGTGCTTTGAAACGATTTTGTCCATAGGGGCCAAAATTGTCTCCTCAACAATAAGGGTGGTCGGGGTTCGGGCTTCTTGGGTTTTTGTGACTTCTGCCATGATTGACCTATACCGGCTCACCCCATAAAGGTTTCGGCTCATATATGAGATACTATTATATAGTAAAGCAATCCGGCTCAATTTTTCGGCCATTTCGGGACGCCTCCGAGCACCCGACCGACGGCCCCGACGGCCCCCGCTCACGGGCGGACTCCCATAGTCCAAGGGCTGACACCCTATAAAGGTTGTGGTCTCAAAGTTTTGGGACATCTAAAAATCAAAACTACACAAAGTTTATATACCGTCAGCCCATCGACTATCGGACTCCGAAAAATCCGGCCGAGCGGCCATCTCAAACAACGACAAAACAACGAGGTATCGGCTAAGTATCGGCTAAACAACACAAAAAGTCGAAGGTATCGGCTAAAAACAACAGCCAACAACAAAGGTATCGGCTAAAAGTATCGGCTAAACGAAGTCCGTTCAAATCCGATTTGCTTTTGTGTGATTTCTCAGCAGCCCTCAATCGGTCTCTGTGTCTTTGTTATCCTTCTCGATAACCTCTGCATCAACATCAATAGTTCGTAGTTCCTGTTGCACGACTTCTCTAAACTGTTCAATCGGGTCATACCCAATGTTCACCACCACTTGCGGCTTTGCATCTTGAGCACCCGACATCTTATCCATGGCGTCTTGTTGTTTTACCAAACCTGCCACCATGAAACTGACATTGTTCAATGAAGATACATTGTCGGCCATGGCATGTGCTTGGTGAATAATTCCCTCTGTCAGAGATAGCATCCTTTTTCGTCTTGCGTAGGAATCAAGCCTTAGCCAATCAGTGTCGCCCATTTCGGCTTTAGCAATTGTGAGGTGTCGAAGGTCGTCCGCTTGCATTCTTGCCAATCGCATAAGGCGTTTTGCCCCCTCTTGCGTGAGTCGCCTGTCTAAATCGTATTCTCCAAGCCGTCTTCGTATCTCACTGTCTTTGTAGCCTTGAGCCATCAACATGGCAGTCCAACGCACCAATGCCTCGTCTATACCCTCAATCTGACCTCCACCCCAAGCGTCAATCTTCGTCACTTCGGATTCGGGGCCTTCGGCCCAATCATCATCGTCCATGATAGTTTCACAATCCCTATTGTTTTTCACGCTTTTGGTGAATTGATAGTTTCGTCGCCATACGGACACGCAGGGCAAATCAGACCTTTTGATGTGGTTAGCCACCCGTGAGCGACGAGTTTATCGACACTTCCACGGGCAATCATATCGCACAGCGCACAGGTTCTTTTTTCGACGATTGGTAAATCATCTTCGGTATATCGTTTCGCCATGTTTTACCACTGTGTTGGCACACCTATTTAAGCCGTGAAGTTGAGTAACGCTCATGCCAAAGAAGGTTAGGTGGGTCAAATATATACCCATGATACCTTCTAACACATGGATGCCTGCTTCTCAAATGGCCGAGATATTAAAGCAATACATCGACATGAATAGTCGGGAATTGTCAGCACGAATCAAAGGAGCGGTTGCTATGAAAGCAGGCGTTCAAAGTCGCATGACAAACCATGCCAAAGAGTATTCAATCAACAGTCATGAATCGTTGATGGCTTACTTGAGGGATTGAAGTCTCTCGATGATTTGACTTTTCGTGCCGCTTACATCGACATCATGACCCTGTGCAAACTCAATCAAGTCAGCCTTGGTCATCTTATTCAATGCACTCTTGCTCGGCATTGACTCAACAATCTCCTTAGCATCCTCAACAAAGTCCACGACATCATCAGCCAAATCTTTGACCTCATCTAAAGTCAGTTTGCCGTCAGCCAAAGCCTCGTCAATCTGTGGTTTAATCAGCAGGTATCGTCTGTAAAGTGCATACAAAACTACTGCAATTGCACCAATGGTAATCAAAATACTCTCGGTTTCCATGACCTATGTTGTAAGCCACACCTATATGAAACCATCACGCCTTCTTGCCCGTTATCAAATCTTTCTTTTGTTTCTTTTCCGCTTCATCGAGACGCTTTGATTGAACATCAATCCATCCGTCTAACATCTTACATCTTGTCATTTTATCACCTACTACTAAAACTAAAATTAGGAACCAAGTCTCCGCTTGCCCTATCTAAAATATGACCATGGCTAACAACCAACAGAACCCTAATGTTTTCAGGAGATTCGGAAGGAGGAAAAGCAGGGTCTCCGTTTGCATCATTAATCATTGCCTGTATCAAATGATGGCCTGTATCAATCACTCTAACCGTGCTCGTGCCAAATGTTAGGTTGGCAGGTTGAGGTTTGACTATCAGAGATTGGTAGCCAATGACGATAGGACTTGGAAAAGTCAATTGGTGCATGTGCGAGATAAACATTGATTTGACACCGTCGGCCGACACTGTATCGAGTTTGTAATCGACATTATCGTTTATTCCTACATCTCCGTCCTGTCCGTAAAAGATGTGCTCTGTTCCACATCTCCCTACATTGCCACAGGAGTTTATCGTGAATATTTGAGGTGCTCCTGTTGCTGTGGTATCGGGGGAAAATACATTCACAGTTGCTAACGATAAAGTGTTTGTATTGGCAAGCAGTCTGAATGGAGAGAATAGGCTTGCTGATGGGGATTGGTCATGTGAGTGTAAAGTCATCATGTTTGAGGGAGTCCCTGCTGACACACTGATTGTTTTTGTAGCACCCGTCCCCGATGCAGTCACACTTGAACCTACAAAATTGAGAGTTGTGGCGGCTGTGGCTAAGGGGGTTCCCTCCTCTTGAATGGTGATACCTCCACCTCCACCTCCACCGCTACCATTAGCGGCTGATGTGACCCTGCCGAAAGCATCTACCGTTATGTCAGCATTTGTGTATGAGCCTGCTAAAACACCCGACGACACGAATGAAAACTCTAGTGTTGTCCCTGCTCCATGTATAGACAACGGAGTTCCTACCTGTGGTGTGATTGCTAGATTTGTTGCATTGCTGATAGCGATTGGCACACCTGTGTTGCCGAATATGTTGAACCCCGACATACCTCCACCTGCACCTGTGTCTCCTTTTGGTATAGAAAAGTCAAGGACTGCGGCCGAAGATGTGCCACTGTTGGTCACGGTAGCCGAAGACCCTGCGGCTCCTGTTGTAACAGTGCCTATTGCTATGGTGGCCGATGTCCCTGCTGTCCCTGTATTACCTTGAAGCCCTTGTATTCCCTGTATTCCTTGCGCTCCTGTGGCCCCTGTGGCTCCTGTGTCTCCCTTATCCCCCTTGGGGCCTTGAGGGCCAACACCGCCCGTTCCTGTGGCCGTAAGCCCATTCTTGTCAGCAAGATACTTCAATTGTGAATAGGTCATATCCACAGAGGTAGGAATGCCTGCGTTATTGAGAAGTGTTCTCAATTGTTGAGCGGACTCACGGACTGTCATCTCGCACTACCTCCCAAACATCAAACTTCACAACGCCCGATGTAAAAGACAGCAACGGCTTATCCTTGTCGATAGGTTTCTTTGAGAAGCCCGCTAACGCATCCAAGTATTCGTGCTTATCTCCTCTCGGATTCAAAATTGAAACTTCTCCTTCATCAGTCTCAACAACCCACTCGTTATCGACTTCCATCAGTTCACATGACGGCAACACACAATTCCACATATCTTTGTAATATACGGTTGTGATACTCATTCCCATACCATCTGATTCTGTGAATGAAATCATTTATTCCCAAGCCACCTTGAAGTCCTTACCGAAGGTTGAAACATCAAAGTGTTCAATCTCGGCAGTCTGTGGTTGGGATTTATCTTTTAATACCTTTGTTGAAGCACGAACATGATAATACAGAGACTCGATTAAATCGAGCGGATTGTAGTCAGCCCCCGCACCCACTTGAATACGGCCTGTGCCTGTAAGTTCTTTGAATGTAAAAGACCAAGTCCCCGATGCCGATGTCATCACTTTGATTGTTGGAGTGTCGCCCGTATCGCCTTGTTTGAAACCGTGCAATTCCATCGAGTTTTTACCTGCCACAAGCCAATTTATTGTCTCCATTATTTCTTCACCCTCGTCCCACATGCTTGTTGTTTTGTCATACGGGGTTATTGGGTTTATTTCACATAGGCTCAATCGGACAAACAGTCGTCCAACCGTCCTCCGTCTCACCGAATCTTACTGCTCCTTTGGCAAATCGTATATCGTATGGTTCTGATTTACGCTCTGCCGCCAAAGCCCAAACTGCTTTCAGTCCATCTTTCAGACTGCCTTCGTGTTCAATCTCAACAGTTTCATGTGCGAATGCAACAGTGATTAGGTATTGAGCCATGCCGTAACTACGACCCACACCTATATGAGTCAATCTCTTCGTGGGCCTCTTCTACCAATCCATTTCTTGAGTTTAGCATTCCAAGCACTTGACCCATTCCAAGTCCGCCACTTCTCCTGTCTCTCCTTGACTTTGGCTTTTATGATTTCATATTTCTTGGCTCTATCTTTGAGATTGGTTCTCATATAATTACCATTTTTGTCTCGTGGTATGATGTGGTGTTTTGTGTCCTTGTTGTATCTGACTGCTTCACACACTCTGTCAATCTTCAAGTCACCGATTGCGATTGCCATGTCGTCATTACCGTTGGCTCGTGCAAATGTATTTTCCTCAAACATCTCCTCTGTTCCTATCAACGCAAACCACACATCTATGCCTATGTGCTTGAATACCTTGATACCCCATCCATCGTGCAAGGACTCGGCCTTATTGATAATAGTCGATAGACTACGAGGGTCTAACATTGGCATATCTTCAATCAGAGACGAAGAAGCCCCCGACTCAATCATTGAGTATGCCGCATTCTCAACATGCTCTAAGCCCTGCTCCAAATCATCTCCAAACCATTCAAGCGGTTGTAGTATAGTCATATCTTCTATATCCATACGAACAGACCATCGGACACAATATATGTCCTCGTAGCGCATTACACGCATGTAAGAATCTGATACATCATTCTTCGTCGTCACTTGAGTTCACCACATACAGCGACACTTTACGGACTCCGTGTTGTGTAAGACCCGCTTGCTCAAGTAATCGCCTTGATTGTAACGCACCCTCCTCTCCCAAGTATATGACCGTTCCTTCTCGTTTCATTTTAGAAAGAACCATACCAACCTCACGGACGCTCGGTATTGATTTCCATTTTGTCTTCATCATGTCAATTAAGTCAGCCGCAGTAAATGGGCGACCATTCATTTGTTGAATCGCCCAAGCGGTGTATTCATTTCGCCTTTTGCCTTTGCTATTGCCTCGTGCCATGTCTATACCTCAAGAGCACCACCTATATAATCATTCAGCATGAAGAATCTCGACAATCCTCTCGGCAGTTTTGTCACCGATGCCTTCTATTTCGACTAATTGCTCGACTGTCGCACTACATAAGGCGGCCATAGATGGGAATGCCTGCACTATCTTGCGACGAGTCTTGATACCCACCTTCGGCAGGGCTTCAATGAGTGCGTTCCTGTATTCCTGTGGCTTTGGTGAGCGTGGTCGTGGAACATACAAACGAGCGGTGTCGTCATCAATCTTATCCATGATTTTACGCATTACAACAGCCGCATCCCATTTATCTTCAATAAACACAGGTGGATAGCCCACAGCACACAGAGCCGCTACAAAGCCTGTCAAGACTTGCTCACTGACTCCTCTCTCCTCAACCTCGTGTTTGATAGCCTCATACGACTTGGTAACAACAAGATACGAATACTCGGCCTCCTCTCTCATTGCACCCAATTGCCTTAACCATCTGTCATCAAAGAGTGAGTCCATGAAGTCGTCCTCCTTACGCTCAATGCTAATCGTGCCGCCCTTCATATCGCCTTCACCTGTTGTCAAGTGTGCAACCTCAAATCCTAATTGACTGAAATAGCCTATCATCAGTGGATGCTCTCTGTGGTCGATTCTCCTGTGCCTCGATAACATCTCCTCAAGTATTGACTTCGATACAACCTCACGCATCACATTCTCCTCTTCCATTACACGAAGCAATCCTAATTTGTTGCCAAGTGTCCCTTTCTTCAACAACTCAACTACTTTTGCAGGGTCGTCTTTTATCAAATCTAATCTCTTAATTTTCATCTTTTTTCCTCCATCGTCGTTTTACAATTTTGCGGGGTTTCATCTCGCCCATGTCAATGTATCGGGGACATATCTCACCGACACAGCAACCTTTGGCCTTGAGTGTTGAACAGTTTGGAAATGATACATAGCGTGGGTCATCGAACAGCGTTTTCATCTGATGTAGCCTGTGCTCCTTGTTGTGTAAGTCCACATAGCCCATCCGTGTGCCTAACTCAACCCACACCTCCTCAAACGCCTCCATAGGCATTCCTATCGTCTTGGCGAACAGTGCTGAATACACCCTACTTGAGTGACTTGGATTTCGTCTTTTCAGTTCGTTAGTCACACCCATACATCTCTCATCAAGTGAAGCAGTAAAGACAGCAGTCTCACTCGTAGCATCTGTAAATCCAAAGTCAGCATCAATGATGGGTCGTATCTCGGTTTCGGGTTTGTGTAATTTTACATCGAGAAGTTTGATGAGTTCGGGTAAGGTGAGACGCTGTCCCGTCAGTTTTGGCAAATGGTATTGGGGTCGATAGGACATATTCTCGATATGATTATGCGACATCTCATTCAGAATCTTTGTCGATACGGGCATTGCATATCGTCCCGACTTCTTGCCGTGTCTGTCGATATGTGGTGTGAATGGAAAACGACACAGTCGCTTCGGGTCGCCTGTCGTTTGCTCATCGAGTGTGTTGAGACCAAGAGTGCGTTTCAAATGAGTCTGTGTCTGATTGACGAGTGTCTTGAGTGCTTCGCCACTACCGTCACGGTGGTCAAATCTGAATCGTGTTGCTTTATGCACGATAAACAAATGGTAGCCTTTGGAGCCACTGTATTGCACCCAATGGGCGACATCAATCTCCGTAAGATACTGTGACAATCTCTGTGCGTCAGCAAATGCGTTTTCGGGTTTGGTTGAATGGTCGAAGTCAAAGAATGTCAGTCCATAGATGATAGAGCGTGGAATCTGTTTGCCGTTGTCAAAGACGAGGTTATCATAACCTGCTGTTGATATGAAACAAGATGAATCACCCCACCAATCCTTGTAGTGCTTGGCTACCTGCTCTGTTGCATAGACGAAGTGTTGGCGTGGATTACCAATCGCTCTCGGCCAATGATTGAAGCCTAAGTGCTCGCTTAGAGCATCGACCTCATCATGCGTAAGCATGGTCGGTGTTTGACACCCACCTACTTAACTCCAATCGACTTCATCTCGCCAAACATCGGGCTTAGGTGTGGTCTTGCTTGACCACTCTATATCGTCCCACACTTGTCTCACCTTGTCATGTAAGACACGATTTTGTCTGACTGCGAGTCGTATGCGACCATGTATGTCGGGCTGATTTTCAATCGTCCCATGAACCTGCGTGTGTTGTGGTTCTTGCCTTGGCCTTTCTTGCCTGTTGTGCTCATGTTTAACCGTAGGGGATTCCCCTATATAACAGTTATCCTCAAAGTTATTCTTTTTGAGTCTCAATAGCCTACGGATGACATCAAGCACCAAGTCCCGCCTCTCTGACGAATGTGGCTGTGTATGGCGTCCTGTCTATGTTACCACCCTCTCTGTTGTAGTCGAATGAAACCATACGACCCACGAATGTCTTGCTATCGGGTGTGCCTGTGAAATTGACTTCTTGATACTCAAACTCAACCAAAGCACCCGACAACAGCAATTCCTCCATGAAGGCTATGTCTGTCTCCTGTGTGTCTTTGAGGAACATACCCGTCAAGACAAACTCATCGGCTCTCTGTCCCATGTCTGTGACTTCGGGATATACAGCATCAAGGATTGGTGTTGATGTCAAAGCCGAAGTTCTCGTCCTTGAGAATGATGACGGCTTTGTCGATAGTGTCAGTGGCACGACGAGAGTCGCAGGCAAAACTTTGACAAGTGCCTTAGCAACAGGGCTAACGCTACCTGTGCTATCGGTGACGATAAGAGTCGCCATAAACTCACCCGCTTGAGCATAGGTGTGGTCTTGGAATACTGCTGTCCCGTTCACTCCTGTTGAACCATCTCCAAATGTGAACGCATAGTCAGTCAGCGTTGCACCTGTGTCGATGGCGTATGAGTCTGAACCATCGAAGCGAATAGCCTGCCCTGCACGAACCATTGATGGCACAGCACGAAGGACTGCAACAGGTTCAGCCGCAGTTATTGTGACACGGATAAACTTGTTTGGTGTCAATACAAAGTCGCTTTCATTGTCGCTATCGTCCTTTGCGAACACTTTAATGTCGAATGTTCCACCCGCAGGTCTTGAAGAATATACATGCGATATGTCAAGTGTAACTGATGCCGCAGGCGTCTCAACAGGCATGAAGTCTGTAATAGTGCCATCACCTAAGTCCACTTTCAAATGTGTAATCTTCCTGTCGGGGTCAGTCGTATTACCTGCCAATCTCATAGAGACGATGTGACCAACCTTGGTAGTAAATGTCTGAATTGTGGTTTGACCAACGGTGGATGCCACCGACCCATTGAATGTGTTTCCAATGATTGTATTGTCGGCTGTTGGTTTATGGTCGAAGAACACTTGATAGTTGCGAATAATCGGTGTCTCATTCCAAGTGATTGGATGTAGTGAAGGTTGCTCTGACGATGGGACGAAGAAATTGAAGCGAATAACGAATCCGTTGTCAATTGCAGTTTGAGGTAATCCTGTCAAATCGACCTCACCCACTCCACCCAAAAAGTCGGGGTCAAGGTTCTCAAATCCTGTTATAATTGTTGATGCCTCTTTTGCGATACCCGAACCCGCAGGTGGTTCAAGTAAAGTCACGGTGACTCTCATACCTTTACTCACATCTATGTTATCGGCTTCGATTAGCAATGAGGTATAACGAGCCAATCCTGAAGCAACGGCTGTTGCCTGTTGTTTCAGCGTATCAACCGTGAATGGTAACATAGCAGGGGTCGGGATTTGTCTAAGCACGATTTCATCAATTTGTAAATCAAGTTGAGATACTTGTAATGCAGGGTTATCAGCACGAGTCATTCGGCCTGCTGAATCTAAATGTCGTGTTGGATTTTGAGGCATTGCGACGGGATGATGGTCGTGAGCATCATTCCAAACCGAAGTCGGAGACCCCGCAGAATTAACAGTGCTCATGAGCCTGTCACCTACGGTCATTGCGGTATCAACACCTGCGTCCTCGTAAATGTCATCATCCAATTGGAGATAAACGCAAGGCTCCTCGGTTGATAAATGACTATACACAGAATAAACTACATTGTTGCCCTTCACAAGTCCCTCCGTGCCTTGTGCTTCATTGATGAAAAACGGTGTCCTATCAGCCATACAATATACATTACACGCTTTGATTTGTAACCCCCAAACTGCTTCTTGAGCACTTGGGTCAGTTCCTATTGATTCTCCGTTGAAAATACATGACATACCGCCTGCTGTGAATACTGCCCTAACGGTGTTAATACCTTCATTGTAAGAGAACCCTTCACTGTGACCAAACCCTGTGCCTAAGCGTCCATAACCTGCGTCAGACGGCCATGTGAATGTTTCAGAGTTTTGCCATGTGTTAGCCGTCCAATGGGTTGGAGAAGGGGCAAACCAAAGTGCAGGTCTGTTTGCTGACGATGGACGAGGGTATGGTGCAACAGGATTGAATGAATTACCTACCGTAGGGTTAGGACGAGCAAACTTCTCATCAACAGGGAAGCCCGAAAATTGTGGTTGATGACCCGACGCAGGCACATCATCCTTGTTAGGTTCAATCAACTCACGAATCATAGAGGTCAAATTCTCTGTGGTTCCTGTGTCGGCCACATCCGTGCCGTCAATCTTTTGGAAGCCTATTGCCGAAAATACACCTGCGTTTCCGTTACCATCCCAAACAGGTTTGAAACCAAAACCCATGTCTCTGTTGTTTGTTTCATAGATTTGATGATGACGACCTAATACATCGTCAGCGTCATTCATGTCAAACTCAACAATTGTCATACGATTCGGCTTCTTTGGAATGAACGCAGTCATTTGCATATCGAGGAAAATAGGTGAACAGCCTATTTCAGACAATCCAATTTTCGTGGTTTCTTGATTTGGAGCGACAAAATTACCTGCGGGTTGAGTCCAATATGAAGTTCTATTACCTTCTAACAATGAAGGAGACATAGACAATCGTGTCCCCATTCTTTCGTGTGCAGGCCAACATCTGTTACGACCATAAGTCCATCCCGACGGCTTGATGTAGTCCCAAGCATGGAAGCCTGTTTCACTTTCCATGTATGACCATAGCGGTGTTGAGACACCTCTCCACGCCCACTTATCGGGGCCACCGAGTTGAATAGCAGTTCGGCCTACTTCGCCTTGTCCCACATCGAATCTAACTCTCCATTTTGTGTGTGCTATATTTTTTGCTGTTGAGCCTGTTGCCCTACCATCAATACCTGTGTTTTCATATCGCAGGCATAAGTCATGTCCTAACGGTGCAGGCACACGGAGAGACCCGTTGCCTGTTGCCACCATTATAGGGGAGTTTGGTAATCTCTCAAGTGGTGTCACACCGAGAGTTTGAATGCTGATTGAACGGGGGACAGGTCTATCTCCTACAAATTCCCCTGCGGCATTTACAATACTCACCTCACCGATTGTTGGACGAGAAGGATATGTGTCATTTCGTGATGAAGCAGGTGGTAGGTTGTTGTCTCCTTGATTCATACCTGCTTGGAAAAATGTTCCAATTTTATCTGTTGCGGGATTACCACCCGCTTCGGTGAATGTAGGGAAGTGGGTATATGCACCCATAGGCATAGCCCTTTGGCTTAAATCCGAGCCAAATGAGGACGCCAAATCAAGAATATCAGCCGCTTGGTCTGCTATTGCATCGGCATCTGTTTTGTATATTGTAGTCCCTGTCCCCATTTGAGGGCCACCAATCCTACCGAGACATGCCGTTCCTGTGGTAGGAACATAACCTGCCACGGTTTGCAGGTTCCTTACATTACACTCATATCGAACCTCATCTGATGGAATAGTAGCATCATCAGCAGTAAGAGAGACAGCAGAGACAACCCACCACCCGTTACAATCTCTGCCCCCTTGTGTCTGACCACCTGACGAAGTTTGCCTTCGTCGAGCATCGTATCTTGACCCCCATACTGTGCCTGTTTCAAGCGTCATATCGACACCGGAACCAAGAGCACCGTCGAGATTCTCGATGAAAAGTGCATCACCTACCTCAAGTCTAACTGTTGCACCTTGATATTTTGCGTCCGTGCTTGATGAAGGGCATTCGACACGAACCATCAACCGTCGAGTCGTGCTATCAATTTGCGTGCAGGCGATATGCTTAATGTCATTCCGTTTTGTGTTTGGTGGGACTTCCATGTGTAGTGTCTTGCCTGTATGTCCTGTCAAAACTGATTGAGTGTGATTAGTCCCTTGTGCTCTTGGTGTGATAGGCCCTTGCACGAAGTCAAAATACGGATAAACACCTGCGGCTGTAAATTGACCTCCTCCTGTGCTACCGTCAGACGCTATGCCTTCATCTCCCTGCCAACGCATATACATTGTATCTGTATTTTTCCCACCAACAGTTCTTGAAGCGTCATAGACATACGGGATAAGTGCGCCATTGTTTAGGCTGTATGTGCCATCCTTCAAGAAGGCGGCAAGTGCCATTGCCATGCGATACTTTGGTGGGGGACATTCGCTTGAATCTTGAGAAGTCCAAACCATACCCATGTTGATACTCATAGCCGATAAATCGTTGTGGTTGTTGTCACCGAGAATTGCGGCAAAGTTATGACCTAACAAATGGTCTCCACTTTGACCGAATGTTTTGTAGTCAATTATTGCCGAATCTGAACCATTCGGTTGTGTATCATATCTCGTGATTCCGTTCACATTGTAGGCATCGACACCGCCAACAAGAGTTTGAGCACTTGAGATATTCTTTGACAATTGGTTGTTATCGAGCATCATAGGCATAAACACTGTTGCTCGATATGGAGACGGATTCGGAAATATAACATTGTTCACCGCATCAATAGGCACACGAGGGTCTTCGTTGATGTTAGGTAATGTCACAAATCCCGATGAATGAACCGTGTCAATCATGGCGTGTGGGACAAATGCCTTTTTGAGTGAATCATTTGCTACTCCAATGTGTCTGTATGTGTCGATAGTCTCTGCTAACTCCTGTATAGTCATAAACACAGGAAACGGCCCACCACGAGGGCCTTTATGGCCCGACTTGGGATTGATAGCAAGTGCGCTAAAAGCACCCGATGAAGTCGTCCCATCGGATTGTGTAAATGGCATTGTCGTAGTGGTGGCGGTGTTGTTTGTCGGTGCCACCAATTTGATGACCGTCGTAGTCCCGTCACTATGATTGATTTTACAAGTAGCATTGTATGTGCCACTGTTTTCTATGACAATTGTAGGTTCTGTGCCGCTTACATCGGTTCCGTCATCATTGATGGCCTCGACTCTAATCCCTGCTTGCATAGACTCATCATCAGAGGCATTCACATCTTGCGAAAAATTGGTTCTATACAACACAGGGTCACACGAGATGCCGAGAACACCGTCGTCCTTGATGTGGATAGGCCACCATCTCTGTAACTCGGCAAGGTCATTCTTGACACGACTAAACTTGTGTGCAGGTTGCTTCTTGAATGATGCCATCAAATCACACCCCTTGAGCCTCTTGCCACAGAGCGATTGAGTGCCTTTGGTAACTCTGACATGAGCATGGCTCTTACCTCTCCTGCTGTTAGTCGGGCATCACCGTTTATCACGATATTGCCTATCGAGATGCCACCACCGAGACCTGCGGAGTGCATGATTTGAGCACGCTCCGTAGCCTTGTTGGCTCCAAGTGGCACGACTGCCTCTGCACCTGCTTCACCGATTAGAGCAGGCGTAGGTCTTGTTACAATACCACCATTTGCTAGCCCAACAGCACTTAAGAAAGGCGAAATGGCTTTGTCTGTTACACTAGGCAATAATTTACTATTCATAATTGAACCAAAGGTTGTGCCTATTACTCCACCAATCAAACCTTTCGCTGCAAACCCAAGACCACCACCAACAGTCTGCAAGACTGTTCCTGCGGCACCAAGGGCGACATCTTTGAGACCTTGACCAACAGAGACGAGTGCGTCAGGTATATCTGTGAACCTACCCGACACAAGAGCGATAATGGCGGCTGCTAAACCTTGAATCACTTGCATTATTCCCGCCAATAACTGTAATACAGGAGATAGGATTTGCATTAGGATAATGAAAGCCTGTGCTAAGATAGTGACAACAGGTATGATAAACTTGAGCGCATTGATGAATGCAGGCAAAGCATCAAGAGCCATTGGAATGATTTGCCTTAGTGCTAATCCGATTTGAATTGCCAAGTCCTTGAAAAGTGGTAAGTTTTCTTTGATGGCCTCGGCTATCTCATCTTTGAAGGCGGCACTTATGTCCATCAGCATTTCGACAAATGGTTGGCCGATTGTCAGCATTGCTTCTTGAACAGCCGATACGAATAGGAAAAACGATTCTTTTGCTGAACCGAGTGCATCGTTTTGTCCTTGAATGCTCTCTGTGAATTGCGCTGTTGCACCTGCGGCTTCTTCATTCTCTTTCACAAGTGCATGGAATGAGTCTCTCTGTGTAAGCAAAGATGCAATGGCTGTTCCACCACGCACACCGAAAATCTCCAAGACTTGAGTTGTGGTTGCACCCGATTGAGCCAATTGGTCAAGCACTTCACCAAGGCTCGTGAGACCCGTCGTTTGTTGCTCGACAGTCTTAACCAAGTTCTTGGACTCCTCATCTAACTCTTTTTCCTTAAAAGTAAGAGCCGTCAATGACCGATTGGCTTTTGCACGCTCTAAGTCCAATTCCATTTCGTTAAGGCGGAGTGAGTCATTCACTTCGGTGAGTCTTTCAATTTGTTTTATTTCTTGGTCTGTGAGGTTTCGATTCTGTCTTGCGGCCCTTGCCCTAATTTGCTCAATAGCCAAACTGTTCGCTTGCTGTTCGATTGACAAGTCAGTCAATTGACCGTTGAGCATCCTTATCTCATCCGATAGGGCTGTGGTCTGTTTCTTGGTTCTGTTTAACTGATTCGTGACATTTTGAAGTGCGCTCTTGGCTGATTCACCCGCAGGTGACAACACTTGAACGGTTAATCCCAAATCATTGATTGCTCTTTGAGAATCGAAAGTCGGTTTCAACAATTTGTTGATTGACATACGCAAACCTGTTCCTGCTACGGTTCCACGAAGACCTGCGTTACCAAGAGCACCAATAGCGGCCGCAGTCTCCTCGATGGCGAGACCTGCGCTGTGAGCAACAGGAGCGGCAAACTTCAAACCTTCTCCGAGAGATACAATATCGACATTTGACCGAGTGAAGGTTCGTGTAAGGACATCCGATACATGCTGTAATTGGTTCATCTCCATACCGAATGCTTTGACACCTGCAATACCGATACTCGTCGCAGTTTGAATATCGACACCACCTGCGATAGCAAACTTAACGAGGTTTTCTAACGCTTTATCGCTAATCATCTCATCGGCATTTACACCTGCAATAGCAAGTAGGTTAGCCGCTTCACCGACTTGAGAGGCTGTGAAACGAGTCGATGCACCAATTCTTTTAATCTCTGTGTCAAGGTCTGTCATCTCACCTGCTGTTACACCGAGAATAGCACCTGTCCTTGCTAATGTGTCATTGTATTCAACATACAATTCAGCCGCCTGCTTAATGAATGTGGCCGCACCTTTAGCCGATAGTGCAATTGCTGACAAAGATGCGGTTGTAATACTCGTCATACCACGAGCAATGGTTCCAAATCGTGAGAACGCTCCACCTGCCGCATACATCGACTGTGAGACACCCGCCATACCTTTGCGGAAGTCCTTATCTTCAAGGCCCAAGAATACAGTTGCCTCGTGTTTTGTATCGACCATACTCACCGTCTCCTAAGCCTATTATGCGTTGCTTGACGCTGTGATTGTTCGACTTGGTTATTATGCCTGCGGTTCGATTCCGCAAGCGCACCGAATAGAAATGCTCGGTCTCGTATATCCATCTCACGCCATTCTTGAGGCGTCATAGAGAGTTCCTTCATCAAGTGAAATAAAAATTGGCCCTCGTCTGATTCAGCGAGGGTCATTATTCCCCCAATACCCCACCGCCCTGCGTGGTGCCAATGGCGGCAGTTATCTTGTTCGATAGTTTGGCGAGTGTTGTCAAAGGCAATTGTTTGAGTTTAGCCCATGTGACTGTCTTGTCACATTTATTCATCATCTCACAAACCATGAGCAAACCGATACGCTCGGTCTTTTCGTCAGCATCAGTGACACCGTGTAGGTCGGGATGTGCCTTCAACGCTTGATATTCCTGTGCCGATAAGGGCTTGATGTCGATTGTATCAACGCCCAAACCCATGTCTGAAACATTTACTGTGATTGCTTCGCCTGCTTGCTCTATTGCCGTATCTAACCATGTCATTGTGTGCCACCTTACTCATCGTCGGGTTTTGGTTGGGTTTTTGTTTCTTTGGTTTTCGATTTCGTTTTCTTGGTTGATGCGTCCTCCTGTTCACGCACCCACTCTCGCATATCGAAGCCAATACCAAGCAACCCTTCGGGCCACTCGGTTGGGACTACTTTTCGTGCTTTCTTGCACATTTCTTGTAACAAAGAAAGGTTTTGTCTTGTCATCAAATCACTCCGCCAAACATAGGACAAAGTTACAAGCCGCAGTATCGGCCTGCAATGTAATGTGAGTTATTGGTGGCTGACTCGTATCGAATCGGATAGCAAAGACGCTGTTAGGTGCAATCCTAAGAGTGCATAGGTCAGAACCCGATGAAGCCTGTTGAAGTGTGACTGACACATAGTTTGTTGCGTCACGGTTCTCAAAATAGATACCATCGGCCTGTCCGAATCCGAAAGAAGTGGTTGCATATTGTGTTGCTCCTGTTCCTACGCTACCTTCAATCTTGAGTGCGTCCCCCGAAGTGAATGACTTTGTGCCACTTGATTCAGAGAATCCTGTTGCACCATCACCTGCGTCTTGCGAAAATGTAACTGAAAGATTGTTGTTGCGAGCCATCTAATCACCTCAAGCGTCCCTTGAAAAGTCAAGTCCTTCAAAGGATGCGTTAATCATCAACGCTCCCTCTGAACCTGCCTCAACACCTTCGACTGCCAAGTCCGTGAGCATACAACCGCTTAGGGAGTAAGAGTTTGCTCCTGTGTTTCCATCATTGTCAAAAACGATGTCAAACATTTGATTGGTGTTGAAGTATGTGTAAAGGGTGCTATCAGACAGCCCCCAAGCCCTCTTGAGTGTCCCCGATACAGTTCGTAGGCCACGAGTCAAAGAAGTGCTCTTGTTGCTGTTCAATTCATTATATCTTCCTGTTGCTACTGCCAAAGTAAAATCACCCGACACAAAGCCCACGAGGCTTGAAGATACGGTTATTTTAGCAGTCACGCCTGTGAATTGGTGAACGGTCATAACTATCCCTGTTGTCTATATGGTTCTTAACATTCACCCTCGGAAGCAAGGTCTGATAATACAGATGCCGACTGTTTGATTTCTTGTCGAAGTCTGTTTTCGTAAGCCATTCTGATTTGCTCATCTGTGATTCCCAAATGTGCTACTATCAAATCGACTGTGGTAAGCAGTTTGAGGTTTGCTCTGTCATCTTCGTTCAGCATCAACGCTTGCTCTGCGGTATCAATCCATCTTTCATTTGTGGTCATTTTCATATCTCCTTGATTGCCTCTGTGGCGATTATTTGTATTTTAGGGTCTGTAAGCGTCTCTATGGCTACGAATTGACCCTTGGTATGCTTTGATACCTTGAGGTCATTAGAGGCCGTTAAAAGGCTTAGAATCGTTTGTATCGTATCTGTGAATGCCACGGTAAATGGCTCACCTGTGAAGGTGGCTTCGATTGGAGTCCAAGAGCGAGTTGTTTTGGCTCCCCAATGACCTGCCCTAACCTCTGACTTCTTATCGAGCGTCATAACCACATAGGGCGCATTAGCGACCTTCATTTCCATTGCACACGACATCAGAACCGACTTGTCGATGACGGCTTCGCTTGTAGCGACTTCATTGTCAAACATTGGGAATACCAAGTGTCCGTCCTTTGTTGGTAAGACATTGCGGTCGGGTATCGTCATACAATCCTCCTCATCAGCAGGCATTATCTCCGCACCACCATTCGATTTCGTGCTGATTACGATAGGCTCATTTGCCTCTGTCGTCAAACGCACGGTATCACCTCTTGATTTACTACGGACGAGGTTGCATAACTCCTGTGGATTACATACAATCACACAGGGTTGTTTGACCTTCAATCCTTCGATAGGATAACGGTTGATAAACGCCATCAGCGTCTTGCCTGTATTCATAGTCCAACACGAAGCCCCTTCGGGTTCAAAGAGGATTCTGACGGGCAACGGAGGTGTGTCTAAAGCCAACATCGACAGGAATGACGCAAGACTCGTGCCATTTGCTTCGACACGAGCAGAGCGTGATACCTTTGAGTTTGGAGTCAGCATACCCCCAAAGGGGTAGCCCACCTACTTAATCAGATAACCACACAACTTGTTCAGCAATAAACCACGGTATCTCTTTACCATCAATTTCTACTTTGTTAATTGAAGTCCAAGGGCTTTCACCGTTCCAATCATTTATTACCTCATTTATTTCCTCGGCTAAGTCTCTAATAGACCAAGAATCAGAGTTACCTTTTAGTGTGAAATACACATCTCTTGAAGCCGTTCTTGTCTGTCCGTAGATTACTACTTGGGTTTCGCTTTTGCTTGCCATGTTTAAGCGTAGGGGCTTCACCTATATAAAACATTTGTCTATATGTCATCGTATGCGTCGGGATAAGCAAGCCAAACCTTTTGCGGATATTTGGTTCGACCATCGAGAGATGCGATTCGGACTGAACCTGCGTTGAAGAATAAATGCGGCTTCTTGGCTAAGTGGTTCGATAACCTGTTCATCTCAAATGGTTGATTAGGTAGCGAGAGAATCTGTCCTGTGGAGATGGGTTCACCATCGGGGAATACTGCGCCCGCTTCAATCAATGCGGCCCAAAGACGACGAACATTGCGACCATCGGATTTACCAAGTCGCCCCTTGCGTCTTTGACCGTATTTAGAAGAAGGCACACGCTCCTCGTCAGTTCTCTCCGTCATCACCGCTCTCCTTGGGTTTTACAATGAGCATTCTTTGAGGTTTTGAAATCTGTGTGCGCTTAATGGCTTCGGCTACATCATCGGGTAGAATAGGGAGAACCCTATCGACTGCGGCATTTGATAGTGACACCATCGTCCCGAATACGGTCGGTGGCACGAGTTTTTGCACTTCGGTTGGAATGTATGACCGTCGAGTTTGTTCTCGCCATTCGACTGACCAATTTTCAGTCTCGGTTTTGCAGTCTTCAACCTTCATTGAACGGTCGAAAACCTCCTCCTTGATATGTGCGTCGATAGCCTTCTTGCGTTTGTCAAGCATTTGCTTGCTTGCTTTGATTGTCGCTAACTCGTTAAGTAAATCATTCAAGTCCGCACCCAATGTTGGTGTTAGCATATCCCATGCACCATTTTGCATCATGTCTTGAGCCTTCGGACATATCGGAGTGTAAGCACACCATTGACAACCCTTGCCGATTGTTGCAGGCACTTTAGTGGTGTCTGTGCTATCGACGGCCATAATGTTCTCGTATTGAGAGTGAAGCCAATCTTTGAAATCTTCAAGTCTCTCATCAGTCCAAACTGTTGTCACTGTGCCGTGTCTCTGTAAATCAAAGGTGAATTGTATAGGTCGGTCGGGCCATAACTCACGAGCCACACAAAGATAGATTGCGGCCTGTATAGAATTGTCAGCCTCGGCTTGTGTGATGTCAAGCCTTTGCGTCTTGTAGTCAATACATTCGATAGTCCCGTCCCTATGTTCGATAACAAGGTCAATGAAACCAAGCACAGGAGTGCCTGTTCTCGATAGCATATATGGTGCATCATGACGACCGAATTGCATCTCCACATGGAGAGCACGGACGGGGTCTCGACCTCTGCGGTCGAACCAACGCTTTAGCATCCTCTTGCCGTCTTCATAGAAGTTAAAATCGACCTCACGCTTGGCATTGATTTCTTTGTATAGAGTCATCAATCGACCGAATGATGGCTTAGGCGTCTTGCCTGTTTCGGGGTCGGGACGACGCCATTCTTCAAGAGCATCGTGAACATTGTTACCCATGCGACCTGCTTGACTATTGTCCCTGTGATTACCTATCTCCTTCAATGCTTGAGCATCAGCATTAGGTTGCTCGTAGTGATAATGATACTTCAAGTAACAATCCTGTGCAGTTTTAAGTCTTGACGCTGATAGGTAGGGGACTAGCATTTGGGGTTCCTCATTGGCTTGCTTTTTGAACCGCTTTCCAAAACCGTTGTTGGGTTGGATTCTCCAACCTAAACGGCTTACAGGCTCGGCTCTTTTTGATATGAGCAAAATGACGGCTTTCAACCTCTCCTTTAACTGTGCGCTGTTGTTGTGTCATTTCGACTATCCAATCGAATAGGGGGTCAGTCATGTCGGGGCGGCCTGCCGCCAACACAACACGGTTCTCGTTTGGTGTGCCGTAGTTTTCAGTCTTGGTCTTGAGTAGGACAGTCGATAGGAAGTGGTAGTTATACATCTCACCTCCAATTTTGAGCCTCTCGTATGGTGAATAGAATAGTTTGTTGATTACCTTGTAGGCGTGCATCTGACCCTCTGCATAGGCAGGTAGTGTCTTCTTGCCCTGTGAGATAGCCTCCTGTTGCCGTGAGAGTAGTAATTCACCCTCTGACTTGCCATGCACACTAACAGCATAATGCTCACGACAGGAGAGGTAGTATGCACCTTCATTCTCCATGACCATGACACGCACACCGTCGGGGTGTTCTTCTTGATGTTGTCTCATCAAATCAATGAAGGCAAGTGAAATGTCATTGACTTCATCGGGTGTTCGACACACTTTGCGTAAGATGCGTGAGCGAAGATTTGGTGGCACTATGTCGTCACGAGCGACAAGGTCAGCCTGTCCTTCAAGGTCGCAGTCGATAATACACATGAGTGCCTCATCGGGCTTTACATCAGCCGCATAGTGCGAGAAGAATGTTAAACCCCATGTGGATTTACCTGCACCGCTAAACCCTTGTAGTTTGATATGTCGTGGTCGGTTCTTGACCATTGATTCTCCTGTATCACAGGATGCAATTAAATCAGCATAATGTTGAGACTTCTTTTTTCGTGCCATACAAAGACATTCGATACCCACCTATATGAATGATAAGGTGAGGGGCGGGGGCAAAACCCCTAACCCCCTGCGCCCTCATGAGTAGGTGGAGCATCAGAGCACCTTGGTCGTTGATGTCCCCACAACGACAATGCTAAAGCAAGGCGACAAAAGAGAAACAACAGAAAACTCTTGTCTATGCTCTGATAACTCCGTGTGTTTCAATCCCAATCGTCGTCCCATTCTTCGTCGTTACCGTCAGTCCAACCTTCATCGTCACTTTTGGCGACCGTGGCGTCTTCGGTTTTCGTTTCAGAGCCTTCGTCGTCAGAGCCTTCGTCCTCATCATCGAGGTCGATAGTTTCCACATTGGTATTGAAGTAGTCAGAGGCATTGTCCTCGGCATCGTCACCCGACTTTGGAGTTTCGACTTTCGGAGGAGCAATGACCACGAGTCCGACCGCACACTCGATTGTAGCCGATAGGCCGTATTGGTCAGACATAGAAGTCGTCACAAGAGCCAACACTTCGGAGTATTTGCCGAAGCGGTTTGCGGTGTCAGTATCACAGAGAGCATTGAGCATCAAGCCTTCGCCCGATTCGATTGCCTCAAGTGTCATTGTTGAATCGTCTTTCAGTAGCATCTTGCCGAATGAGTTACCTGTCTTGGATTGTTGAACCCCTGCGTAGGACACAGTAGCCTCGACCAAACGGTAATCGTTTCGGTTTCGTGAAATGTCATTTTCTAATTCAGCAATCGGAGTGATGTCGTAGGTGTCACGAAGTAATTGAGAACGGTCTCCGTGCTCATATTCTTCTTCGGTGAAAACAGTCATGCCCGACAGTGGTCTCAAGTCGAGAATCTCCGTGTCGAGGTTCTTGCATGAAATAGAAGCCGAGTATGTGAGTCCGCCAACAAGGTCGTCAGCAAGTGAAGCATCTTCATCCCACAGAGACATCTTGAACAGAGCGGAGTCCATGACGGAGTCGCCATCTTCGATGATTGCTTGACCAAACACATTTGCCATTGCACGGCCTGTTCGGGTCATTCTTGAGTCCACTGACCACACATCTAAATGTGCAACAAATGACTTTTGTCGAAGCATTGCTGAAAGGTCAGTCAATACGCAGTTTGCTACGAAGCGTTGAGCGTTTGAGTTTTTCATGCCACCTAATTCGGTAACAGTGTCTTTCAGTTCCTTTGCTTTGCGACGATAAAGAGCCACCACAGGTTTTGCATCTTGGAATATTCCATTTTGAATACCCTTGTCGATGAAAGGTTGTAGTCTGCTCTGCACGCTCTTTGGTAGGTTTTGGTTAGCCATGTCCCTCACTTACAATCCCCACCTATATGAAGCAATAAGTTCAAGCCCCTTCCTCATCAAGTCTGTTCAATTGGGCCTCCATCATGGCCTCCCATAAGTCATCGTCCTCCAATTCGGCTGACTGCGAGGCTGTCTTGATTGCCTCCTTGACTTCTCGACGCTTCTCCAATGCGGCTGTTGCACTGTGTTTAGCAGAGAACCAAGCGTCACCTTTGAACAGGGCGGGACGATGTTTTGAGTCCTTGCCGACAATATCCCAAAGGAGATTGCCTTTTCCTGTTGGTCGAAGATACGATGGCAAAAACAACGACCTCCAAACTTTTGCTTGGTCTTTCGATATACAACCTATCGAGCGCAGTAGGCTTGTGTCCTGTCCCTTGAGAGCAAATGCTGAAATCGCAGGCTCGGCTTTTGAAATCACATCTGAAAACTCTTGGGTCAGAGTGGATAGGTTGTTGGATGCGGCCTCGACAAAGAGTGGTGCGAGAGCATAGTCGTCCATGAGACCCTCACGAGCCTTGACGAGTTTGTATGACTTCTTGCCGCCACCACGACCACCACCACGACGAGCAACCTCAATCAACCCTGCATCTTCAAGTGTAGGTAGGTGCTTCTCCTTGAGTGCGTTCTTGGTAATTGTAAATGCGTGTAGTCCAAGCCATTGGAGAATGTTGTCCTCGGTCAAAGGCCGCTTGGCCTCTGACATGGCGTTCATCTGTTGATACACAGTCCAAGAATCATCGGGGACACCCGACAGACTCGCTCTCAAAACAAGGTCACAGAGTAGTAATCCTATCACATTGTCTTCGACAGAGGAGAGCAAAAACTCATTGCCGTTCTCATCTGTTTGCACGACACGCTGATGTTGATGCAACAAAGTAACTGCGTCAATAATTGACAGAACCTTGCCTATGTCACGCTGATGTTGAGCGTTACGAGCAGGAAAGAAATCAACCATCAAGGGAGCAAAGATATTACGGACACGATGTCGCTTGAGAGACAACATAGCCGCTTGAAGCATTTTCAAATCAGGATGGACTGTGAATTGTTCGGGTCTTGCTTTGGCAAGCAAAGCGTTCTTGACCACAGAGCCAACCTTTTCGACTGTGGTATCGGGTGTCATAATCAATTGACGAGTGATTTGCTCCTCCTCACTTGGATTGCGAGTGGTTAGTGTGATGAAACTTGGACGACCTCTGATGATAAAGTCCCTCGTCTCTATCTCGCCCGATAACTCATTCTTGATTGGAGTCTTCCAAACGAGTTCGTCATCGTCACCGCTCATGATAGGTTTCATTTTCCTAATGAATGCAAATGACTCGTCCTTTTCCAAGACTACGATACATCGACCGTCCACATTGACAATGAAGTTACCGTCCTCATCGACTTCGTCATAATCGTATTTGAGAGCCTCTTTCGATGCACCTGCAAGAACCATAATCATACTCTTTGGAAATCCATTACGAGCAGTCAGAGTCATGTAGGTCTTACCACTTGATGACTGTCCTATCATCTCAAGATTGAGTGGGTTGTCAGTCTTACACGATAAGAATACGAGGAATGTCAGTAGCAGGTTAGCATCGTCACCTACAAACGGTGTCTCACGGCTCTCGTGGAGAATCTCATTTATCTTGTCAAGTAAATGACGCTGTCCTAAGAACGACTTGATTGTGTGCTCGTCAATGTCACCGTAAGTCGATGATTCACCTGTCAGAGATTCTATTTCAGCCTCCTTCTTGTCAGCGACAGTAGCGACAACATAAGTGCCTTCACGAAGAATGACGCCTGCCTTGAGGAATGTCTGTTTGAAGTTTTCAATATCGTCCTTGTCATCACATACGGCTTTAGCCATACGAGCAATGCTGTGTTGTGATAAAACATTGACCTTGCCCTGTGGCTCACCATCGACCTCGGCTGAAAACTCCATGCGTCCTTTTGTTGAAGACAAGAAGGTCAGACGAATGTCATAATCACCAATTTCAAACAAGAAGTCTGATGACGAATCAGTTGATTGATGGACTTGAAAATCGGGGTTCATAGCAACCACTACGAGACGCCCACCGTTATAATCGTCTTGGTCAAAAGACCTATCATTTACATACACACAATAAATTATATATGTGTCTATATGACCATAAGTCTGTTTCAATCGAAAGTGGTAACCCCCCGTAGGGGGGTTAAAGATTCAGACTTTTTCGCAAAAACGAAGGTAAGGGATTAGAAAATATATATGCGCTCCAAACCTTCATGTGTTGTTTTGGTAAAAAGCCTGTTGAATTAAATGGGGAGAACCGCCCTATCCCACGACGCCATACACTTCGGCATTCCACATCGTAGGCGGGTATCGAGCCACCTTAGACCAACCCCCGTAGTGTGTCAGACCCTTAGATTGGGGCGGTCATTATGTTTAGGCACGGTTCTCCTTGATTGACCCTACGGGTATCATCTATATAAAGATAACTCACAAAACTTTAGAAGGATAAGTCCGAAGCGAATCTCAATGTCGCTACCAAGTCGGCAGGTTGCCTGCCTACATCCAATGTCATAGCCGCACCGTTTGGTGTCATCTCCCACGATACTCTGAAAATTCTGTGCCTACCTGCGATACCCATAGAGGCAAACTCCATCACATCACCTGCATAGATGTCATACCTTTCGGGCAAACCTTCAATGACAAACTGTTCCTCTGTGCGTCCATTGTTTGACAGCATCAGTTTGGCAAACTGCTCGGCCTGTTGATTGCTCGTAACTGACTTTTCATTCACGACTCTATGCACAGGTCGTCGAGGAAAATTAGGGTCGTCCACAGGTGGGAATGTGAAGTCGATACCTGCTGTGCTATTCTTCACGACTACGACATTGAAGATACTCAAGTCACCCTTTTGACGCTCGACTGATGTCGGATAGAAGTCTTGAGGTGTGTCTGTTCTTGGCATACGACCTGCAACCAACGGAGTCAAGTCTGTGTCATCAACCTCCTGTAACTTGCGTAGGTGAATGTAGCCACGCTCGTCAGCATATATCGTCATCGGTGTGGGTGCAATGTTGATGAATCCGAGAACAGTTTGGATTGCCGCTAACCTTGTTTTGCCTTTGAGTGTGATTCCCGAAGGAACGGTAACACGGCTCTCGGTGCTAATGCGCCCGATAGGGGGAGCGTAAGATGAACCTGCGATAACCGATTTGATAATCGAAGCGGCATCTCCCTTGACGACTATGTTCTCATTGAGTATCGTTTCATTTGACAAGAATCCAAGTGAGTCAAGGCAAGTCAATGTGACTTGGTCTGTCGTTTCTTCTATGTCTGATACAAACCCTGTGAATATCAGAGGTGGGTTAGCCCACCGTCTTGGCGTTGCATACACTTGCACGGTGTCACCAATTTTTGCTACGGATGCACGCCTACCACACACAGAGGATATTGCGACCGATAACTGTCGTGGTGCATTCAATTGATGTGTCGCTGATATTCCCAACACTCCTCTCAACGGCTTGGAGCCATTCAAGACAACAGTCGGTGCTTGCGGTGTTGCCTCATCGGTTGAGATTGGCCCATACACATTACGAAACATAACTTGTCTCGACCTAACGAAAAAGGCACGGTGAGGAAATCCATTACGGAGTCCTGTTAGTCTCATGGTTCTTGGCCTGTTGGTGTATTGTAGTCCTTCGGGGTTGAATCCACCATCAGAGAATCCAAGGACACCGAGGTTGAATGTCGGAGAAGGAAGAATGGTCTGTGGGTAGTTACCTTCGGTTGGCCCTGTCGTGAAAGCAAAACCTCCACGAGGGCCACCTCCCCTGCGGCTTACGACATCATACCTGTCGGGGAATGATGATTTGCCACTGTAATGATAACCAAACCCTACGGTTGATGGAGTGAGGTCGCCATGCAAATGCGGGTCAAATGGCTTTGGTGTCGATAGGCTCGTGTAGCAGGTCGTGACTGTTTTGTCGGGAACCCACCCACCTACCTCGTTTGGGAATGGTATCAGCCCAAGACCGAAGTCAGATGGGAAATGAGCAGGTCTCTCCATCAATTCTTTTTCATCAGCCCTTGCATCCAAGACAGGGACATCAATTCCCCTGCGTATGCTCTCCTTTCGTGACTCCGCCCATGTCGTAGCGACGAACCTTGCGATAGCCGTTCTTGGCTTTCTTGGGTCTTGCCCTAACCGCTCGGCTTCATCAAGAAGCACCTTGGGCGGTGTGATTATCATTGGGTCATCGACAGGAGCACGGACTATGCGAGAATAACGCTCGGCTTCGTCGCCCATGGTCTGTTCAAGGCCAATCGGGTTATTGAATCTCGTGTGGGTTGATTATTGGTGAGAATGGGCCAACACCTTGAGCAACTGCTAAGGCATTGTGTTCGGGGTCAATGTCGAGGTTCGCCAAAACGATGTGCTCAACTACCTTACGCAGTAATGGTGTGTGTCTCAAGTCAAGTTCAATACTTTGTCTGTGTGCAAGTGAGTTTTTCATGTTATCATCTCTATTATATCGTAAAGGCCACACCTATATAAATGTAATCTCTATAACTGTCGCTTGAGCCATCTTGGAGCATCCTGTATATTGTCTCGGAACCAAGACGGAATGAGATGTGCGCTGTTACGAGCAAATCTTTGCCACGCCCCGTCGAGAATAAACAGGTGGCCTACATCTTCGGGCGTCCTAACCACACGCCCTGCGCCCTGCACGATTGACAAAGCCGTCTGTAATTGATACCACTTTTGACAAGGGGCCGAACAGGTGAATCCTGCTCCACACAATTCTCCACTATATTTTGACGGGGGTTCATACGGGCAAGATGGTGTGTCCTCGTGTATCTTACGCCATGCGAGTTCATCTTGCATCATACGCTCACCAATAACGGGGTCATTAGTCGGCAGGTATGGCACTTTCAAAATACACAAAAACTCCGCCAACTTGCCTTTGAAATCGAACCCTTGTGTTACATAGGTCGATATGAGGACAAGGTCATCTCTCTCACTTGTAAAAAACTCATTGAGCACTTCATCTCTCGCTCTTGAGTTTGAGTCATGTGTTCTAATTCTGTCTCCGTGACCAAGTTCAATCAAACCTTCGACTACCTTCTTGCGTATTGCATGGCTATGTGGTAGAATAACCCCCCGCTTGTTTGGAAATTGTTTGAGAATCACATCTAATGCTTTGATTTGTTTTGGAATTGTATATTTGCGTTTAGCCCATGACATAGAGCCGCATGGAACATAGTGAACATTGAAGTTCTCCTGTGGGAATGGAGATTTGGTTATGTTGATGTAAAGCGTCTTTTGGTCTTCAAGTCCGAGACCGTGAAGGAATGTTTCTATGTCAAGTATTGTAGCCGAGAGCATGATTCGCTTTTTTGATACAGATTCAAGAATCTCTGCCGCATACTCTCTGACCCTTATCGGCTTCAATATGAGGTAGTCTCCCCATTTATTCTTCTCAAATGAAATGTGAACATTGCTTGGTTGATGAAGAATCTCCAAAGCAGTTTGGAGTTTAGACACAGCATCACGAATAGCCTCTACCTCTTTTTCAGTGGTCTCCATACCCAAATCTGCTTCGGCTTTGTTTAGAGCGTCGTGAGCCAATTGTTGTCGCTCTCTTAACTCAATTCTCCAATCCTGTGGAGTGAGGTGTGTAGGAAAACGCCCTTTTCCAAAAACTGTTTGCCACTCTTTAGCCGACAAGCGGACTTCTAGTAGGTCGTGAATGAAACTCTCCATATCATGTGCCTCGTCAATAATCGCAAACTCTCTTTGGTCGAATTTTGTCAACCCACGAACTGCACGAAAAAGATACGCAGGGTTAGACAGAGTTAGCCTTGCGTCCTCGGCTTCAAATCTCTGTTCGTAGTAGGGACATGGTTCTCCCCCATCCTCTTCTCGTCGGCTATGCTTACAGCCTCCACCTGTCTTAGTATAGCAGGGCGCACCTTTAGCAGTCCCCGACCTAACCCAACAGTCAAAATTTGACCTGCCTCTAACCTCTTTTAATCGGTGAGAATAGTCTTTCTTGTATTGCTCTGTCAAACCGAGAGACGGGGTTAGTAGATATGCTGATTGAAACTTATGTTGTATCGTCATGGCGATTGGTGATTTACCAATTCCTGTCGGTGCTTGAATCACGATATTATCAAAGTCGTCATTCTCCAAAGCCCAATATGCAACAGATAGTGCGTCGTCTTGGTAAATGCGAGGTGATGGGTGAGGGAAGTGTGGTTGTATTTCATCCCACTTGTTAGGCAGTTTTGCCTTAGACGGGATATTGATACGAATAACCGTCATGCACCTAAAAGTGACACCCACCTATTTCAATACCGTGAAAAGAGGCGTTTGCTTTATCCATAGTATGACCGAAGTTTGTGTTGGAGTTGACGGATATGAGTTCTGTTCATCGGGTGAAGTTCTTGTTGCCGCTATTGTGCTTGAATGTCTTTTCTATATCTTCTTGTTTATTGGAGGATTTGAAATCCTCCGCAGGTGGAGAGAGAGCCGAGCACGCAAGGAGCGTGTCAAGCGTCGTATAGAATTACAACAATGGGGCCGCCCCCCTAAATAGGCCAACCCGCTATACCGACTCCATCCGTGTCACCTTCACCAACAGTCGTAAATGACCCTCCAAGATACGGATAATACAAATCAGAACCACGATGAAATGTATTCATCCAAGATAATTCATTAGTCGCCCACTTCAAATCGAGTTCGCCTGCGTCGAATCCCCAAAACCTCTGATAGCGTAACTGTGGGTTGGTATGAGTAAAGTCTTCGTGTCCGTTCATACTTTGTGCTGAACCGACAGGATGCCACCCGTTTGTTGAGTCATAGTTCATAGATGGAACGGACAGCCATCGTATGTTGATTGACCTAAGCACAGAATCGACCATGTCAAACTCAAATGTTGGCATCCACACCTCCATGAAATGTGTTACCTGTCCCGTGGTAGGTTGAAGGAATGTTCCTCCATCGGGCCAATCAAATGATGTGTTAGCAGAGTTTGGTTTGTCATAGCCACCTGCACCTGCCATTCTTGCTGATGGATTAGCGGAGTTTGCATCACCCGCAGGTGAGTTAGCCCATTGGAATGGTGCTTGCGTGGCCTCTGTAACACCGTCACGATATAGACCACCTATGCCCCTATCATCGTCCTGTCCGTCTAATGTGAAAGCAAGAATCATGTGCATTTGACCTTGACCATTAACGGTCGTAGATATGTGCTTGTAATCGGGTCTCACTGTGCTATTTTTAGGGATAAACAAATACTTCGTTACACCCAAGCCATCAGCCGCAGTATATTGGTCAGCAAATGGCATAGCGGCATCGAATGTGTTAATCAAAGTCCTACGACCACTATCGTCTTTGATAATTGTCACATACGCTCTGTCTCTCTCATCAATAACTGCATCATAGTAAATGACATTGTCGGCATGATATTGAAATGCGTTTTGCACACCGACAACATGAATCGCTTTCAAAGGGTCAAATCTGTATCGACCCGACGGGTCGAATGCACCTGTGTCATTACGACCAATGTTCACATAGATTGCATCGTTAGCCCTGTTACCGAACAGTGGTGCATTGGCATCATTACATCCACCTCGATAAAACACCAATGGGGTATTGTCTCCGATAAGACATATCTTGGGAGCATCACAATCACTGACACCATGATTTGTTGAAGACGCACTATTTGATGAAGCATTATTGGTGCTTGTTTGATTTACTTTTGACCACCTATCATCAGTCCAATTTGCAGGGTCATCATTGTATGTTGGCAACCCAATGAAGTTTGTTTCAGACGGTAGTTTGGTTGAATAGATAATATGAGATGGTTTGCCTGCGACGACCATACGGCAAGCAAGATGTAACCTGTCGTTTGCATCACAAACCAAAGTCGGTTGTCTCAAATCATAGTCTGTGCCGTGGTTGGGTATGACAGAAGGTGCAACCGACCAAGACCACCGATACACAGGACTTGGATTGTAATTCTCAAGGGTTCGTTTTGCATAACCATAATACAGAGTGTGTTTAGGTGAGCGTGAGGCTTGAGAGACTTCAATTACAGCGTGTATAGTTCCAAGGCTGTCAGATGCAAATGCGGCTGACCTCAACACATCTGTTGCACCTATTTCGGGGCCGACTTCATCAAGTCCCGTGTATTCAGCGTTTGAGGGATTGACTCTCATGGCCTTGCGGTTCCAAAATAGGTCATTGTGCAACGGTTTTGCGTAGTGAACAAATGTTGGTCTATTGCCACCTGTGCTTGTCGCAGACCTCTCAATACAAAATGTGTGAAGTGTGCCATCATCTGTTCTCAAGATGCGCTGTCCTTTACCGAAGCCCAAGTCGGGCGTTGCTTGACTTTCAGTTGATGTTTTTAGTGGTTCTCCAAGCATTTCACTACGATTCTGTGAAACTCGATTGTTGTTACCTGTTGCTACATCTCGTGCTCCTGTTCCCCTACCCGACACAATAGACCCCGAATCCCACATCGGTCGAGATACAGACGACACATGCACATCCACAGAAGATTGTAACTGCTCTGCCACAGCAACATAATCCACATCGTTAATCTCGTCGATACGACCAAGAATTATCGGTGCATATCTCTCGTTTTCAATAACTGAAATGTCGTAGTCTTTGCTTGGCATCAATGGGACTGCGCCCGCATGGAAATGCTCTGTTGGATGGTCGTTCCAAAATGCAAACAAACCGTTGCCCGATACAATAGGCCCACGACCCAAGTCTTTGCCTGTGCTTTGAAGTCCGTTTATCTTAGCATTTGACCCCTGTGTCCGTGATGCGTCATCCCATAGATTAGTGCGGAGATAATACTGACCCAACGGTGTTCGTGTTGCCGCAGGGTTAGACTTGCCGCCCAAGTCAAAACCACTGTTCAAGGTCGTCCCTGCTTCAAGATGTTGAGTGTCTGTTCTATGGAATGGAGTCTCCATCTCAAGGTCGAGGCTGTTCCTCCCTCCCTGTCGAGCACGCACACTTACTTCGGCAGGTGCAAGGAGATGAATAGGCACATCATATCCAACACCGCCATGCACTTGCTTCCAAGTTCTTGTAGGCTTGAATGGATGGTGTGTGGTAGTAATACCGTAGTGTAGTGGCCCATGATGACTAAATGCACTCATGGGGCCTTTCATCAAATCAAAATTAGCGAAGGAAGAACCACCAATACAAAATCCACCCCATTGACCTTGACTTGATGGAGTAATGGCTGTGCCAAATGGGACATTGAGAGATTCGGGAGCATCAGAGTAAAACTGTGAATTGTTGCCATAACCTATCGGGTCATATAACCCTCTTGGGAATGACCAACCCGACCAACCTAATTCTTGATGTGGGTTAGCGGCAGGCCCATAATCGGCAAAACCGACAGTGGTCGGAACAAAGATGACTCTGTTGTGTAAGAACCCTGCACGCTCTTGCGCCCATACACTCAATGTAACACCTGTTAGAGTCGCTCCGATTTGATTTACAGGTTGCCTTGTTGGGTAACCGTGTCGTATTCCCGAAGTGTATAGGTGTGGAAGTGCTCTTGGCAGGTTAGCGTATGAGCATCTGACTTCGGGGTATGAACCATAGGTCATCGGAATGGCACGCTGACCACTTTCAGAATACCAATAGGCTATACGAGAACCGCTCCACCACGAGTCTTTTTGAGTCCAATTTTGTGTATAGTAGTCAGAGCCATCGACACGAATCTTCTTGGCATCAAACATACGACGGCCTGCTACGGCTTTACCGTTCTCGGCAGGTATCTCTGACCATAAAAGAATCAGAGACCGTCCGCTTGTGTTGGCAACAATGCGTCCCCATGAAGGCAACAAGTCAAAATTGTCACCTCCGCCTTGATGACCAACACCACTACCGTTTGTTGGTGTAGGAGGTGGAGATGGGATGACTTCTCCTGTGATTGGGTCAAGATGTTGTTCACCTGTGTTTGGGTTGTCCCCTGCTACGATAGGGATGCACTCATTACCACTTCGATAGTAACCCGCAGGGCAACCCGACCCTGACCCCGAATCGGGGTTGAATGGATATGCAATATCAGCATCGGGATATTCCTCCTCACTTCCAATGTAGTCTCTGTGAATAGCCGCCATTGCCATTTTACCGTCTTGCATGAATCGAAGAGATGAGCAATGTAAGGTCGGGTGATATATCGGAGTGTTACCCGTGTTTTGACTGTGCCTTGGATGTCGTGCATTTGCTTTGTCTTCTCGACCGAGATAACGCATTAACTCTATTTGCGGGAATACCCAATCGTGGATAGACCAACCGTCATACTGTTTGTATCGAGGCAACAAAGCCTCTGTCAAGTCTAACACTTCAGAATCTTGAAATTTCGGGTCGGTAATATATGTTGAAGCGGCACGATACAAAGGATTGTTGATGAGGCTTGTAGCAGTCCGAGTATAATATGGGTCAAGTGTTGAATTGTATTTGAAAATCATCAATTCGCTACCTCTTGGATATGCAAGGTCACCTACGCCATCAGCCCAAACCTGACCCGTCCCCCAAGTCTGTGCATTGAAGTGATTGGCGTCGATAGCATCAGCCGCAACAAACAGTTCTTCTCCGTAGGAATCAGCATCCCACAGGTGAGATATTCCACCCCTTTGGTAAAATCCACCTGCTTCGATGGCGGCACAGAATAATGGGACTTGCGACCAAGAAACATTTGCTATCGGTCTAAATGGTGTCAATTGATGTAAGTTCCAACCGTCACCTTCCCCGTTACCCTTTGGCATAACTGATTTAGGCATCGTATTATCAGTCGCTAACGCTCCTTGTGATGCGATAGCGGAGGTAGCAGTTGAATCAAAATACACTCTGTCGAGTGTAGGGTCAATTCTGAATATCGCATGATAAATCTGACACGCTTCATCTTCCAAATCCATGTTCGCAGTCAAGCGTTTAGACTGTGGGAAGTTACGATTTGTAGGAGTTCCATATTCAGTGGCATCCAAATCCACGGTAGCGTTGATTCTCGTCTTTGGAGATAGGCTAATGATGACATGATAGTCCACGATTGGCTTCTTGAAAGTTATCGAAGCCGATGAGGGATGTGAAGAACCTGCTTGCACGACAGTATCGACTGTATCGACGAGAACAGGCACGACACGAACCTTGGTTGGTATTTTGTCTTTCATAAAATGCTGTGATAGTGATTCGGTAGCCTGCCATTGCGTGTTTGAAGCGTCTCCTCCGTGTTGTCCCAAAATATGCCGTGACGCCTTCTTTGACCTCGATACTAAAGATGGCAAAGCAGAGCCGTTGATATTCGCCACGGACATAGAGTTACCGAGATTATTGGTCGCTGAACCGTTACTTACATGATTGACTCGTCCTGTATGAAATCGAGTGTTGTTGGCTTGTGTTGGAAAAGTCTCTCCTTTGTAACCCGTCCTAAGCCCTGTCGTGGTCATTCCCTCTGTCATTGGTGCTGTGAAAGAACCGTCACTTCCATATTTGAATAACTGCTCTGCACCTATTGAATACGATAGTCCATTGCGCCTGTAAGTCGTGCCGCTATGGACTTGGATATTAATGCCCGCAAACATACCTGCGCCATCTTCATTCCATTGTCGGTCGGGGACAAGAGGACTTGCGGGCGGTGCTTGTGCGTGTGGTGGATTGCTTGACCGAGATACGCTTAGGAATGCTGTTGCTACAAACACTCCCTCGTAACCAATCAACCCACAGGTGTCAGCAACCATGTGGTTGCCTAAATCAGTTCGGCCAAGAGGAAATGTATTTTCGGATTGGTTGAAATTTATCTTGTCATTGTGTTTATCGGAAACGATAGGTGTCTGTATCGTTTCAGCAGGCAAGTTCAGAGAATCTTGGTCATTTAGACTGTGACCTGTGGCATCATTTGTTGCATCTGTCGCTGATATGGACTTGCCACCCGTCAGAACAGGATGCTCAACCATGAGGTTGATACCCCAATGTGCCGCAAACGCCTTCATGTCACCATTTAACTCACTCCCGCTCTCCAAACCTGTGCCTGTGGTGAATTGTATCGGGGCTGACCACAGAGATGAAAGGAAGGTTGTGTGGTGATTATCACCGTAAGTCTCACCTACTCCGTTGCTTGGTAAATCAGCCTTACTCATGTGCGTGATTGCCTGCATGTCTCCGATTGAGTTTATCGCCAATTGTGAACCAATTTGTAGGTCATAGGATGGCATAAGACGGTCGGTTTGGGTCTTGTGTATTTGCCATGTATGATTGCCTGCACGGGGGCTTGTGTAGCCTGTGCGAGCGTAAGATACAGTTTTGCCTGCATCACTCACGGTTGTCTTGGATGCGGGATAAAAGCACTTTTGATGTCCGCTACTGTGTAGTCCACGCCCTACATCTTGAATCGCTTGACCGTTCTCTAATGAGCCTGTTCCGAAGTTTAGAGCGGGTGGTGTGTTTGCTAACCCCAAACCTAAGAAGTGAATCTGTGATGGGTTCAGTAGTGGCTGTCTCACAGTGGTCGTGGTTGCTCCTCCCCAAGCCACAGGAGATTGAGGACGATTTGTAGTCAATCTGTCTCCCCATAGAGTGTTGTCAAACAGAGCATACTTGCTCGTAGCGGCTCCTCCTGTGTCTGTTATGTCGTCAGCCCACACGATTGTGAACGGCAAACCTGCACTCGCACCGATGGGTGGGATAAGGTCAATAGCACTCGCAGGAACACCCATATTAGGGTTTAGAACAGGTGTGGTTCATAACCTATTCTTCTTCATCGACTTCGACACCGTCCAAGTCTCCGACCCAAACAGGCTGTAAATTATCATCGGGAACCATTCTGAATGTGCCTGCTCGTTTTAAGACAGGTCGCCCTCGTTTATCACGAGTGTAGGCATCCAATGTCCTGTTCTCACGCATAGCAAGAGCACATAACTCACAATAGTGATGAGAGTCTTTGGTGTGCGGTGGAGCACCTTGAATTGCACGAATAGCCTCGACAGTAGCCTGTATCTTCGGGTTTTTGTAGCGCATTATTACGGTGCATGGTTCATCGTGAATCTTGCATTTGTGAGGACATTTTGTCCCCGCAAGTGGGTCGTAGCCTTTCTTGCCTCCGCCCATGCGTCCTTGAATCTCTTTCTTTTTGCCCCTGCTCATGCTTTGACCTCTGTGTTGTTCCCATGTGGGTGAGGCTTGTCTTTTGCCTCATACAAGATTGCCTCTAATTTATCAGTTAGCAAATCCCAATCACAGTTTTCGACTACCCAATCTCTTGCACGCTTAGACATGCTTTTACGCTTCTTTGACCACCCCGCCATTTTTGTCATCTGTTCAGCCAAATCTTCGATTGAAACCACTGATAATTTGACGCCTTGTGTTGGGCCTGTTATGAATGTGTCATTTTTTACAAGAATGCCCCTGCTCAAACTTTTGGAACTGTAAGTCGTGCCGCCAACGAGTTCTCTCGCTGTTGAGTTATCGGGGACAATAACAGGTAGGCCACATGCCATTGCTTCAATTGTAGGAATCCCAAATCCTTCGCCCGCAGTAGCCAAGACATGACAGTCACCGACTTGATACAGTTTAGCCATCTGTTCTCGTGTCAATCCATGTATCGGATTTGAGTCAATATCAGAGAATGTGACATTGCCCTCTAAGCCCAATTCCTTGACCATGAGCGGCAGGTTCCACCCACCAAGCCCTCGTGAGTTAGCAGGGTCTCCTGTGTGCATTATCATGCCATATTTGTGTCGTTCACCTTCGGGCATCCCGTCGAGCATCATTCTGAATGCCTCAAGTAACCGTGGTTGCTGTTTCCTGTTGCCATTACGACCGACAGAGACGAAAACAAATTCCCATTGGGGGACGCCCAACTCGGCTCTCCATTGTATTTTTTGCTCCTGTGTTACAGGCTTGAATAATTCAGTATCGACACCGTGATACAGAACCTCTGTTGGTTCGTATGTGTATCTGTCGAGATACGGGTCTCGTAGGCTCTCGTGAGCATGTCCCTCGCTGTTGTAGCGTGCTACAAACTCTTCAAACTGTTGAAGCCCAAACTTACTCATCCAAAGAGGTGTGTGGGTCATTCCAATAACTTCTTTCCATTGGTAGGAAAACGGTGAGCCGTCAATTGGTAAATATGCTACATGCGGCACACCTTGAGAATTACAAGAGCGAACCATGTGAGGTGTATTCCAAATGTCGGTTAGACTGAAATACACATCGGGGCGAATAGTAGCCAAAGTGTAGTCAAGAACATTGTGTTCTCCATTCACATGGTCGCTACCTTGTCCCTGTATGCCCGAATGAATCAAAGTCCATCCTTCTTCATGTCTGATTGCTTCTCCGTTGTATTCCCATCCCATGACGAATACTTCGTGTCCTCTTGCGGCCAACCGCTTGATTAACTCACGAGACACTACACCGTAGCCTGTTGGTCTTGTTGGTTGCTCTGAACCCCATAAGATTCTCAAAGGCTCGTGGTCGGGTTCTAATGAGTTTTCATAGGCTTGTTCTTTAGGCGATAACAATACGCTCATGGTTTTGAACGGCACGCCCATGTTTATGACCTTATCGCCAAACTAAGACTTCTTGACAAAGGTCGGTGGGAATAGTTTGCCCGACCGAGCATCGGTCTTACCGCTCAATGTGTTAGGGCCGCCTTGGGCTGCATATACGGTTGAATCTCCTGTGCTCATGGTTATTGTCTTCGATACCTGCGGAGAGAGGTTTGGTTCATCGTGACTGCCAATAAACGCATTCGTATATCCCGTTGTATCAAATCCACCACCCGCAGGGAATGGCATCAATCCGTTTGCCAATGATTCTAGGCTGTTGCCACTACCTAACGGTGTCCTGTTGTCACGCCTTGACGCCTGCACACCTCTACCATAGTCACCGTAATTATCAGCCATCTGAATGAGTGCATTCGTATCATTTGACCGCAGTCCTGATGTGACAACTGACACTTTGGTATTCACGCCAGCACCATTCCAAGAAAAGTCGGGTGCTGAACCACCAATAGCGGAAGGCCCTATAACTGTTGGAGGAATGGCCCTGTTATGTATTGCACCAACAGGCTTCTCAACTTCATAAGTAGCAATAAGCCCTGCGTGTGCGCTGTCAAAAGAAAGTGGTATGCCATTGTTGTATAAGACAACAGGGTCTTGGGCGTTGTCAAAAAATGCTAACTCATCAACTACACATTTGTCAAGATAGAGTAATCCTCCAAAGAACGGTATATCAGCCGCCCCAAGAGTATAGCCTGTTAATGGGACAGACGGTGCTGATACACCCGTCCCTGTTCCGGCTACACCATTCTTGAACATAATTACCGTTGCCCCATCATCAACAATCGTGATGTTACACCATACTCCTGTTGTGTATGAAGCAGACGATACAACACCTTGCACAGTATGATGTAATTGTATTTCGTTTGTAATTCCATTTATGTAAATAGTATATGTAGCCACAGACGAACCTAACATACCAAACAACCCATAATTTTGAGCCAATAAAGTGCCTGTAACTTTGACCCACATACTAATTGTAAATCCTTGTAGTGATACTCCACCTGTAAGGCTTGCAGGCACTATATAGTATTCATTGCCACTCGTTTGAGAAGTCCATTCAAGTGCGTAAGGGTTTTGCCGCCCTCCCCATTTATACCAATTAGGGACTTGACGGCATCCTCTTAGTAAAGCCGAGGTGTGATGATTTCGTGGCACGAACCTATGTTGGCCGAGATGGCTAAAAACCTCATCGGTAGTCTTTCAACACGAGCCGCCCTGTGCTACGAACATTCGTGTGCCTCTGTTCGACCTCCTTCGCAGGTAGCGGCTCACCTTTGATTCGTTTATGATGGCGGTTGCCACTCTCCCATCCACACGGCTCTGATGCCTGTATTGCTTTGATGCCTCGCTTAGAATCACCCTTTCGCTCTGTAAATCCAAGGCATTTTGCATAGTCGTATTCGTAGCCTGTTGGATTTGTTGTTGAAAACATAGGGTTGCGATAGTAACACGGTGCTCCACAGACAGGACACGGCATAGAATCACTCCTTGGTATAGTCAGCGTGCTCTTTTGGCAAGTGCTTGGTTCTCGTAGCCATAATGCCATCGAGACGCTTGATGATATTCTCACAGGCCGTATCGAACCTCTTAGTGGAGTGTTTGTCATTACACATCATGTCTTTCAAATCCGATAAGTCGATTTCAGAGACGATGTGGTTGAGAATCTCATACTCTGCGTGTTGCACACTCTTTGCTCTCATAGTTACTCCACCTTTCGTATCGTTATCTCTAATCCTTTTTCGGTTACTGTGACTAACACTTGATGGTCGTCGGGACAGGCGGCTAATGCTCCATCAATGGCTTGTTGCCATTCGGGTGGTAATTCATCTCTCATAAACAGGCTACGGTAGTCCACCTATATTATCTTATTGACTATTTTTTCGCTTTGGCCCGCTCAAATTCTCTTTATTTTTGAGAGCATCTTCTCTTGCGGCATCCTGTTCAATTTTGTTACGACGACGATTCTTATGACGCTGTGCTCTTGACAGTTTAGGTCTTGGTGTTGGGTTCAAATCTTCACCTGTCATCTCTTTCAACCGTTGCTCATGATAACCCTTCTTACGGTGACAATTTGCACATACTACACGGCACTTTTGCACCTCCTCCATTATCCTCTCCCATCCATACCCACTTGATACAAGGTGTGATACAGAGACTACCTTTTCATCGGGGTTGATGTGGTCAAAGTCAAGACTCCAAGCATTATCCTTGCCGCTATGTCCGCACTCCTCACAGGAGAGCGACTCCTTGTATTTGCGATAGCGTTGCTTGATTTTACGACGCCTGTCTTTGACTTGCTGACGCCTGTGGTCGCCATTTTGAGCATACCAACCTGCGTGATACTTCTTTTGGTAGTTTTTTCTTCTCACAGGGTCTTTGAAGGGAATTGACTACCCCTCCGAATCATAGAAAAGTCCCGTGCTTGCCTTGATATTCACCGCTCTTTTTCATTTGATGAATAATCTCATTCAATTGAAATCCGTGCTTATCGACAAGACCTGCGTAGTATGCAATCTCTCCCTCTGTCGCATCACGGTCGAGTAATACTTCGTGTGCGTGCTTGACATAGTCAGCCGCACTACCGCCCCATCCAACATGGTCAGCCAATTCCTTGGCCTTGGTAGCCTTCTTGGTTTCTTTTGGTGCAGGTGGTTCCTCAACTACGGGTGTTTCTTCAACAGGTTCTTCTGCCGCTTTGGTCTTTTTCTTGCTACCCTTCTTGGTTGCCATGATGTTCAAGTCCCATTCATGGTTCTTAACAGGTTCGCTTGTTACATCACTCATTCCATCGAAGTTCAAGTGACAAATCCATGCGGTAGCCCAAGCAATCACCGTCACTCCTGTCAAACGAGCATTGCTTATCGACACTATTGATTGCTTTAGCCTCGTCAGAGCGTGCTATGCGAATCCACCTGTATTCTGTGTCCCCATTGACCCCATTTGTTGTGAGACTTCGGTCATTCAGAACCTTGGTTATCGCCCTGTATAGCGTCCACACACCTGTGCGTGTTGGATGAAACAAAGTCAGTAGGAAAAATTGTGAGACGACTCGACCTATTGAGTCAGTGCCATCGTCCAAATGTGCGGTAGCAATTTCTCCGTATTCTTGCGTTATTGCCAATTGATAGGTCTTTTGCTTTTTTGACTCAAGCCATCCTGTATTTACAACAACCGTGTAACTGCCGACGGCAGGGGTATTATCCTCAATAAGGCCCTTAATCAAAGTGTGAGGGTCAGTATTCGGGGGTTGTCCTCCACTTACTGACAGAATCACGCACCCCCGTTGCCAAAGACGGACACGGCCGAAAGCGCATTTTGCTTAACACGGTCAAGCATTTCTTTGTATTCCGATTCTGTCGATGCAAGCAACGGTCTCCACATTTCTTTGACTCTCTCTCCACAGTTCTCGTCATTGAGAGCGGCACGAGCCGCCTGCCTCACTACGAGGAGGATAGTAGCCATTTTGGCTTCGATAGGTGGTGCTGTGCTACCTGCCGTGTATGATACTTTGAATAATTGCTTGGCATCAAGTCCTATACGGTTGTGAAATCGGATGATGCCCGATGTGGCGTCGTCAAGCCACCACTTATGCACCCCATCCCTGTTACGCCCTTCGACAAGAGCAGTCAATGAGCCGTCTGACTTGGTTTCTTCAACAGAGGCGACAGAGACAACGGGGCGATTGCTAAGAACTAGATGTTGAAGTCTTGTTGTTGAGTCGAAGTATTCAACATGGCTCTCTGTCCCTGCCAATTGTCGGCCTGCGTAGGCATCAACCATACGAGACGCATTGGTAATCATTGTAGCGATTTCAGAATCGGTAGGCCCAATCCCGTCGCTAAAATTGATACCTGCATAGGTTTCGACTTCGGCAAGGGTGCAGTAGTCAATCGCAGTCATGGCATCATCTCCTGTTTAGCCGCTCGGTCAAAGAGCGACTATGGAGTGAAGCCTTCAACCGAGAATGTCAGCCTCAAATGGTTGCGACACCAAGTAACAGACAGATTGCGTCGGGGTAGCGGACATTGAAGGCAATGTCTTGCTTTGGAATCAAGACGAATCGGTCTTTGGTAGGCTCATCGTGGAATCCGATGCTGAACCTGCGCTCTGCAACCGTTGGGTTTCCAATCATAGGAGAACGGATGTGGGTCAGAATGGCAAGAGTATGTGCTCCGTTGTGAGCCGCAGGCACTACACCTGCGGATTGGTTGAGGTTGGTTGGGATGACACCTGTTCCAAAGACACGCACACCATAGATTCGACCGATTTCGCCACTTAGGATAGCGGCACCTGCACCGTATTTATCGACGGTTTGTAATTCAGTCAAGCCCATCAATTGAACCTCAAGGTTTCGTGGGACGATGAATGCAAGGTCATCACGGTTGTCAGAATAGACACCCAAGTTTGCGATTGCGGTTCTTAGGTGGCTTAGAGCGAATGTCCCATTGACTGCGACTGCTGTGCCTGTTGCCAACTTTCGCATTCCGTCGAATAGTAGTAGGTAATCGTTCTGTGATGCACTTACACCGCCTGCGTTGGTTCCAGCGTGGTAAGCACCGTTGATGTTGTCAGCGAAAGCGTTGGTTGTAGTGGTGTCACCGTTGATAAGTAGGGACTGCTCGTTGAATGCAAGGCGAGAAGCAATGTCGTCACGGAGGACAGCCATCAATCCTTCAACACCGTATGCTACAAGGTAGTTACCGATTGGGATGTTGGCAATCATTGTCTTGAGTTCAAGAGTGACCTCTGCCGTAGCATGGCGAGATTCGCCTGCCGCAGTTCCCGACTCCGTTGCTGACAGTGTTTGACCGTGGAAATCAACAGAACCGCTCAATTTTGGAACATTGAGTTTTCTTCGGTTCATTGGCATTGCAGGGAAAAGAGAACGCATGAAGTTTCTCTCATATACAAGTCCGATAATTTCTTCGGCAGTCTCGGTAGGTAGCATTGTTGCACCTGTTCCACTTGCCGCTCCGGCTAGGGCATCTTTGACTCTCTGTGTCAGTTCGGTAAAGTCGATTTCTTGGCTCATGTTTTATCTCTCCTGTCTTTGTGGGTATTAACCATATCGGTCAAAATACCCCGTGCTCACTCTGTCCTACGACCTCCCAATCGGCCTTCAAGCCATGCTCCCAAGTGGGCCATGCCTTTGCTTACCTTTGGTTGTGGGTCGTGGCTCGTGGTGTCCTTGGTTAAGACATCAGTCGGCACGGGGGATAATGACTTTGGTGTTGCACTTGCGGCTTCAACACCTTGCTCTGCTAACCTTTCAGCGACTTTCGCATCGACAGCCGCATCAAACTCTGCTTGCTTTGCGTTTGCTTCAATCATTTCATTCAGAGAAGCGATTTCAGCATCCTTTTCATCGAGTAGTGTTTTGAGTGATTCTGATTCATCGAGTCGAGCAATGAGTTCAGAGACTTTGGCTTCGACTCCTGTGAGTCCGACAACCACTTCGCTTAGGACAGCGACTTCGCTCACTTCTTCCTCTTTTGTCTCAACAGGTTCATCGTTGGATTCTTCATCAGTTGCCTCGGCAACCTCTTCAACGACTTCTTCGTCATCAAGGACTTCTTCGACGACCTCTTCTTCAACCGCCTCTTCGACGACCTCTTCTTCGACTTCCTCGGTTTCTTCTTCAACCTCATCAGTTTCTTCATGGTCGTGGTCATCTTTGACAACAAAAGTTTCCTCCTCAACAGGAGCGGATAGTTCAACGGTCTCATCGACCTCATCAATTGTTTCCTCTGCGATTTGTGCGTCGGTCATGACATCGTGGTTCTCATCATGGGTCTTAACGGTATCGCCCCCGATAGGTTCAGATATGCGGCTTTCTAACTCTGCTAATTTAGCCTCCAAGCCTGCGATTGTGTCAAGCAAATCCACCACATCATCTTCGTCGAGAGTCTTAGAGTCAGAATATCCTCCGCCTCCTCCGCCTCCACTACCGCCTCCACCTCCGCTTGTAGCGGCTGTGTAGTCAGCGTGTGTTGAACATGGCATGTATATGGTTCGACCATCTTCGGTCATTGAATGTGTGCCTGTGCATCCCAATTGGCCTGCTCGCCTTCTTGCTTCGGCCTCTGTGGTGTATTTGTCAGTCCCGACTCTCGCTTTTGTCCCACAGCCACAGTCGTCTTTTTGGAAATCCATCTCAACGCTCTCTGACGGTGGTGCAGGTTCATTAGGTGTGTCTGATGACTTCTCAAACTCAATAACATACGAACCGTCACGCTCCTCGACAGCAATGATTTGCTTTTGTCCGTCATATTCAACAAGAGACTTACTAATATTGAACAGGGCGTTAGGTGAAGCGGGTATATCGACTACGCTTGTCTCAATCCATTCAATCTTGACAAACTTGAGGTATGCTTCATCTCCACGACCTTCTTTGATAGCGGCCTTGGCAATGAACCCTATCGAGAATGCTTTGAGCATACCCTTGCGAATCTTACGGACAATTGCTTCTTCTCCACTATCTATACGAGCACGACCAAAGACTGCTTGAATCTTCTCTCCATCGGGCTTTTCATAGTGTCCCATCTCAACCTCCTCCATCATACCAATGACACCATAGTCCTTACGGTGATTGTATAGAATCACAGGATTCTTGCTGTAAGACTCCCATGACTCCATGATTGCCTGTGGCTCGACCAATTCCTTGTGTCGGTCAAGCATTTTTTCGTCACCGACATAAACAGGGCCATAGACAACGACATCGTTTTCATCCTTGTCATACCCCTCGTGGTCG
>PBLX01000066.1 GCA_002722435.1 Legionellales bacterium | reverse complement strand
GTACCTCATGTACCCCAGAATTGCCATCATACCGACGTGAACAAGGACGCATTAGAACACGACTGTTGTCATTGATTTGGAAGTCATGAGCGTTAAACATTAATTATCATCAATTGCATATTGGTTCTACCAGCGCTACAATTGATCCAAGATCGTATCTTTGTTTACCTCCATGATTTATCCTCTATTGCTGATGCTAATGATTGCTTCATCTGCAGCATGTGCTGATGACACAAAACCCAAGCCACTCATCAAAAAGCAGATTAGCGCCTCAACTCAGCCTCCTGTTCCCAAAAAAGCCACCCAGTGGTTGCAGGCAAGCATCCCTGCTGTTGTTTCCATACACGTCGAGCACGAGATACAACCCAGAGAGCCGCGACCGCATGACGATACGCCAAGCGCCTCCGAGCCAACGCATAGTTTCGGCACTGGCTTCTTTATCGATCAAAACGGTGTGCTTTTGACCAATGCACATGTCGTGATGGGTGCAAAATCTATTGTTGCTCGCGACCAAAATGGTAATGATTCGATGGCGCAAGTCGTTGGCATAGATCCGGTAATGGATTTGGCGGTATTGCGAACGTCGCTGCGATCAGCGCACTTTTTATCTTTGGAAGAAGGCGCAGATGCGTCTGTTGGTGATACCGTCTATGCGATTGGCAGTTCATTTGGCCTACCACAGTCGGTTACCTCTGGTATTGTCAGCGCCCTGCACCGCTCGATTAGCAGCCCACTGCAAGACTTCATTCAGACTGACTCGGCGATCAATCAAGGCAATTCAGGCGGCCCACTGATCAACCAGCATGGCCATTTAATTGGTGTTAATACCATGATTATTGGTGTTGCGGGCGGTAATAATGGTGTCGGCTTTGCCATTCCACTGCCTTTGGTGCGCAATGTGGCCGAACAAATTCTACACGATGGTAAAATCAAACCAGCTAAACTTGGCGTACATGTGCAAAATCTTTCTCTGGATATGGCGCGTGCGCTTGGTGCTTCGAAAGTCACCACTGGCGTGGTGGTCACTGACGTCGTACCAGGCTCAGTTGCTGATACTATCGGCATGAAAAACCGCGATATCATCACACATTTTAACAAGCAGCCGATTGCAACTGCAGCACAGCTTGCCGCAGCGGTGTATACGACACGTCAAGGTACTGATGCCGCATTGACGATTGTTCGACAAAACAAAGTCAAACAAATCACTGGCACTTTAGCGACTGATCAAAGCAAAGGTCATGAGCCGATGGCGAGAGTATTTGATGGTGTTGGCCTGGCCCGCTATGAAGCCATTGATCCATCTGGCAAGGCAATTCGTGGCTTGCAGGTTTTGAGCACCATACCGAACAGCCAGGGATGGCTTTCTGGCCTCCACACAGGGGATACGATATTGCGGGTTGGTAAGACTCGAGTAACCGAGCTTACTGACTTAGCGCGCATCAAGCTTACCTCGAGCCCGATTCTTATCGAACTGATCAGGGGTCACCGGACTGTTTTCTTGGTGCTCAATAGCCCGACGGGCTGACATTGTGAACCTGATGAAACAGTACTGAATTAAGCGCTTGAAACACTGTTCGTGCCTCTCTGTGCTGGCTGTTGGCACTTATTGGTTACTCTGACTGCTCATTTGCGACAATCTGTACCCACATGCTCAATGACAATGAGCGCTGCACCCTGATCTCCGTGACAATCGCATCTCAGACAATCGGTCTAAGTTATGTACGATTACAATACATTTCACTCCAGCGTACACGTTGCAAGCCTTTGTTGATCTCGTCACCAGGCCATATTACTACGTTGTGATTATTCTTTTTCTAAGTGCTCAATGATGCCTCTTACCGAGACCAACCGCCAACCTTGTTTTTTCTTATGACAAAAACGCTTACTCGTGATAGCGCGCGCATGTGCTTGCATTTATCGTTACAGCTGCATATTATGGAGTAATATTGAATGTATGCCCTTGTGAAAAAACCAAATCAATTCTCACTGACTAATCCTTTCTTGCTACGACTACTGCTGTACATTGTTGTGCTATCCACCATAAGTTACTTTGTGCTCATGTCGCCACTTGCACCTTGGATTCAGCAGCTTACCTTTACTCTGGTGTTATTTTCCTTTGTCACAATCGAGTATTTGTGTGCTCGGCCAAACAATAAAACTACCCAGCCGTTGTTGCGATCTCGATGGATACCCTACCCAAATAGTATTCTACTAAGGTATATTCTCGTTGCCGTGTGCTGTCTGACGGCATGCTACTTCACGGCGATCTCGGCGCTACTAGTATGGCAGAAATATTGTGTTGTGCTTCTTTTGTCGATCTTGTCATTATTAACATGCCGTTGGATCAAATCGACCATACTTTCCCTTAATCAGCTAGACAAAATACGGTCATATCGAGTTAGCACGGAAGTCATACCAGCAGACTACAAGAAACGCATCGAAACGATTGAGCATTATTTAAAAAATTCTATCCCAAAATATGACCACGCTAATGACAAATATCGTGCAAAGCAAGACTGTTTTGACGCATTACGCAAGCTTGCGAGCAACAGTCAGGCACCTCTTGAAATAAGAGTGCAAAGCCTTATCAAGCTCGCAAAACATTATTTTTCTGATCGTACATACACATGTGATGCATTGATTTCCATTCACTTTCTGAACGAGGCGCGCAGTCTTACTGCGGAGATGGATATCAAGCAAAGAGAGCAGCACCGAACACAGGTACTTGATTTGTATCGCAAAATTGCCGATGCTTATGTTATTTCACTCGAGAAAATCGCTGCGGACAATACCCACCCTGATCAACTTGATTGTTGTTACAGACTCGGTCGATTCTATCGATATCATTCTTTTGCTGCGCATTCAGATGAAATGCAAGAGTTAGCTAGTTTTTATTTTCAAAAAGCAGCTAACTGGAATCATGGTACACGTGAGGATTTGGGTCCGCATCCTAATGCAGTTCACGAGAATATCTGTGAGCAAGGTCCACAAGTGATCCAAAACTGTGTGGACAGAGGTTCAACTCCAGCACGGCTGGATACACTCATAGCGCAATCTGACTTTGTATTGAGCAATACCAATGCCGATTTACAACAAAATGAAGGCAGTGAGGATATAGGATATATAGAGCCTGGGGTAAACGCTGTGTCAAATGGCGAAGGCTTGGATCCCATGCAGCCCAAATCTGCGATTAAGGTTTATGTGAACGCTTGCTTAAAGTCCGGTAAAGGGAGGCTTGAGGATGTGATTGACCGATGTAAAACAGAAATTGAGGATGGCAACCCTTACGCAAGAAGCGTTGGTAAGGAGCTCTGCGCGGTAAAGCTCGCAAGTCCTCAGCGACTTGCGCTTAGTCCTGATGACTTAAGCTTAGATAGATGCTCGACATCATCTCAGATATCAGTCAATAACAGAGTTGAAATAATGCTAGATAGGGCGACACTAGAACTCCCCATATCTCCTGAACGCACGCACTGTACCCCACAGAAGGTACGGTAAAGTAAATCGGCCAGTTACTATCGGAAGTTTACGATGTCTCAATTCTTGTTTTGTACTAATACGCTTAGATATTTTTACCGAAAAGAAATATGGCACTGTACTTGCACAATCTGATGTATTATTTTACTCTTAAACAACGTTGATATCATGGTAGTGTTATGGCTAAAACACAAGAGCACTCTAAGTCCTACTTTTCTCTGAGTCTAGATCTGTTTGACAAGTATGAAGTATCGATCAGATACATCGGCATGCTCGTGCTAGGTTACGCGATCGGCATGTTTACTGATTTTGTGCAGATATTAGCATTTTCAGGCTATTTCTTCATCCATGCCGCCTATTTTTTCTTAGCGCTTAGCAATTTGGGACATAGTCTGGCGTCTTTCGTATACAAGAAGGGTGAACAACGTGACGTTGTCAACGTCGTTGCAAAGTCACTTTATCTGGTTCTTCAGCTGGCCATATCATTTGTGTCTGCTTTATCGATGTTCTCTATGGCTATGCTCAAAGGCGGGGTGCTGTCTAGCGCAGTCATACCGCGTGTCAGAAATTTGTTTTCTGTGTTATTGAATGATGTCAATCGTTCTGGTGCGATGTACGCAAACATTGCCGTTGGTTCTATATTCAAAAATGGTAATAAAATAGACCTTTTCAATTCAGAATTTTCTAATCCAAAATGGAGCTCTTTCATTGCGGCTTCTTTTTTAGCGTTAACACTGCTAGTAAACCACACCTTCTACCTGAGTATCTGTGCCGTTCCCCATTTACTCTTATCGGCTTTTTATTGTGTTGATCTATTTAATGCACTCATCAATGTACTCGTGTCAGCCATGGTTCATAAGTCAGAGAATGACGGTGCACCATTGAAAGATCTTGCTGGATTTGTGTCAAACCTGTTTTCCTTGGCAACATGGTTCACAATATTCCGTCTTTCGCTGAATGCATTGATGCTATCAACGCCGGTAAAATACGCCCACCATGTGCTGAGTGTTGTTCCTGATTTTCTGATCGCTCAATGTGTCAATAGCCCAACGATTGCTTCTGCTGCTGTCCTTGCAACTACTGCAGAGGCAACTCGATGCAAGATTGATCCGCGCGGACACAGTAAATCATAGTCCATGGCCAATAGTAAGCACAAACAGCTCGATGCCATCAATTTGTCACATGGCGCTCGTGTGTTGGGCGATGAGAAGACTGCAAAAGACCTTCTTGCTATGTTCATTCAGAAGCTTCCCATATACCAGGATGAGATCCATGGCCATGTCGCTAAGCAGCGCTTTCTAGAGCTCAAAGAAGCCATACATGGTCTTAAAGGAGCAACGTGCTATACGAGCACACCTCTGCTCCATGCTAAGGTTGGTGAGATTGATGCATTCTTGTCGTCAAATCAGTTTGCCATTGCGCCTAGGGAAACTGAAAAGCAGCAGCTGGTCAAGTTGATAGCGGCAATGGACCATCACATTGATGATCTTCAAGCACATTACGAGATCTTGATCAAATCATAAATAAAAAGTGGATAAGACCATCGACAATGTTGTCTCTCACTAGGCAATGGCGCCCATGAGCTCCCGGTTACTCTCAGTCCCTTCAATACATGTATGGTACTGCATGCTGTCAAGCATTTTACGTTTCATCTTTTGTTGATCGGGCCGAAATAAAAGGTGGACAACATATCCCATGCCCATGGTGAGCAGTGGACCATCATCATAGATATCCCACCAGTGCTTGACCTGCTGCAATAGTGCTTTTGTGGCAGGGCTATGGAATGAAAAGCTTGGTTTGCAGGTGTGAAATAATTGGTGTAACTCAATAAAGTCTTCCCACACACAATCAAAGAGGCCTTTCCAGTTTTTGTTTTCTAGGCAGTCATGTGCCAAAAATACCCGTTTACGCACTTGGTTAGCGTATTCTTCAACACGTGGATTTTTTTCGATCAGGGATAAAATTTGCTCCATGCCAATCCGCTTTTGTTGATCACATGCTTTTAATGCAACATGCGTCAATTGATCAAATTCTGCAAATGAGGCGCCAGCCATGCTGTTATTTTCGGCTATGGACCATGGACTGTAAAACGAGTGTTTCGATGAGTGCTTTCCTTCTGCACTTAAAAGTGATATTTCATCGTGCGTCATCATTTGCTTGATTGGTTGACCACTGGCTTGAATGGCTTTGACAGCACATGCTGTTAAGGCACTGTAGCTAGATGATGAGCTGGATAGCCCAAGACCGATAGGAAACGAATTATTAGACTGGACAAAGAAACCGCCATTATAGCCAAGATGGTTTTTGACGCGCTGCAGGTGCTTTAGGTAATTATCAATTGATTGATAGGATAACCGTTCGGTATTGGTGATTTTCCATGTGTCTTTTGTGCCCCGATGCGTAGTTAGGCTCACCGTTGTGTGCAGTTTTGGTAGTGAGAAAGCAAGTGATGAACTGGCGAATAGGTGGCCGATTAGGCAAACATTGGCTGGCATCTGTGCCGTGTAGATAGCTTGTTTGTCCAAAGCCACGATGTTTGACCTCAACTGAAAATTAAATCACATCATAGCGCTTTTGCCGAATTAGTACAATATTAGCCAGACATTTACCAGACGATATTGGTAACGCGCTGATTGCATCAACCTTTATCCATGTCAGTCATACTGCATCGGTGCAGAGCTGCATACCGTTGCTATGCAATATACCCATCCTCAACGCGTGCTCGACAGCTAGTTACTCTCTGTGCGTTGCGCTTTATCTTGCAGCGTCATTCGGACCCGGTGACGGGATATTTGTTGATTGACTTCATATCCTTTCCTACATAGTACGTCAGTTATCTGCTGTATTTGCCCAGCTGTAATCGACTCAACGTACAGGGCTGGAATGCAACCTTTGGTACCAGAATGGTTTTCAAAACCTGCTTGATCAATCCAGCAGTTTATTATCCCAAGGTTGCGCATCGTCTCAGACTCTGAAATAAGCCTGGATAGCAACTCAGAGCATTCTGCGCCGAATACTTGGTTGGATAAAATACACGATAGAAGCTTATTTTGACGGGTGAGCATGTAACGCATGAGGTGATTGAGTGACAACTTACTTAGTTGCACCACACCTGAGCTGAATACCTGAATGGATGCTGTTTCGTGGCAGATGCTTTCTATCAGTAAACGAAGGCTGTGATCGCATATCTTGCTATCGCCCAGAGCAACACGCGTAAGATTTGTTGTGCGTGATAAGCCACCCATCCATAGAAATGCCTTCATTTCACTGAACTGCCACTCACTTTGTCCCAAATCGATTCGTGAGACGGCTATGGTGCTATCTTGTAGTATCTCAGCAATATCTTTAACCCGTGATAAGTTCAGTGCCGTATGACCTAAATTGATACTTTTGATGTGACATTGGCTTTTGGTTAACCAATCCATAAAAAAGCGCCAGGCACGTGGTGATTTTGACATAGTCGCTAGGTGTAATTCATGAATCACTGACTTTGATTGCTCGATCCATGGCAATAGCACTTTGAGCAGGTCAACATCAATAACCTGCTGGTCAAAGTCGACTTTGGCAAGGTTGTGATCGAGCACAACTAAGTTAGTTTTGATAAGTGATTGTAATGTGTGCGCCCTAATCGATTGGTTAAATTCAATCGCTTCGACAGCTGCAGGCTTATGATCTTGATTGCTTTTGGAGCGCTTACCGCTTAGATCTGGTATTGCACTGGTGCGTAAATAGCCAGTCTTGATGAGTCCGCTATGCCACGCGTCTATTTTTCTGCTGAGACGACTGGAGGACTTGATGATACTTGGCTGCATGCACACACCGATCAGTTAACGTATTCTTAATTCTAACATTTCCTTTACGAAAATTCAATACTATAGCATCATTTGCACTATTTTATTCTGCAATTTGAGCAGAATACATGCTTTTCTTAGTGCGCTTGACTTTCACAGTGCGTTATAATGTTATGTGCAACCTGATGGCTCTGTATTTTCTCACATACTTTGCGCATGTTGTTAATATGCCCACTGGACAAATGAAGTGCGTTGACCATATTTGATAGATAACCGTCTCGGACAAAGCGGTCTTGAGGCAGAAGCCATGCACACCCCAGCGTTTGATGGTAATGCGCATTGTGGAACTGGTGATTGTCGGCTGAGTTGGGCAACGGAATGAGAATCGACGGTAGACAAAACTGAACCAGCTCCGTGATTGTGAGCGCGCCTGCACGCGCGATCACCAAATGTGTTTGCTCATAATAGGACGCGATATTATCTAGATATGGTAGTACTTGTGCCTGAATACCCTCATTGTCGTACGCCTGTTGTATCTCATCGATATTTGCTAGCGCGCCTGCCTGATGGATGATCTTGATATCCTCTTTGTGCTGAAGACTTGATAGCAGACCGGGTATTTTTTCGTTGAATATCTTGGCACCTTGACTTCCGCCCATGACCAGCAGGCTAATCTGTTGCCGCGGTTTGAACTGGGCTTGCTTTTTAGTTGTTGCCTGTTGCAGTACTTTGTCTCGTAATGGATTACCAACCATGTGAATTTTTTCTTTTGGAAAATGCGGAAATACATCCGGGTATGCGGTAAAGATTCTTTTTGCCAGCTGGCCAAGCATACGATTTGCTAAACCTGGTCGCGAATTTTGCTCACACATAAAGACTGGTATGGCAAGCATGCGTGCAGCGATCGTAGTGGTTACAGAAACATACCCACCAGTTGTGATTACAAATCGTGGCCGACGCTTGATCATTATCCACAATGCCTGACAAATGCCTGAGGCGAGCACAAACGGAAGTTTACACTTTTGATACCACCCTGCTTGCCGGTAAGGTTTTGCCATGACGGCGCGATAAGGCCACCCATAAGGCTTGAGCAATTTTCTCTCAAGTACTGAGCCTGAACCTATCCATAGTAGATCGTATGATTTTTCTACCAGTGTTTCGGCAAGCGCAACGGCTGGATAAATGTGGCCACCTGTGCCGCCAGCTGCGATTATCACGTATTGACTCGGTGTTTTACTCATTTGACAGGCTCGCTTAACATTCGAAACACAATACCAAAGGCAAAAAGACTTGTCAGCATATGTGTCCCGCCGTAACTGAGCAGTGGCATGCTGATGCCCTTAGTTGGCAATATCCCCATATTAACACCGGCTGAGACGATAAACTGACAGCCTATTAATCCTGAAATCCCGGCAAGATAAAAACTGTTAAAATAAGCAGCGCGATCAAAAAAATGATAACTCCACTGAATCAGTCGAACCACGATGGTACAGAAGGCCACCATAACGATCACACCACCAACAGCACCGATTTCCTCACAAAAAACCGCAAAAATAAAATCTGTGTGCGCTTCAGGCAAGTAGAAAATTTTCTGCAGGCTGCTTCCGAGACCGACTCCCCAAAATCCTCCTCTACCAATGGCCATGAGTGACTGCGTCAGCTGGTAGCCAGCACTGTAGGGAAATAGCCACGGGTTGAGAAAACTGACGATACGCATAAAACGATACGGTGTGAACACGGCTAGGAGCACTCCCTGTATTGACGCGGCGCCGATAATCATCATAAATGACAGAATTGGCATCCCGGCCACAAACAGGATTTGTAATACAACGCCTGTAATCACAATTGCGGAACCAAAATCCGGCTGCAACAACAGTAACCCATCAAAGATACCCAACAAAGCGATGGCTGGCAGCCATTTTCGTGAGAATGAAAGATTGGCCTTGATTTTCTCGGAGGCGTAGGCAGCTATAAACATGATGAATGCAAGTTTTGCAGGGTCAGATGTCTGTATCGTCATCAGCGGTGTTCGTATCCAACGGCGTGATCCATTGATCACACTGCCGATACCAGGCACCAGTACAGCCACGAGCAAGCCAATGGCCACCATAAGCACCAATGCTCGATAGCGCACCCAAAAATCCGGTTTGATAAGATAACCAACAACGAAGCAAATGCCAGCTAGCACTAAATGGACCAGATGTCGGTTAAAAAAATAGAATGGATTACTGTAAGCTCGCTCTGCAATGAATATGGTTACCGAGCTGACAATCAACGTGCTCAATAGCAGTAGACCAATCAATAGAAGTGCGATCAAGGAGTCACTTTTTGCAGATTTTTGTTGGTACATACCCTACTCCGGTAGCACTGCTGCCAGCTGTTCGCTGAAATACTGGCCTCGATGCTGATAATTCTCGAACTGATCGAAACTTGCAGCTGCTGGTGAGTAGACAACAATGTCTTTTTTCTTCATCATTTTATGGGCGAGGCGGATGGCATCGTGCAAGGTATCAACGGGAGATACAGAGCAGGCACCCTTCATAGCATCAATAAAGTGTTGCTTATCTTGTCCGTACACAACTGCTTGGCTGACAAACTTGCTTGCCCAGCGAGCAACTTGTGAAAAATCTTCATTTTTAGTGACCCCACCGGCTATCCATATGACTTTATGACCATGCTTGCGACTAACGCTCTCGATCGCATAACGTGCTGCGGCAAGGTTACTTGATTTGGCATCGTTGTACCATTCGCCGTACCGACTACTTTCATGCTGGCAGCGAAAAGGCCATGGCTGGAACTCTTCTAGTGTGCGGATGCATGTGTACTGATCAATATCAAGAACACTTGCAATGACAGACGTAGCGATCGCACTTTTGTGCAGCGCATAGGGCAGCGCGTCTATGATTCGGCTATCGATTTCCAGTGCACTCTGATTGAGACAGGAATACGACGGTATCCATGCGGACACTCGATTGCTGAATCCATGTAGCTCAGCAAGGGACTCTAATGCTTGTGGCATGATGACTTTTTTGGAGCAAGACAATAATTTGCACTTGGCGTCTTGGTACGCACGATAGTTTTCATGCCAATCAAGATGGTTTGGATAAATATTCAGTAGTACACCAATGTCTGCTCGCATGTTACGTGTCCAGTGTAGTTGAAAGCTAGACACTTCCAGTATCAGCCAATCACATGGCTTCTGTTCATCGGCAAGATGTGCGAGCACTGGCTTACCTATATTACCAACCATGAAGGACTGTTTACCTGTGTGATTGATGAGATCATGCAACATTTTAACCGTGGTACTCTTGCCATTTGATCCTGTCACTGCCAGGAGCTTGCCATCATAATGCTCTAGAAACAGATCAATATCACTGATCAATTCTTTGTTCTGCGCTTGACACCAACTAATTACCGGCGCGTTTGGAGCAATGCCAGGACTGACAACAACGCGTTTGCTATTTGCCAGTAGATCGTGATCGTATGACCCGGTGACTATGGGGATGTGAGGATATTGGTTGCGGAGACGTTCGAGTAGTGGTGGGCTGGATCGGTCATCGGTTACTGCGACAGACCACCCTTGTTTGATGCAGAACTCTGCAGTTGCGAAACCGGTAACCCCGAGACCGAGAACAGTGACGTCAAATTGCGACATGGCCTACCCTAAGCTTCGTTTATACTAACACCCAGAATATACTCATGATTGAAAAAATCAAGCCGAGCACCCAAAATCGCACGACAATTTTCGTTTCGTGTAATCCACAGAGCTCGTAATGATGGTGTATTGGCGCCATTTTAAATAAACGCTTGCCGCCGGTTCGCTTAAAATACACCACCTGGCAAATCACCGAGACTGTCTCAATAATATACACACCTGCCATCAGTCCAAATAGTAGCTCGGTCTTCGTTAGGATGGCGATGCATGCCAATGCCGCGCCGATACTCAGTGAGCCCGAGTCGCCTAAGAACACACTTGCTGGGTAAGCATTGAACCAGAGAAAGCCCAATAGACAGCCTGCAATGCTAATCGGGTATACTGCTAAAAATCCAGTGTGGTCGTACACGGCCAAATAACTGATCAAGAATGCAAGCGTGATACAAAGTATTGCGGTCAGGCCTGCAAAGAGCCCATCAAGACCATCACTCAAATTAAATGCATTCGATGCGCCAACGATGACGATGAAACCAAATGGGTAGTAAAGCCAACCGAAATCCCAGGTGAAGACATTTTGTTGACCTATTGGTACATGAATGATGGTCATAGCGTCACCCATTATCCAACGCATGCCGGCAAGCGCAGCGCATGCTAGTGCGGCCTGCAACAGGAACTTTGTCCGAACTTTAAGGCCAAGATTGTTATCTCGGTATAGGAGTTTTGACAGATCATCGCTGAGGCCTATGCACATGTGTGCAACATAGACGAGCGCCACCAGCCCCCCTGCCGGCGTAAATAGAACGCCAGTTGGATACAGCACAAGGATGGAGAGCATGACGATAAACAACCCTGCACAAGTGGGTGTTTGTGCTTTGCCCGCGTGCTTTGGTCCATCGGATTGAATATATTGACCTACCCTGGCAGCTTTCAGTCGTCTAATCACAGCTGGCATGGCCATCAATGTTGCACTCATACTTGCAACGAAAAGCAATAAATAGGCGATCATTGAACTTCTTGCTCCTTCTTAGTTTTTTCTGCGACCAGCGCTTGTACACAACGATCCAAGTGATTGGATCGAGATCCTTTTATCATCACAACGACCCCTTCTGCTAGCTGATGCTGTAGTGCACTGAGTAGATCGGCATGATTGTGCACAATACGCTTTGTCCCGTCAAATTTCATCACAGCAGAATCAGCAAATGCGCCAGTTGCCAATAGATAATCAATTCCATGTTGTGTGGCCCATTCGCCAATTTTCGTATGCCAATATGTCGCAGAATCACCAAGCTCAGCCATATCTCCACAAACAAGAATTTTTCGCGCACATTGCATCGCACCTAAACTTGCGATTGCCGCTTCCATGGCTCGTGGATTAGCATTATAGCTGTCATCAATGATGTGTGCTTGGGATTGGGGATGTACGTAGCGCTGCATTCGACCAGAGGTTGCGCGGTGATTTGACAAAACGCTGACGATTTGGTCACTGGATACACCGAGTCGGTAGGCAATGACTGCTGCTGCATATGCATTGTCTACCATATGCTTACCAGGCATCTGCAGTGACACAGTGTGTGCTTTGCCATCCAGCTTCATGGTAAATGTCGCATGGGCGCGGTGGTCTAGTTTGATACTGGATTGATTAAGTTCAAAGTTCGCAGCATGCAGCAACTGTTGCTTGCAATGACCGCTGCTTGCCACAAATTGATCGACATGGTCGTCGAGATTATTGATGTAGGCTAGCCCGTCTTCTGTGAGTGATTGATAAATCTTCGACTTTTCTTTGGCGATGGTTGTTTCGTCTTTTAAACCTGAAAGATGACATGGGTGGATATTGGTCACATAGGCAATATCTGGCTGCGCAAGCGTGGCGAGGCTTGCCATTTCATCGATCTCACTGATGCCAAGTTCTAATATCACGGTTTTTGCATTCGCGGGGACATTGAGTATCGTCAGGCTAAGACCAAGTAGATTATTATAATTACCGGGTGTCGCATACGCAGGACCCCGCTGACTACATAATGCCAATAGCAGCTCCTTGTGCGTTGTTTTACCTAGGCTACCGGTGAGGGCAATCACCGTCTTGCCCTGCCATTGCGCTCTTGCATACTTAGCCCATTCAACCGTAAATTGATAAGCGTCTTCGACGATGATCTGCGGTATGTCAACGGCGCATTGACGTTCTACTATCGCACAAACAGCCCCTTTGATCTTTGCATCGACAACATAATCATGGCCATCGACCCTGGCACCCGGCATGGCGATATAAACCGACCCTGGGCTAACTCGTCGACTGTCTTGGGTTACGCTTTGATAATCACCGGACAGATCACCACTGATTGTGCAAGGCAGCTGTCGGGCCAATTCGCTGAGTGCAATCACGCTTAGATCTCATCGGTAAGGTTGAGCAGAAACTCTGCTTTTTCTTTGTCGCTGAATATCACACGTTGGTCACCAACGATCTGATAGCTTTCATTACCTTTTCCAGCAATTAATATGACATCACCAGGCATTGCACCAGAGATTGCTGCCATAATCGCTTCGGTTCGATCATGTACGACTTCAACTGCCCATGGACATAGGAAGCCCTTAAGAATATCAGTGACAATACTTTTTGGTGACTCAGCTCGTGGGTTATCGTCAGTTAAAATCACGGCATCGGCATGTGCCTCAGCAACTTTACCCATGAGTCGCCGCTTGCCTTGGTCGCGCTCACCGCCGCAGCCAAAGACACATATCAACTTACGACGACATGACTGCCTAAGATTCAACAATACCGCCTCAAGTGCGCTTGGGCTATGGGCATAGTCTATGACTACCATGGGTTTTCGGCTGCCACCGTCGAGTACTTGCATACGCCCGCCGACTGCTGACGCATCTTGTAATGAGTCAACCGCCTGCTCAAAGTCGAAACCGAGCGTTACCAGGCTTGCAATCACAGCCAGTAGATTACTGATATTAAAATCACCCATCAGATGTGTCTTGAGCGCGCGCTTTTGCTGACCAAAGACAACCACCATTGAAAGTTCGCTGTGCGTTGATCGAATTTGACACCCCCGGACAACTGGCAAGTTGTCTAATTTGGCGCCGCGCATGCTGTAGCCAATGATTTGCCGTTGTTTGTGCAGCCGTTGTGCAAGCTGGGCACCCACTTGGTCATCAAGATTGAGTACGATGTGCTTGGCATTGTAGGATAGAAATAATTCACGCTTGATCTGGATATACTCTTCGATATTTCGATGGTAATCAAGATGATCTCGCGTGACATTGGTGAGCACCACGGTGTCAAAGTTCACGCCAATGACACGATGTTGCGCGATCGCATGCGAAGATACCTCCATCATGACGCTCTCGCATGCCTCGTCACGAAGCTGCGCCATGTATGCCTGCAGTTCGAATGGCCCTGGTGTGGTCATGTTGGTTTTTTTGAGCTTATTGATGTTACTCCCAACCCCATGCGTCCCAATAAACCCTGATTTCATCTGTAGGCGATTCAGCGCTTTGGTTAATAGTGTGGTAACTGTTGTTTTGCCGTTGGTCCCTGTTACGCCAATGGTTTGCATCTGTTGTGTGGGGTTACCATGATAACGGGAAGCAATCTGCCCAATCATGGTCCTCAGGTTGGGGATCTGTATATGTGGAATCACAGCTTTCTTCTCGCCGGGCGGCATGATGAGACTCGTTTTGACCTGATCATTTTGTGCGATTTCAGATACCACCGCAACAGCACCTGCCACAATCGCATCTTGAATGTAGTCTCTGCCGTCGAGCTTGCCGTAGCCTGGCGTTGCGAAAAAAACGTAACCAGGACGTACTTTCTGACTGTTTGCACTGACACCTGTAATGGCACGATTGAGGTGCCTGGGCAGCTCAAGCACAGGGGTTAGCAGATCAACAAGATCTAGGTAGGGGCTAACGCTCTGGTCAAAGTCGATGTCATCAACAATTTTTTCCATTATGTAGATTTTGTGGCGTTGGTTTTATTGTAGCAAAGTTCTGGCAACACGCAATTACTCAGCTGCTATTGTTACGTATCTCACTGATATGCCAAGACTCTATTTTTTAGGTTGATGGACAGGATACTATTTTCAGTATGCATCCACTAGATCATAGATCATACGACGTTGCTGTCTGACCTACTGCTTAAGATTTTTACTCGATTTCATGTCATCATTGGAACTGATGAAATGGCTACTAAACACTATTTTTGAAAAGATAGGTGCTGCCGCCTGGCCACCATATCGAAATTTTTCGTCTGGCTCTTCGACAACGATCACCACAACATAGCGAGGATCACTCAATGGTGCAAAGCCAGCAAAGGATGCAATGTGTCGGTCGTCCCAATATCTCCCCTGATCGTAGACATGCGTTGTTCCAGTTTTACCAGCAACATCAATGCCTCCTACTCTAGCCCGCCATGCGGTACCTGCCTGCTTTGTTGCACGATGAAGCATGGCGCGAATCTCTTTTGCGGTCTCAGCTCGCATCACTCTATGTTGTGAGCCCTTGTCGACTTTTGGGCTTTTGACCAGGCTCAGCGGCTGCCAGTAACCACCATTTGCAATACTCAAATAGAGCTGTCCGAGCTGAACTGGGCTCATGCTTACACCATAGCCAAAAGACAGCGTGGCCAACTCAAATTGACTGATCGCGCTTTTCGTTATCACCGATCCCTTTGGTAAACCTGGAAATGGAAGTTGCGCTTTCTCGTCTATGTGATAGCGATTCTTTAGCCACATGATAAACCCGTCTGGCTTTTGCAGCAGTAATTTGGCCATGGCGATATTACTTGATTTTGTCAACACGTCATTCAGTTCGAGCATGCCATGGTTCCTTACATCACGCACCATATTCTCACCAAGCACTAATGTTCCTGGTGCGGTTTGGATGCGCTGAGCACGAACGCCTGGTATATTTTCTAGTATATAGGCCATGGTGATTGGCTTAAACGTTGACCCTGGCTCGAATAGATCAGTGAATGTACGTTGACGCATGCTGTCTTTGCCTGGTCGCTGTTGCTTGATGGTGTCAGGATTAAATGATGGATAGCTGGTGGCAGCAATGATGTCGCCGCTGGCAACGTCGAGTACCACACCATGCGCAGCCTTTGCGCTGGTTTGTTCAACGCCCTCCTTGAGCGCTTCGTAGGTCAAATATTGTACGGATCGGTCAATCGTCAATGAGACATCATCACCAGGCACTGATTCTTGCCGCTGAATGGATTCAACCGTTTCACCAAAAGGGTTGATGACGAATTTCGCTACCCCGTTTTTTCCTGATAAAATAGATTCATAACTATACTCCATCCCCTCAATACCATGACCGTCGGAGTTAATAATACCCACCATAGCCGCACTGGCCATTCCGCCAGGATAAAAGCGAGCGAATGATGGCGTGCTGTGCACGCTCTTGATGTCACTGTCTTTGATGGCGTTAGCAACTGATGTGTCGATATTTCTCGCTAAGAAAAAGAAATCTCGTTGCTGGTTTTTTGTCAGGCGCTCACGGAGCTGTTGTGTCGACAGCCTCAGGTGCCTTGCAAGTTCATGGCATCCTTGCTTGTCCTCGAGTAGTGCTTTAGGTACCGTCCACAGGTCATAAGCTGGCTTACTCATCGCCAATATTTCGCCGTTTCGATCAAGAATTCGACCACGCTTGGCGTTGATGACCATCTGTCGTTCAACCCTGGCCTTGCTTTGGTCCATGAGAAAGCCACGCTGATAGGTAGCAAGATAGAGTAGTCGGCATGAAATGGCGATCGTCAATAAAATCCAAAGCGATGCTAAAAACCAAAAGCGGACTTTCCTGCCAAGTTGCACTTCTTTTCCTCGAGCGTTTATCTAGAGTATGATGGTAACAACTTTCGCTTTTTTTGCAAGATTGAATCCAAGGTCTTGCACAGCATGCTTCTCAGTGCGGTGATACATCTGCAACTTTTCTCGCTCAAGCAGCATTCTGTCTTTTTTATCCAATAACGACGCGTGTTTGCTTAGCAGCTGATTCAGCTTAACCGTGTTTACGCGGTTCGCAAAATTTACGTATACCATCATAAATAGCGATATAAAAACTACTGCGATAAGGCCATGCGTCATCGCTGAGGCTGATAGCCCAGGGGCTACGACCGGTGGAAATGTCAGTGTTTCGGCTCTGACCATACTACGTGCCATCTTTTTTCTCCCATATGCGCAACAGAGCAGATCGAGCACGCCGGTTGGCCAATCGTTCACCACGATTTGCACGAATGGCATGCCCCACTTTTCTGAGCTTTGGTTTGCTTGAGGTTGAGTCTGTTAAATCTTCACTGATATGTTTACGTTTCAATACGTCACTTACCAGCTGGTGTTCTATCGAGTGGTAGCTAATGACCACAAGTCTGGCCTGGCTGTTCATTCGCTCTGTGACGATGGGAAGCCCGACTCGTATCTCCTCAAGCTCATCATTGATGTGCATTCGGATTGCTTGAAAAACTTTGGTGGCTGGATGCTTTCCAGCTGCCATTGAGGGCACAACAGCTAGTATTACTTCGACGAGCTGTTTGGTCGTTTTGATGGGTGATCGGGCGCGCGCTTGCACGATCTGTTTGGCGATATCATCACCAAAGCGCTCTTCACCGTAGGTCGTCAATACCCAGGCAATTTCATCGCTATTGGCTCTATTCAGCCAATCAGCTGCGCTCATACCGTGCGCATTGTCCATACGCATATCGATTGGGCCATCTTGTTGAAAACTAAACCCACGTTCGGATTGGTCAACCTGTGGGCTTGAAATGCCCAAATCAAACAGCGCACCGTCTACGTTTATGTCTTGACTCATGAGGTCACCTAGCTGAGAAAAGGTACCAGCCAACACTTGTACGCGGTGGTCAGTCGCTGCTAGCTCGTGGGCAGCGCTTATCGCTTGCGGATCCCTGTCAAGCACCATGAGCTGTCCTTGCTCTCCTAGCTGATTGAGTATGACGCGACTGTGTCCGCCACGACCAAATGTTGCATCGAGATAAATGCCATTGGCTTTGATATGTAAACCAGTAACTGATTCGTTTAGTAATACTGGTGTGTGACTTGGCATTGATGCCTCCCCGGCGTTATCCACTTGATAAGGTAAATGGTCATACTGATATGCTGGATAGCTCATCTGGTATCTCCTCTCCCTCTTTTTGCATAGCTTTTCCTTGTTCGAGCCACGTTTTACAGGCGCCTAGCCAATTCTCTTCGCTCCACAACTCAAACTTTTTTCCTTGGCCGACCATCATCATCTTCTTATTCACATGGGCGAATTGACGAAGTATGGTTGGTAGCAGCACTCGTCCTTGTGCATCAATTTCAACTTCGCTGGCATGCCCAATCAGTAAACGTTGTATTCTTCGAACTTTACGATTAAGACTTGGTAAGGACTGCAGGTTGGCTTCTATTTCTTCCCATACCGGTAGTGGATAGAGCAACAGGCAATCGTCTTCGGTGTCGATGGTGATGACGCATTTACTGCTTGAAGTCTCATGAAATGACTCGCGATATTTCGTCGGCATCGCGAATCGACCTTTGGCGTCGACATTACATGCGCTGACCCCACGAAAACTCACTCCACTTACCACCACAATTTACCACTTGAGTTCATTTTATCTCTACTTTTTTCCACTTGTCAACAATAAACTACTTTTTCCATCTGCACGTCCTAGTGAGCCCTATCGTCTGCTCGACGCGTATGATCTGTGGCTTGCCTGCGCTTTGGCTGACCGTTTGTTTGTGGGCTGTCTGTGGGATGTATGCGGGTTGTCTCTGTGGGTTGTCTTTGTGGGTTGTCTTAAGCTGGCTTGTTGAACTTGCCGTCACAGGACACCGAGACAGCTCGGCCTGAGGTTGGTGATCGGATCGTTTGAGACTTAGTAAAGCTATTTAAATGGCTCACCAGCGCCATACTCCAGCTTCCTAACTATGGGATGGGTGCCGCACTGCAAGCGCTGGGTGACGCCCTTTGGTAGGCTTTGGTGGATGATGGTGGTTGCAAATTGTGATACTGAGCCAGAAAGGCGACCCACCTACTCGCCCAGAGAAGAACGAGCGCATTGCTGTTGTGCTTTGGTTATTTGATTCTGGGTATGCCACCAGCCATGGTCAGGATCAGCTCACCTCAGCAGGTGCGTGACAACCTATACTTTCTGCGTCTTGGCTCGGTGCTTTCTTGCAGAGAGAAGCCCATATCTGTTCAAGATCTTGGTCAGCATTGAGCTCGATCACTTGTTGTACGATACCGTTGACACTCATGGTTTCGCCGTTGGCCCATGAAATCACAGGCTTGGTCATGCTGTGATAATGCGTAAGACGAGATCGAACGATGTCCGGCTGGTCATCTGCTCGTTGCTCTAATAGCTCGCCAGTCACATCATCAACACCAGGTGTCACAGGTGGCCTGTTGTCAACATGATAAACGCGTCCCGAGGGCCCATGAACACGTCGGCCCTGCATTCGGCGAACGATTTCATCATCAGAGATATTCAACACAACTACCATTTGTACTGTCAAATCATTATCTTCGAAGAACTGCGTCTGTGAAGCCGTTCTCGGAAAGCCATCAAATATGGCACCGTTTGTGTATTGCGGTTTTGCGATCTCGTCTTTCATTACAGCGAGGATGGTATCGTCAGATATTAACTCGCCTGCAGCCATTTTTTGCTTGATTTGCTTTGCTTGAGCCGTGTTTGCATCTAACTGTCTTTTGAGAACTTGGCTCGTGGTGATAACGGGCAATTGACTCTCTGTAGCTATTTTTTCAGACAATGTTCCTTTACCAGAGCCTGGAGGCCCAACCAAGATAATATACGTCGGTGATTTGGGCAAATCAGTTGCCCAACACAGTGGTAATAGCAGCGAAAGCATCAAAGTCAACAGTTTCAGGATCATCAACATGCTCCAATCAGATAATATAGATTTAATTTATCGCAGACATCCAGGCGATGCAAGCCATATAATCATCATGTCTTGTTACGAACATCATGAAGCTGCACAGATTCTTGATATATTATCGTAAAAGGTTACACTATAGGTTGATAGTTCAAGTTCATGAGACAGTATGATGCGATTACTAAAACGGTGGCAACATCAAATTTCGAATTCTGTTACATTACGTAGTAGAAAACTGTTAGGAATACATCGTGGATATTTCAATATCAACGGCTTTGAAATGTATCTAGACTATTTGGATCCGATTGACAGGACAATCATTCGCGATGGCGTCTATGAGTAGACTGAATTTGAGAAACTCGGAGCCTATCTACATGAACACTCGATAGATCAATTTATTGATATTGGTGCAAACTGTGGTTACTATACATTTCAGCTAGCCTCCATAGGTAAAGTTGTTCATGCGTTTGAGTTAAACCCCGAGGCAATTTTTAAGCTAAAGAAAACCCTGGACAAACACCCCAGCTTAATGCGCTTGATCTCGCTCCATGTGCTCGGCCTTTCAGATGTGACGAGGGCATGCCATATATCATCTCCCATCAAGCACGGTTATGCTCAGACAGGCGGAACCAATGTTATTAAGAGTCACAAGAAACCTCGCAATCGATTGAAGCGCATTGCTCATTTAACGACAGGGGATGCTGCTCTTGACTACGAAAATACTTCTCTAGCAATCAAGATTGATGTTGAGGGGCACGAACCCAACATACTTCGAGGCATGAAGAAAATACTGCAGGACAATTCTTGTATCCTCATGATAGAGGCTCTATCGGTAAAAATGAAGGTTAAAATTGATGACATACTGAGCCCTCTAGGGTACAAAGAGATCGACTCTGTTCCAACTACCTATAATTATTTCTATTCTAATTTTAAATAATCGCGAGCTGATGTAACCATCGGACACGATCTATCTACACTCTGGACGTATTTGTTGAATCAATAAACTAGCGCCTAAAGATACGTCCCAGATAATTACTGGCCGCTTGTGTGATCGATCGCAAAAATAGATATAAACGCTTGAGCACTGTCTTGGCGTTGCGCTTTTCATCCGAACTTTTTTTGGACTCTGGGGATACTTTTGCCGTTTCTTCATGAACATGATCGTCATCTGCTTCCATAAAATCCTCAGATTGTATGTTCTCGTCCTTGGTTTGCTCTACCATCATTGTTAGCGTGTCCTACTTATGCAACTTTAGGCCCGTATACTTTTAGCAACTCTTGAAAACGATGACTAGCTGATTGTATTGCACCCAGGTAACGAACCCTTTCACTGCTCTGCTTCGCTATATGGTCGACAATAGCTGATGCTGTTTGATCTAATACCGGTGCACGAATCGCGGTAAGTGGCTGACAACCTAGTCTTTTGAACAACGTCTCTTCACGATCGAAGAGACCTTGTATGAGAATATCATGTGTCATCTCCCGGGCAATTGCCTCAACGCCTGAGTCACCACGATCTGGTGGTTGGCATGCATCGTAGAACCCTTGTTTGATGATGTTGAAACACGGTGGCTGCCCCCGCGCTCCAGACTGATAGCCCTCAGGATACTGCTCAATATCAGATACCGCGAAAATCCCTGCCTCAATGTAACATAATTTGGCCTGAATGCGCTTGATCCTATCAATAACCTCTTTAGCACCACCATGCTCGACTGTACGTTCACATTCTCTCCTGATTTTACGAATCGTATTTGCTAATTCAGCAGACTGTTCACTACTCCATTTTTCAGTTGGTGTCGCCACTGTTTTCCACAAGGCCAAAAACTGTCTGATCAATTTTTTGTAGTCGTCTACCGATGCACCATTGGCTGGCTTGACGTCACATAGCGCATCAATATCATATGCAATATTCATACTAACGGACAGCGGCATATAACTTTCTTTACCCCTGAGTGGCTTAAACTGTGACCCAAGCACACCGACGATATTGCCTTTGACTTGCTGGTCATGATCCATGCTGTTTGCCCATGAAATCTTATACTTTCTCTGTGCAGCTTGAGCGATATTTCTAAAAATATTAACAAAATCCCCCATACGATCGGGAGCAAACGTGTCTGCGAAGCGCATGATGGAGCGCTTTGCCTCAGCGCCGTAAACATGTTTTACAGTTGTTGATGCAACCACACGCATTGGTGAACTTGACTTTTCCGTTGCTAGACATAGTGGAGCCACCAGCCACAACATCACAGTCAGCAGTTTTAGGATCATCGGCTCGCCTTATCAGATGTTATGGATTTAATCTATCGCAGACATTCTGATGATACAAGTCAAACAATTAGGCCTCTTCATAGGCAGTGAGGGTCCACATAGATCATTAATATTGTTATTAAAAAAAGATGGTATTAGTTTTTGGATGGCTTTTGATCAGGTAACCAGTTGCAACGATGGCAGCGTGATCACATATAATCTTGCACTTTTCAATACTAAGTAAATCAATAAGCTAACGCCTAAAGATACGTCCCAGATAATTACTAGCCGCTTGTGTGATCGATCGCAAAAATAGATATAAACGCTTGAGCACTGTCTTAGCGTTGCGCTTTTCATCCGAATTTTTTTTGGACTCTGGGGATACTTTTGCTGTTTCTTCAGGAACATGATCGTCATCTGCTTCCATAAAAACCACAGCTTGTATGTTCTCGTCCTTGGTTTCTTCTGCCGATACTGATCGTCCTGTATGATTCAATGCGACTTCAGGCCCGTGCGCTTTTAGCAACTCTTGATAACGATCAGAGGCCGATTGTATAGCATCCAGATAACGGGCCTTTCTACTGCTCCGCTTTGTCAGCTGATCGAGAACGGCTGATGCGGTTTGATCAAGCACCGGTGCACGAATAGCGGTAAGCGGTTGACAACCAAGCATGGCAAATAATGTTTCTTCACGATCAAAAAGACCTTGCATGAGAATATCATGCGTCATCTCACGAGCAATCGCCTCATCGCCTAAGTCACCACCAACTGGTGGTTGACATGCCTCATAGAACCCTTGCTTAATGATGTTGTAACACGGCGGCTGCTTTCTCGCTCCAGATCGGTAGCCTTCAGGATATTGCTCAATATCGGATACCGCGAATATTCCTGCCTCAATATAACACAGCTTGGCTTGAAAGCGCTCGATTCTGTCAATGACCTCTTTAGCACCCCCCTGCTCAACCGTCTGTTCACATTGTATCCTGATCTTACGAATCGTATTTGCTAATTCAGCAGACTGCTCACTACTCCACTTCTCAGTTGGTGTCGCCACTGTTTTCCATATGGCCAAAAACTGACTGATCAACTTTTTGTAGCCAGCGACCGTTGTGCCATTGGTTGGCTTGACGTCACATAGCGCGTCAATATCATAAGCAAGATTCATACTTGTAGATAAAGGCATGTAACTTTCCTTGCCTTTCAATGGTTTGAATTGTGATCCAAGCACGCCGACGATATTGCCTTTGACTTGCTGGTCATGATCTGCACTTTCTGCCCAGGAAAACTTGTACTTTCGCTGCGCAGCTTGAGCGATATTTTTGAAGATACCTACAAAATCACCCATGCGGTCCGAGGCAAACATGTCTGCAAAGCGCATGACGGACTTCTCAGCCTTTGTGCCGTAAGTGTGGCTAACAGCGGTCGATGTAATCCAACGCATTTTTTTTCCATCATCAAGTGTTATTTTGTATAGTCCATTATGATCAATTATGCATGATTTTCCCGCACCTTAACCTTATGAAACGACTCGATTATCGATTAGAGTTTATCGGGTACTGGTATGCAGTCATTGGTATCAGCGATATCAACATGCGTCATGGCTATTTGGCAGATATATGAGGAACGGTTTTATGCATCGTATGCTATGATCACAAACCGCTACATGCACAGATTTTGAACTATTCAGGACATTGAATGCAATCTTGCATTAGCATGTCACTGAGATTGAATTACTAGGACTTCAACTGAGATTGCGCTGAGCGCTGACTCAAGAACTGTTGTGTTGGCTTTAGCCTACATGTATGCTCGGCCTACTCACATATTGAGATACTTGGTCTTGGCCCTCTTGCTATTGAGCACGAAGACCATCGTGGAAGGCTTGGCTCATGCGCACACGTTCATCATCTTGCTTCATGTGTGCTACAATAGGACCTTCAAACAGCTTTTCTGCAGATACTTCTTCTATGTCACTGCCTTTCTGTATGATTAGTTTGCTTTTTTCGAAGGGCAACCGCTCATCGAATGGTAAAAGATAGCTGAAGACTCTCAGTATAGCGTCTTGGCCTATTTTCTTGGCACTAAGGCTTGGGATAATCGCCAATCGAATTCGGTCCATCCACGAGCCACACGCTTCTGAGTGTAGATTAAGGCCGTGCACATGAGTAAGGCGAGCAAGATGACCTAAATTAAATTTGTGCAGTGATCCCTTTCTAACGCTCACATCGCGCCCTTCTCCTAGTTTGACACAATGTTTGATCTTTTTATAAAGATGGCTCTCTTGGGCATGCTTTAACTCATCATCCAGTTTCTCAAATGTATCTTTGAGTAACGCTACATTGCCGCGCATCTCCCAAAGTGCTTCAAGCCAATAGTCTACATGGTTCCTATGGCGTCCTTGCGCGCTGAGAAAGTCTTTCAGATCTGTGCGATACAATTCAGCGATTGATGCATTTGTATTTAAGCCAGATCCCCCGTAAACCTCAATCATGGTATGCACTTTTTGAGCCAGCATCCACAGTGTGGCCTCGTGTGAATACCCACAAGATAATTTCTGAACGCTCTGTTCATTGATGCATTGAATTATTTCGTCCCACCGTGTGATATGATATTGCCAATCCCAACACTGTGATATCCAGAAGTGGCTATGGATATCTTGACCACGATTGAGTTGATTTTGCAAGTAAAGCTTTTTGTTCATTGAAATGCACTCGGCGAGAAGCGACCATGACTGATCACTAGCGTTTGTGATCTTTTTTATACGATCTTTCGCATGATCTTCAAGGTATAAACTATCCACTTGATTGACTAGGAATCTAGATAACAAACTTGGTTCTTGAACCCATGGATTATTAAATTTAACAAACGCCTCGTCCAACCCATTTTGATTGATCTCCACTGCTTGTAATGCCTTGAGCATAAGCCTGGCGCCCTTTCGATGTATGACAGGTCGAATAACCGTCATAGATTCATCAATGAACTCATCAACGTATGACTCATTTTCTCCTTGGATGAACGAATTCATTCTCCAAAAGCACTGAACCACAATAAATAATTGTTTTGGCGTGATGGTTTTTTCAAAGTAGATACGCGCACATATCTTTTCAAACACCAAGGTTTCTTCTGATTGATCACAAAGACTATTTAGAAAATCCTCAGCGCCTTCACTGTTGCTCAGTAGCCTGGTGATATCAAATTGACCAACCATCAGTGATGTGACAATGGCATACTTCGCAGGACAGCCGCTGTATGTTAGAGTGATTGTATCATTAATAACTTTTACGCGTTCAGGACCAAACCATGATTCATCATCATCAACGTAGTAGGTACTGCTCACGCCTAACTTGAGGAGACAGTTAACCATGTCGATGTGCCCATGATAAATGGCAGTATGCATAAGCCTTGGTGTTTGGATCTGATATTGCGCCATGGCCTTAGTATTAGCCCAATCTAAACCCAGGTGATCACAGATAAAAGCATCAAATAGCTTCGGCTGATTTGTCTCACAGCATTTTTCCAACCATTTGGCACGAACACGCAAATAGTCGGATCTCAATTCTGCACACTGACGACTTTCTTCACAGATCTTGCTGATACGCCTAACCTCTTTAATATTCAGATAGTTTGCATTACGCCTTAACGAATTGATTAATAACTGATAAATCTTTTCTCGAAGCTCAGTTGGATCATTCTTTTGCCGTAGCCAATGGTAATAGTGATTGTCTTTTGAAGCATTTAGCGTTTTATTGACATTGACGAATGACTCCAGAACCTTCACTGAGCATGATTCGATCACGAGAGAAATCAATTGAATCGTTCTTTGATGACCTCTGACCCAAATATCCAAATTCCAAACCTCTTTACTCATCAGCCATGGCCATAAAATGCGAATGCATTTTTTTTGATTTTCTGATAGGTTATCAGCCATCTGTTCGAGTAAATTCTTCATCCAATGATGCTGCCTTCCATTATGAGCCTCAATCCATGTAGATTGGAAATCCATGTACCCTACGCCCCCGTAAACAGCACTGTATTGTCTAGGATTATCACTTCGTGTTAGCCATTGAACATTAGACTTAGAGTTAAGAACGATCCTGATGGCGTCTACATCCCCTCTCACAAGACAGCAATACAGACCGAACATGAGGTGATTCAGGCTGATCTGATTTTCATTATCACGTATTGTAGTCAAAGCATCGCGTAGATTGTCGTGATTTCCACTGATCATAGCAAGTAGTAATTTCTCTTGTGTAGAGACTGGCTTGAAGTGATATTGTAGTTTGGGTTCCATTACTACTGACAACAAATCATCGCGACCGTAAAGACAAATTGCATCCAAGATTGAATATGCTTGTGACTCTCGTTCTGAAAAAGGATCATCAAAACATATGCCATCCTTGAGTATTTTCTTGAGCTCAGTTGCATTGCCATGCTGGCAACACTGTAGGGCTTCTTTGGTGACATCGGGTAGATCTCGTTGGAATCGATAATAGTCCCAATCAAGACCGAAAAACCCATCTATTAAATCAAGAACACTATATACACAACCGTATATCATGACGGCATAGATAATTACGCTGTAACAAATCATGGCGCACGTAAATACAAATAGCTCCCAAGATGCAAAGCTTGAAGGAAGCATTGTCAATAAAGAATACCAACCACTGGCTATGTTTGCTAAAATAATCGACATATAGCCCCAGTACTGGTAGCTCAATACAATGGCTGCACACAGTACGATACACGTCAATGCAGTCGATACAACCCATTGGGCCATTCTCGGAGAGACACTATTTTCACCAATCCAACCACCCATTCGTGCCATTGACAAACAACGATGTACAGCTTGTTTTAACTCCACAAAGCATATGTAGGATATGAGTCCAGTACATACAATGGATGCTATCAGCCCAACAACATACCAATGTACCATCATGGTGTAACGCGCATAAAGAAATGGCAGTAATTTAGAGATACAAGCCATCATGATCAGAGCGAAAGTTTTCTGCTTCAATCGCCGTTGCTTTGCTGTTTCCATGGCTTTCTCAAGATACTGTCTCTGTTTTTTTGATATTTTTGCACTCAACCAGTCTTTTACCTCACTGGTTGTTCTAGTGTATAGTGATGATAACCACTGTTTTATTGCAGTTATTTTGCTTGGATTTTTGGAAAGAGACGACATCCAGCTTGCTTTGGGAACATGAGTACCACGCATGGGCATGATTTCCTTATGTTGATATGACTAATCTAACCGATTTTATTTTGTATGAGTAGCTTGACATTAAGATTTATTTATCACAACAACAAATCATGCTACATGAGCCTATGGCTCTGACAACCAGCGAGACCCATCCCAATGGGAGATCTTGTCACGGCTATTTGGCAGATAAATGAGGAACGGTTTTATGCATGGTACGCTATGATCACAAACCGCTCCATGCTCAGATTTTGAACTATTCATGTCATTGAATGCATCTTGCATAAGCATGTCACTGAGATTGAATTACTAGGACTTCAACTGAGATTGCGCTGAGCGTGGACCCAAGAACTGTCGTGTTGGCTTTAGCCTACATGTATGCTCGGCCTACTCACAT
>PBLX01000065.1 GCA_002722435.1 Legionellales bacterium | reverse complement strand
CATTGTCTACTGATGTGGTTGCAAAGATGCATCCACACACTGCTAAATCGGTGTTTGAGAAACGTGTAACGGGTAAACAATTGGTGCAGGTGAAGCAGGGGCGCCATACCATAACTTGTCCACTAGTCATCGATGAGAACGTGGCGCTAAATGCGGTTCAGTTGCCTATAAGCGGGGCCGAATCAGATTTGCTGTCTGGCCGTCATGATCCAGTCAGTGTCTCTTTAATAGAGAAGGACGGGAGTAAATGATAGAACCTCTATTGATCACGCTGCTTAAAATTGTTGCCATATTGGCCCTGGTGATGTTGCTCGTTCTGTATTTAATTCTTGCAGAACGAAAAATCATGGGCTACATGCAAGGCCGTGTTGGACCGAATCGTGTCGGACCCCTTGGTATGTTGCAAACACTTGCTGACGGGATCAAGTTTTTACACAAAGAGATCATCATCCCTGTGCAATCAGATTATCTGTTATTTATGATGGCGCCTATGATCAGTCTGATTTGTGCATTTACGGTATGGTCAGTGGTTCCTATTGCGCTTGATTGGGTGTTAGCGGATATCGATGTTGGCGTATTATTTGTACTTGCGCTCACTTCGCTGGGTTCGTATGGTATTTTATTGGGTGGTTGGGCTTCAAATTCAAAATATGCTTTTTTTGGTGCCATGCGCTCAATGGCACAAATGATATCTTATGAAATTGCACTTGGCTTCTCTTTGGTGCCTGTTTTGTTGTTGGCAGGCTCTATGAATCTTACGGATATTGTCCTGGGGCAACAAGGTGGTCTTTTTTGTTGGTATTTTTTGCCTTTGTTTCCTGTTTTTATTGTGTTTTTGATCGCCGCTTTGGCGGAAACGAATAGAGCACCATTCGATATCACTGAAGGTGAAAGCGAAATTGTCGCTGGGTATCAGGTTGAATACTCTGGTTTTATTTTCGCTATGTTTTTTATTGCGGAATATGCCAATATGATCTTTGTCTCGACCATGGCAAGCCTCTTCTTTCTTGGTGGCTGGTTGTCACCAGTGGAGGGGGTGTCCTGGTTTTCCGAAGTGCCGTTCAGTGTGCCGCCACCTGTCTGGCTGCTATTAAAAGTTTTCTTTTTTTTGTATATGTTTATCTGGGTTCGGGCGACTTTTCCTCGCTATCGTTATGATCAGTTGATGATGGTTGGGTGGAAAGTCTGTATCCCAATTTCTGTGATATGGATAGTTGTGGTATCGTTGATGGTAATGGGCGGTTTGCTATGATGATATATGCTTTGATTGCGGTGATCATTGTCGGCTTGGTATGGTTTGTCTTTGCTCGTGGCCTCGTACAAACTGTGCTGATGACTGAGTTGTTGCGTGGTCTTCTTGTGACACAAAAGACGACATTACGACGAAAGGAAACCATCCAGTTTCCGGATGAGTCCTTACCAGTTTCTAATCGTTTTCGTGGTTTGCTTGCCCTTAGACGTTACCCCAATGGTGAGGAGCGTTGTATTGGCTGTAAGCTCTGTGAGGTTACTTGTCCCGCGTTGGCGATTACAATAGAAACACAGCCACGCGATGATGGCTCGCGGCGCACAACCCGTTTTGACATCGACATGTTCAAATGTATTAATTGTGGTCTTTGCGAGCAAGCTTGTCCTGTTGATTCAATTGTTTCAACACCTGAGATGCACTATGTTGTTACCAGTCGGGGTCAGAATATTATGACCAAAGATAAACTGCTCGAGCTGGGTACAGCACTTGAGCCAAAACTAGCACTTGATCGACAGTTGATACACGAAGGGGAGGGTTAGGATATGGTTGTGAAACAGAGGTACTGCCAATGATTACCTGGTCTTTGTGGCTGGACATCATGCTTTTGGTGTTTTTTGCGAACGCGATGATCTTAGTGAATCATCCAGTCAAGAGCGTTTTATCGCTTATGGGTTGCTTCTTGGGAACCAGTATATTGTGGCTTATGCTGGGTGCCGACTTTTTGGCATTTGTTCTGATTTTTGTCTATGTTGGTGCGGTTATGACTATGTTTTTGTTTATGGTGATGATGCTTAATATCTCTGAATATGCCATCGAAGACCGATTGTCATTTTTGCGTCGCTGTGCGGTTCTGTTGTTGACATTAGTAGTGCCAGTTATCGTGTATTATATGACCCAGTTTTCAGCTGATAAGCCGTTTGGTTATGTTGATATCATGCGTAATGATTGGGGTTTGACTACGGATCATCTGGTCGACTTTGCTCAAGTTCTCTACCAGGAATATGGTGTATTACTGCAGCTTCTTGCGTTTATTCTGATGATTCCCATGATCGTGGCAACGGGTATTGTTCGTCAGGGGCCTCCATCTGGTGTTAAATCTCAGGTGCGTTCACAGCAGCTTGCTGTGTCCGCTCGTGACCGATTGACGCTAGTTAATTCAAAATCTCGGAAATCATAATATGGACTGGATGTTGGTTGTTGCTTTGGGTGTGCTTTTTATGATCACTGCTACTGTTGGCATGGTCGTCAATCGCCGCAACTTGATTGTCATGCTGCTTTGCGTTGAACTTATGTTTCTGGCATCCAGTCTTAATTTTGTTGTTTTTTCTCGTTTATACGAAGATTTTCATAGTCAAGTGATGGTGTTATTTATACTGGCAATTGCCGCTGCAGAATCAGCGATTGCATTGGCATTATTTGTGCTTATGTATCGGCACTATCATGCGGTGGATGCTAAAGTACTGACAAATATTCGAGGGTAAGTGGATGCAGACGATATTATCACAGTTCGCTTTTTGCACACTGCTGTTGCCACTGTTATCTGGGTTGACAATTGGCCTTTTTTTTCGTCAAGAGCGAGCCGCAATGCAAATGGCGATTGCTGCGTTGTTGCTCTCATTTATCTGTGCGCTGGGTGCGGCAATCCTCTTCTTTGCATATGGTGTCACAACGGAATCCTATGTGCTTTTTCAGTGGTTAGAGCTCGCTGACTTTAATTGTGAGATGGGTATTTGGCTTGATGGGCTTAGCGTTGTGATGATGTTGATGATTGCAACTGTCTCATTGCTTGTGCATATCTATAGTGCCGCATACATGGAGGATGATACGGGTCTGATTCGTTTTTTTAGTCTGATTTCACTTTTTACATTTGCTATGTTGCAGCTTGTGATGACCAACAATATGGTGGGGTTGTTTTTTGGATGGGAGGGTGTTTCGCTTTTTTCGTATCTATTGATTGGTTTTTATTACGCCAAAGATACGGCGGCTCATGCTAATGTTAAAGCGTTTTTGATGAATCGTTTTGGTGATTTAGCTTTCAGTTTAGGTATTGTGCTCATCATTTTCCATGTTGGAAGTCCGCAATATCAGGATGTTTTTTCTCGTTTGTCAGGCTTAGCTGATGTCACTATTGAACTCTATGGTTTCGGTGCGCAGCCCGTGAGTGTTCTGGTGGGCTTCTTGTTTTTTATCGGTGCAATGACCAAGTCCGCTCAAATGCCACTGCATATGTGGTTGCCTGACTCTATGGAGGCACCAACGCCAGTATCTGCATTGATTCATGCAGCTACCATGGTCACTGCTGGTGTGTTTTTACTTTGTCGTTTTTCAGCTTTGATGGTTAGTAGTGCGTTTCTCATGAATTGTATTGCTTTCATAGGGGCCAGTGGTGCGCTTTGGCTCGGTGTCCTCGCGCTTTGCGAAAATGATATCAAACGAATCATTGCTTATTCAACGTTATCGCAGCTTGGCTATATGGTGTTGGCTGTTGGTGTTGGCGCATTTCAACTGGCGATTTTTCATCTTCTCCTGCATGCTTTATACAAAGCACTGTTATTTTTAGCCGCAGGTTCAGTGATCCATGCGTTGGCTCATGAGCAAGATATTCGTCGCATGGGGGGACTTGGGCGCCTTATGCCAATCACGACTGGTTGTTTTTTGGTTGGCGCGCTTAGTTTATCTGGTATCCCACCGTTTTCGGGTTTTTACTCAAAAGATCTGATTCTCCTTGCAGTCGCGAAACAATCTGTACACCTTGGTTTAGGTGGGTATATTTATGGTTGTGCGCTTGCTGGCTTTTTTGTCACGCCACTTTATATATTTCGGGCGTATTGGGTGGTGTTCTTTGGGCAGCCCCGATATGTGACGCGCATGCCCGTGTATGAATCGCCATTGGCGATGACAGGGCCATTGGCAGCGCTGGCGTTTTTGAGTTTTGCTGTTGGTTTCATCGTTCTGGTGTTTTTTGCGGGCCAGCAAAGTCGTTTATTCTACGAGTTCTCCCAGGTCAGCGCACCGCTTGTGCCAGTGCAGTCTGCAATCCGGTATGTTGTCGGGCACGGTGTTGTTGGGCATGCTATTTTTTCATTGGGTCTGTATCTTGCATTGCTAGGTATCGCAGCAAGTTGGCTGTATTTCACCTATCGCGCTAGCTATCAAGGTGCTTTTGTGATGGTGCCGAAATGGTTGAACTGGGTGTTGTTGAATGGTTATGGATTCAATTGGGTACTAGAAAAAATCGTTGTGCCTATTTACAGTTTGGTGACTTATGGGTGTAATCGATTTGGTGAGCAGGTGTTGATTCATGGTGTTTACGAAAAATGCATCGCGCTAGGCGTTCGTTCGTTTTCCTTTGCGGTAAGTCGGTTACAGCCTAGTTACTTAAATCGTTATTTTGCTATTATGGGAATGGCCGTGGTGATGATGATACTGATATCTAGCTTTGGTTCAGCCGTATGAAGAGAAAATTATGAGTGAATATTTATTAACATCTGTCATTCTTCATGGCGTGATTGCCAGTGCAGTCATGCAGGGGGTGTCTCGCAGAGCGCTTATAATACAAAAAATACTGGCGATTGTGTTTGCTTTTGTCGGCTTGTCACTTGCTATGTATATGTGGTCACGATTTGAGCCGTCTATGGCGTTTCAGTTTGTTGAAAATGTTGAGTGGATTCCCTCTTTGGGCGCAAGGTATCATCTTGGAATCGATGGGATTTCCTTAAACCTTGTGGTGCTAACATTCTGGATTGTTCTTGCGAGTATTTTGATGGCATGTACCGAGTCAGCTGGTATTACTTCTGCCTGTTCATTGATCTTTTTTACCCAGGCAATGGCTGTTGGTGCGTTTTGTGCTATGGATACGCTGCTATTTTATTTATTTTGGGAATCTAGTCTTTTGCCAATGTATCTTTTTATCGGTGTTTTTGGTTCATCAGCGCGTAGATACGCTGCCATTAAGTATTTCCTATTTACGCTGTCTGGTTCAGTGTTCTTCTTGCTCGCGACCCTTTATATGGGGGTCTTGGCTGGCGATTTTAGTTTTTCCACCTTCACTCAATTGCCCTTGTCTCTTTTGGAGCAACAGGTACTGTTTATTGCTTTTACACTAGCCTTTGCGATTAAATTACCGATGTTCCCATTTCACGATTGGTTGCCTGACGCTCATACTCAGGCGCCGACATCAGGTTCAATGCTGCTGGCTGCTATCCTTTTGAAGTTGGGGGGGTATGGTTTTATGCGTTACAACTTGCCAATGACTCCTGATGCTTCATTATTCTATGCACCCTGGATGGTGATTTTATCGCTTATCGCGATTGTGTTTGTGGGTTTTGTGGCATTTCAGCAGACCGATGTGAAACGACTGATTGCATATGCCTCGATTTCACATATGGGCATGGTTACTTTGGGCTGTTTTGTGCTTTATTTGCAGCCGGATAATGTCATGACACGTATTGGGTTCACTGGCTTGAGCGGCGTGCTTATTCATATGATTAGCCATGGGTTTAGTTCCGCAGGACTCTTTTGTGCATTTGGCATGCTTTATCGCCGCGTTGGAAGTCGTTCAATTCAGGATTATGGTGGTCTTATGCGTGTACTGCCCGTTTTGAGTGGTTTCTTTTTTTTGTATACCATGAGTAATATTGGGTTTCCGGGTACCGCGGGGTTTGTTGGTGAGTTTTTCATTGTGATCGCTTCTATGTCAGCAAATTTCTGGGTGGCGATGCTTGCTGCTTCGACCATGTTGCTGTCGGCAATTTATAGTCTGGTGCTGGTGAAGCGGATATTTTATGGAAAAGTGGTTTCTAATCAATTGTTGACTTTATTTGACGTTGATTTTCAGGAGCATTTGACGCTTTTGATTCTTGCATTTTTAGTCCTTTTGATAGGATTGTCTCCCTGGGTTGTTATGGATCCTGCTGAGCATTCATTGCGTGCGTTAACCATGCTGTCGACACACAGTAAAGTGAGAATGTCATGATGCTTGATGATGTATTGATGTTGTTGCCAGAGTCATTGTTGGCGCTTGGTATAGTTGTACTTTTGCTTAGTAAAACTTTCTATCGTCCGCGTACGACACACTATGCTTTACTTTGTGCTGTGGTCTACCTGTCCGCGCTCATTGCTCTGATGCTATCTAATCGACTTCCGGCGGAGAGTAAGCAGATCTTATTTACTTTTGATGCTTTTAGTTATTTTGGTCGTGGTTGTGCTTTGTCTATGGGTATTCTTTCTATCCCTTTTTTGCACTCTGCCATTCGACGAGACCGGATGCCCGAGATTGAAACCTATTGCTTGTGTTTGATTCAAAGTATGGGGATGTTGTTTACACTTATGAGTGCCACTTGGATCAGTTTGATTGTTGGGCTTGAGTGTATGTATTTACCTCTGTATGCGTTGCTTGCCACGCGAGCAGAAGACCGGACTTCCCAAGAAGCTGCATGTAAATACATTATTATGGGTGCTTTTTCTTCGGGTTTGCTGCTTTATGGGGTCAGTTTTTTGTACGCGACAGTGGGTCGTTTTGAGATCAGCGCGCTATCTGGTATCGTCCAGTCATTAACAGTAAGTGGGAGTAGTTTATCTTGGCTCACAGCTTATCAGTCGCATGTGATGTTCTCGATTGGTGGGTTGTTGGTTACGGCTGCGTTATGTTTTAAATTGGGCATTGTGCCATTTCATTTTTGGGTTAGAGATGTCTATGAGGGCGGATCGTATACTGTTGTGGGCATTTTGTCAGCCACGCCCAAGTTGGTGCTTATCTCAGTCTGGCTGCGAATTTTCACGCCTGCCGTTGTGTCATATATTCCACAATGGTCATTTATAACGCTTTCTGTGGGTATATTGTCGATGTTTTTCGGCAACGTGCTTGCGCTGGCTCAAGATCGTATTCGCTCACTGTTGGCTTACTCATCGTTTGGTCACATGGGTTTTGTGCTGCTAGCGTTGGTTATTTTAAGTGCCCCTGGTAATCAGGCGGCGGTGGTTTATACCATAGGCTATGGGTTAACCATATTTATTGTGCTGATGTCGTTGGGTCGTATTTCGATGGGCAGCTTGCCTTGTCATTCTTTAGAAGACCTCAAAGGCCTTTCTGCGGTGCGCCCTGTTTTGTCTGTTGCGCTGGCTGTATCATTTTTGTCGCTTCTAGGTATGCCGCCTTTTCTTGGTTTTATGTTTAAAGTGAATCTACTCGCGGCCCTTTTCCAAGCGAATCAAGTAGGTATTGCGCTTGCAGTCGTGGTCGCAACGTTGATCGGTGCTTTCTATTACATACGAATGATTGGCTTGATGTTCTTTTATGACGTGCCAAAGAATAGGGGCTATCCAGTGGTGGTCCAATCTGGCTATGTCATCGACTGTCTGCTGGTTGTCTACATTGCCACTTTACTCTACGTGGGACTTAACCCGGCTGTTGTGCTGCAATTGATGTCGGTCATCACGGCTTAGCGAGTCCACCATGTTAGATTTAGTGCTTGCAATCCCTTAATAATTCATTAATAATGTTGTTATGGTCATTTTTAACACAGTCAGCAAGGCACGCGAAGCGCTGAGCGACTACAACCTGTCAGGTTTTACTCAATATTATCGCGTTGTTCGTTATATCGGGTTGGCGCTCCTGGTTCTCTCCGGTGCTGCATTTTTCTTTTCTTCGGGTGGTGCAAATCATTTAACGTCTGACCACATCGCGCGGGTGAATATCGGTCAAGTATCTAACTATCAAGTAGACTGGCTTTATGCATTGGATACTGCTTTGAGAAATCCACGTGCCAAGGGTGTTGTTCTGGTTATTGATCAAGCCATATCCTCTGGCTCAGATTTATATGAGATCGAGCAAGCCATATCCCATATTCGGCAATCAAAAACACTTCCTGGTGTTGATGGTCCGGACTCTGTACGGCCGATTGTGAGCTTCGTTTACGGCTATGCGCTGGGTGGAAGTTATGTGCTTGCCTCTCAAACAGATTATATTGTTGCACAACGAACAGCAACATTGGGTGGTCTGTCCATATCTGTGTCGTCTTTTGATCCGAAGCCGCTTCTTTCACGTATTGGTGTTGATATAGTCACTAAAGGATTTGGTGACCTGAAGGTAATGCCTGAGAAGAAAGATAAGAACTATCAGGCTTATATGAAGCACCGTAACGGAGTATACGAAAGTCTTTATCGCTGGATGCTTGCTACTGTGAAAGACAACCGCTCGTTGTCTAAAAGTGATATGGCTCGTGTAGCACAAGGTGAGTGGTACTTAGGTGAGCGTGCATTAAAGTATGGTCTGTGTGATGATACTGGTGACTTGACCTTAACTGTTGATAAAATGGTCAAAGCTCATCCGCATCTTGATGGGTTGTCTATCGTTGACTATGGTCAAATTGTGTCAGGTGAAAGCGCTGCATTTACGCCTGTACCTGCGCTCAGAAGTTATTTGCAAATGATGAATCGGTGGCTTTTTAAAGGTTTCGTGTCACAAATGAACCAGTTCGTACGAGAAGAGTTTCTGAGGCTCAATCGTTATGTGATGCACCTGTAGCATATTAGGAGGAGCGTCTGTGGCAAGAGCAAAGACGAAAGCTGTTGTTCAGGATAGCGATGTTTGTCGTCAAGTGATGTATGCACTGGCATTAAAGAAATATGCAAGGCGTTGGTTGTTTGTCATCGCTTGTTGTCTCCTCTATCTGTTGTTGCCCCGAGGGTCCGAGAATAATTTGCCAGGCTCGGGCTTAGAGCGTCATGTGGCGACTGTTGCTGTAGAAGGACCTGTGGAAGGTATGTCTGATAAGTGGTATCGGGAATTGGAGATTGTCGCAAATAGCCCAAATGCCGCTGCTCTGATTCTTACTATTGATAGCCCAGGTGGAGTTGTATCTATAGCTGACGCTGGTTATTCTCTCTTAAAACGTATCCATGCACGTATTCCAGTTGTGACCGTGGTGGGCAACACTGCTGCATCTGCAGGTTATCTTTTGGCGAGTACAGGGGATGTTATCTTTGCTCGTGAGACCAGTATTGTAGGTAGTATTGGTGTGTTGCTGGAGATACCCATTTTCAAGCAGCTTCTAGAAAATGTTGGGATTGAGTATCGTAATGCTGGTGTTGGCCATAATCTTGATGTTGTGCCATTCCAAGGCCTCAATGATTTCACTAATAAATATCTAGAGCTTGCTGGGGAAGATAGTTATCGATGGTTTCGGTCGACCGTGCAGTATGAGCGGCGTTTGTCGGACGATGCACTGAAGAAGGTTATTGGCGGTAAGATATTTCTGGGGCACGAGGCATTAACTTTGGGCCTCGTCGATGCAATTGGTGATGGATCCTCAGCGCTCGACTGGTTAAGTCAACAAGATGCATCAATCACTGCAAAAACCAAGGTGATCGATTATAGTCGTTTCTTGGGCTAGTCCACATTGAACTTTCATTGTTACTGGCTGAGCTACTCTTACGGGTAGCTGGGCGACCAGTATATATTTATCACATCAAATACACATTGACTCTCTGTCGTTTCTTTGGCTAGTCATATCAAGCGATACATGTTATTCGAGCGGCTCTGCCTCTAGAGTATTGATGAAGTGATCCAGTTTTTTATTGTGCGTTTCAGTCTTTTTTGTGATTGTGCTTTTCTCTTTTTTTGTATGATTGTCGCCAGGCCCAATAGGCTTTTCTTTGGCTTGGTCTGTGTTTGCACAGGTCAATGATATTTTTATTGTTCGCTTAAGTGTTTTCAAGCAGATGGCTTCAATTTTTTGTTCGAAGGTCGGTGTTGCAAGGTTGCTGAGACTGCTATCAATCCTGATTTCCCAGTTGTTATCATCAAGGTTATTTGGTGCTATGGCTGTTGCTAAAATTTGCGATATCATGCCGCGACATTCGTTTGAGTTCTTCAACTGATTCCAGTGATCTTCATGGTTATTTGCAGATGTATAGACCTGGCTGTTTGTCGGCTGAGTAACTTCTCTCGTCGTTTGTGTTGGGACTTTTGGATTGTTATTGCTCTTATGCGCTGTTGTTGTCTCTTGTGTGGGATGATTAACGATGGCCCCTTTAGAGGCTCCATTGATGATTGTCGCTACTGTACTTTCATTTTTCGTATTGCTTTGTCGAGGTAGGGTTTCGTTTGTTTCCTGCATGATTGGTAGTGGCTGTTGTTTGATAAGCTCTGCTAGGCTCGTTTGCTCGAGCTTAAAGGCCATCATGCGTAGTACAGTTAGGTTGAAGCCCATCGGTTGATCGGGATACAAATCTAGCTCACCCTTGGCTTTGATGAGCTGTTGGATATATAACTGTACTTGTTCTTCCCCGAAGCGCTTGTCGTCGGTATCTGTTTTATTTGCTTCGTTTCCTGTAGACAAGACTTGCTGTTGTGTTACTTGGTACAAGTATGTGATCATTTGGTCAATCACAGTGTGGTAGTTTAGTTGGTTTTTTTCGATTTTACCGAGGTGCTCACTTATTTTCTCTTTTGCATTGTTGTGGATGCTATGGACTAAACTTTTGATGTCTGCCTTTGGAGCACGCCCGAGCATGTTGTCGATTAGTTCATCATCGATACTCTCTTTACATAGTGCAATGGCCTGTTCAAGTAGACTGATTGCATCTCGCATGCTCCCATTTGCTGCTTCTGCAAGTGTCATCATTGCCTGATGACTAAAGGTGGTGCTACGATCCGTTAGGATTTTCTCGAGTTGTTTTGCAATGTCTGCTTCTGTGAGTTGTTGAAGGTGCAGTTGTATGCATCTGGATTGTATCGTGATTGGAAGCTTTTGTGGATCTGTGGTCGCAAGAATGAATTTAATGTGTTCAGGTGGCTCTTCGAGCGTTTTCAGTAGTGCGTTGAAGCTGTTAGCTGATAAGCTGTGTACTTCATCGATTAAGTAGATTTTGTATCGCCCTTGAACAGGCGGGTAGTGGACTTGATTCAGTAGCTCTTTGGTGTCTTCGACTTTTGTTTTTGATGCAGCATCAATCTCAATCAGGTCTACGTAGTTTCCTTGTTCAATTGCCTTGCAGTGCTCGCATTGTTCACATGGCACATCGGTAACGCCTTTTATGCAGCTGAGACCCTTTGCGAGCACGCGTGCGAGGGATGTTTTTCCAACGCCTCGTGTTCCAGTGAGTAAGTGCGCGTGATGGACGCTTTTTCGTTTTAGAGATTGCTGCAGGGCGGTAATGGCATGTTGTTGACCAACGAAATATTGAAATGATTGGGGTCGCCATTGGCGCGCCAGCGCTTTATAGTCCTGCATACGTATCTCCGGCAAAGTGATGAAAGTGGCTTAACGAGCACCCGAATCAGCTGTTGCCGCTGCTTCCTTCCAGACCTGACGGGATTGGCAGCCTATCGCTACAAGCGTCCACTTTCATCCGGCATAGTTTAACATAGGGCGGTTTTGGATTCAATCTAGAACGGTTTCCGCGCCCCCCGACTTGTCATGGATTCTATTAATGCGTATAATTGCCACACACATAGGCGCGTAGCTCAGTGGTAGAGCATCACCTTGACATGGTGGTGGTCGGTGGTTCAATTCCACTCGCGCCTACACTTTTGTTTACAAGCCTCGCACATATACGCCTTAGTATCATACAGGGTGTTTTCTGTTTAATATGTACTTTCTGTTACTAGGGTCTCAATAAAGGCTCTTGGCTGCATGGGGGGTTCATGCGCCAATGCTTGCTGGAAAAGTACAGTCGACGGTGTGAGCGCAGGTAAGGTATTGGCTTCGATGAGTTGAAGTTTGTTGGTTTTGATATTGTAGAAGATATCAAGTCTTGCATACTGGTTAATTTTAAGATGTTTTGCAATTTCCGCGACAAGTGTTCGAATGTGTTCTTTTTGTGCGTAGGATATGATTGACTGAGGAGGAGGCGTTAAATTAATTCCAGTGCCACCTTGGAATTTTTCTTCGACACTCAAAACAGCATCGTTGCTGACCGTGATGCTTGGTTGTAGAGCTTCATACGCTTCATTTTTTTCAAGCACCACCACAGTTAGCTCTAGCCAACCTGAACTTTTGTGATGGCTAAGCTTTGCATCGTGTACATGAATCATGTCAGTCGCTATGTATGATTCGATAAGAAATGATGAGCTATAGCCGGGTAGTTCAATCGGAGTGGGCTGTTGGTAGAAACTATTTGCTGGCGCGGTCAGCTGTTTTTTTTCGATCAAAGCAGCATATTTTTTTAGATCTTGCCCATTTCTTAGGCATACAATACCAGATGAGCAACCGTCACTAAGGGGTTTGATGATCATTATATCATCGCCTGCTTTCATTTCAGACCATATTTGGTTGGCTTTTTCATCGACATGTGCGCAGTTACAAAGATCTTCATATGAGAGGATTTTTTGTTTTTGAATAATGATGTCAGGATGGTGAAGGCTTTCAATTGCCTCGATCGCAGCTTGTTTGTTCATACATTTTTCAGAGGCTTGCTCCGTACTGCCGTTGAAGGGTACGTGGTATGTTCGCAGCATGGACTGTATCGTGCCATTCTCCCCGATACCACCGTGTAGCGCAAGTAAGACGCGTGCTCCTGCTTCTTGTGCTTGCTGCGCCCAGCTCTCCAGTGATTGAGACTTAGGTTCGGAGAATGGGTCTAATTGAATATCTAGTCGATTACATATTTCTACACGCTTTGTTCGAATGGTTTCATTTTTTTCTGTATAGCTATCGATGTCTGCAATGATCTCTTCCACAGTGTGGTGGAGAAATAGATGGTATGGTAGCTGCCATACTTGGTGGTTTTTGTCCAAGAAAAACGGTGTTGGTTGATAGTTAATGGATCCTAATAATTTAAACCATACATTTCTTCCAGACATTAGTGAAACCTGTCTTTCAGTGCTTGAGCCTCCAAATATCACGTAAACAGGCTTAGGGTTTTTATGATGAGAAACCATGTTTTTGGGTGGTTGGATCTGGTATCGAGCACATGCACTCTCAAGGACTTGGTGTACGGTTTGCTCGTGATTTAATCCACATAGACTGGATTGTTTGAACAAGAAGCTGTTCTCTTCGAATCCGCTGAAGATATTGATGTCGGTGCAAATAAAGCCTTGTTTTGGACATATCCAGCCGTCAAGTCGTGCAAAGTCGCGGAGGCCGAATAGTTTGAATATGGACTCAGCACTTGCCCGGCACTGTTGCAGCGTTGTTGCGGTTAGACGAGCAGGGGTATGCAGTCGACATGCTGTAGTGGGTAGATACTTTGCTCTGTAGTCATATATTTCACTATTTTTTGAGAGGATTTCCGTTTCTGTGGGTAACAGCGCGATCGGTTCCTGTTTTTGATTGCAAAGTACGACGATGGTGATTTCTTGTAGTTGACTAAAGTGTTGACATTGTATGCTGTTGTATTTTTTAAGTAGTTCCTTGCGGGTTTGTTGCAGTTGACCAATGCTCGTAATCTTATGAATGTCGATTGATGATCCTGCATTGCACGGTTTGAGTATTGCTGTACCAGCGCATGTTTGCCAGAATGATTCTATCTGTTCATCGTTAGTTTGATTGTCAATATTGAGAAAGCCTAATGTTGGAAACTTGCTTTGTTGTAGTATCTCTTGGGCGTTATTTTTCAGATAAGCAGCTTGACATGCTGTTTCGTTGGAGCCGACATAGGGAATATCAAGATTTTCTAATATGTTTTGAAGCTTGCCGTCCTCGCCAAATGCACCATGTATGACGGGAAAGATAATATCGCATGACCCGAATACTTCTGCTAAATGCTCTGTGTCAATCGTGGATCCAATCTCTTTCATTTTGAAATCGAAGTCACTTGGGGTGTTCGAGTAGAGATGTTTGTTATCTATCTGAAAAAATTCGCATGCGTGATTAACGAAAAAAATTTTTGTACAGCATTTATCGTTATCTAGGTGGTCCTGTAATGTTCGGGCTGAATTTAAAGAGATGCCGCGTTCAGCGCTAGGGCCACCGCATATGATGCCAACCGTAAACATTGCCATTTCCAAATGAAAACCACACTATCACGTTTTCAATCCTCTGACAATCTACAGAGCGTCATTGTCAACGCAGTTGGTGATATATTGTAATGGCATGTTTTGCATAATATCTTCAATGATGTCATAGGACTGCTCGAGATCGTCAATGGTAAGGCAAAGTGGTGGGGATATGCATACATTTTTTTCGTGGCGCTGTATCAGTAGCTTTTTATCGGTGCTGCTTTTGTAGAACCAGTCAATCAGTTGCGCTTGTTTTGACCTATCTTCACATATGATGTCGAATGCGCCAATAGAACCAAGATAGCGGATGTTTTTGACAATAGGTTGTTTATGAAGTTGTCGTAATCGCTTGGCGTGTACGTCCTGTAATCTTGTGATGTAGTCATTATTAAGCCGATTGCTGAGAATGTCTATGGTTTTGCTTGCGGCAATGCAGGCCAGATGGTTAATCCGATCTTTATGGCCTTGTTTGAGGTTGATCTGATCCATGATTCTAGTGTCAGTGATGATGGTGCCCAGTGGTATGGTGTTGTTGGTTAAATTATTCCCCATGACTATGATATCAGGTGCGGTATTGAGATACTGGCATGCTAGGAATCGTCCTGAGCGCATGGGAGACAAGTAGCGCTCGTCAGCAATGATTGGTAATCGATAGCTTTTGACAAGTCTAAAAGCTTGATTAAGAAAATTTGGACGACACGCTTGCATGCCATCGTGTGTTTGTAAAAGCGGCTCTGCAATGAGTCCTGCACACCTCAGATGATTTTTTTCTAGGTATTCGTCTAATCGTTTTAGTGCGATTTCTTCCTTGCGTTCTATATTTTGATCCAAATGCCATGTATCAGGGTATGGCAAGTGCTCAACGGGAATCAAAAAGTCTTCATACGGATTATGGTTTTTAAAACTGGCGTTGAGATTGATGCAACTGGTTGCAGTACTGTGGTTAGCATAAGCAAATGTTAGGAAAATCCTGCGCTGGTTTTCGTGTTTTGCATGCCAGAAGTCGTATATCTGCCTGATCGCTAAATCAATTGCCTCGGCATCAGATTGTGTGAAGAGTATATGCCACTGTGTTTGATCAGCGAGCTTTTCTAATAGTTTGTTGGATAGTTCGATAACTTTCTGGTTGGAGTATTGGAGGTTGCTCAGCTGTTCACCGTTTTTCGTTGCCTCAATAATAGCGTCTTGTACCTCTTTAATATTATGACCAATTAATTGATAGGCACTTTGTGATGATAAGTCTATGTAGTCGTCACCGTCATTTGTGTAAAGCCTTGATCCTGCTGCTTTTTCTATAGATACTTCGTTGTTGAAGACATCGTTTTTTGCATCTTTGGTCGTTGGATTGCTATGAATATTTACTGCCACTATCGACTGTCCTGTGTGATCACTTCATACTAGATGACGCGCGATTCTAAGGCAAGTGCCAGTGTTGCCTAATTTATCATTCTCCCGATTTGATAGATATTATGATTGTCATCAAAACACCTGTGATTTCTTTAGGTACTAGCATATGCTTTTACACTCCTTTGTTCATAGCCATTTTGGTAGTAACGAAAAAAAGTATGATGCTGGTTGTGTTTGTGTAGTCGACTGTGTCCATAGTTGGGACTCTAATGTCTCAATGACATCATCATTGCGTTGGATTTGTAATGCATTCTTTTGGATTCTCTTCTGTTGATCGTTTACATTTCTATGTATGAATAGCGTCTCATTCTGGTGGTATTGCTTACTAATCACCATCTGATGTTGGATAAATAAATCGACAACAAGCCATGGTTTTGCATAGGGGCTGTAGATCGCATTAAGACTTAAGAATGGTAATTTACTGTGTGCTGACAGGTTATACTCAAGTTCGCTGAGTAGCGACTTCCACTCAATCAACAGTATCGCTGCGCTGGTATCCCCATATTTGTCAGGATGAAGAGAGCGAAGGTGATTTTTAATGGATCGCTGTGCAGACTTGAGCTCATCTTGGTTCAGTGGCTTCGTGATGTGATGGTAACTGTCGCAAATGATCTCGATTGCCTTTTGCTGATTTGGATTAATCCCCGGGCGGTTGCAATGTGTATGAAACCATTCATCGAGTTTTTTTCTTCCTTCTGGGATCTGTGTTGCCTCATATGCGATTGTGTTTCCATACAATTCTTTCCACCATTCTTTAGCTGTATGCCATGTTGTTCTGTTTAAATGCCCTGAATGATCACGATGTCTTGCATTAAATAAACACAGATTAAGGTGGTCGCTATGATTGGCGTATTCCAGTGCCTGTAGATGTTTGCTTGCGAACTTTCGATTCTGACTAGATGGTCGAATGCTTAGTGCCATTTTTTCTGGACGTTCTTGTGTCATAGGCTTTGCGGATTTGAACCATGTGCTTAGATCGAATAATTGTGTAAGATGCATATGAATATCCTTGAAGTAAATCAATAAGCAGAAGAGGATGATAATCAGTAAAATCTGAATTAGCATGTTGTTTTTTTATTTGATTTTTGTCTATCAATGGCGTGCTGAAGATCAAGTATTTTTCTTTCTTGCTCGCGGATAATCTCTTCTTGGGTCTCTAGCGTTTTTCGGTGTTCCGCTTCACGCTCTTGAATACTTCGTTTATCGCATTCGATTTGGTAGATTTCATGAGCATGCTGTACCATCGTTGAGATCAATTCAGACTTTTTTTCTTGACTTGACTTTGCTGCAAGGTCCTCAGACTGTGTTGATTTAACTGTTGCCACTATCTGCAACTTCAATGGATTGAAGTGTTTTTTTTCAACCAGAAAATAATAGGGAAGTGTCAATGGCTCAAGTAATCTCTGAATACTACGAATGCCTTTTTGTATCCAAGATAAGGATTCATTTTGTGTGATATCTCGTGGTAGTTCATCAATGAGGATACGAGCAAATTTTCTCAGGGTATTGCGAAAATAAATGATGACCTCCTGTTCAACCTTGGTTGCTAGGTAATCGTTTTTGCTGGTGTTCGTGAATCCTGTTTTTTTCGGCATCGTAAATTCATGAGCTATCCCTGCTTTTAACTGATTCGGTTCAAGTGCACTTAGGTACTCTTTAAATGCAAGTTCTAACTTTGCAGCAGTTATTTTTCGTGAAAAACCATAGGCGATGTTTTGTGCTTTCGTGTTGATGGGTTTGAGGTAGGCAAGATATTCTTCAAAGTGAATCATGAACGCCAGATATTGATTTGAGCTGATGGGTTGTGTCAGAGGTTTAGATTTCCTTTTTCCCATGTTTGTACTTGGTGGGTGCATGAGTGTTTTTCTAATTGCCATGCAGGTTGCAACTGCTGGTGTGCTCAAATAATAGGCTAAAACTGGCATGAACCCAAATTGCACGATAGATAAGTAATTCAAGGCTATTTCGAGAGAGACCATGCTGGCAGCCGAAAGTCCTCTAATCATTATTGCTGAAAGCGATTGTTTTTTTGGTGCGATATCATTTTGTATCAAGCGTATCTCTTGTTGAAAGTGACATGGCAGATGTAATTGTCTTTTTTCACTGCCAATTTCGGCGACAATGGTATCGATGAAATGTTTTGGTAGTCTGACGTTGGTGTTTTTTTCGAATAACTCGATGGCGTTGTTGTTCATAGAAGGGTCCAAAAGAAATCGATTCTACCTATGCCATCTGCGGACACAATACGGTGTTTTGAACGAATCAATTGGTTAAGTGTTAATGACGTAAAGGCTGATATGGTGGTGACGTATGCTGTTAGAGATGTCAGTTTTTACCCATGATCTCAGGGGTGGGTGATTTTGGCCGAGTCAGAATGCTTATCGGTAAGCCGGTTGTTGTATGTTTTTTCTTTGATTTAATAGATGGATGCTTTTCTATAGCAAATCAATATGATGCTTAAGCCCAGAAGAATCGTGGTTAAATTTCTTAGTATGAAATACCATGTAGGGTAGTATTTTCTAAAAAATATCCAATCAATGAGTAATATGGTCGACATTTCAGCTGCCATCGTGCCCCAAAGCACCTCTTCGTTGTAGTGACGGCGGGCAAGAATCATAAACCATGGCGTAATTGCCAGCACAAGGCTTGTGATGTGGACAATTAGGTTTTTCTGAGTGATTGCAATGTTCCATTGTGCTCCAGAAAAAAAGGCAATGAGTATCATCACATACATAATTCCAGCTAGCTGGCCATGTAAAACCATCATATCATCGCCAAAGATTAAGAGTTGTAGGGGGAGTAAGCTGGCAAGGGCAAGAATGGAGACAACCAATGGTTGGGCTTTTTGGGCGATGTGCATGGAATAAGAATTTACAGCTGTATCATTGTTGCATAGATTATCCGGTGGTGTCTAGTTAATTGCAACGTGCCATTTTGGGTTGAAATAGATTATTTTCCTACGATGAATGGCGCTGGTTGATAATGGTATTGAAAATATCGTTGTATGATATGCTCTGATAATTGGTCTATGTGAACTCGTTCTTGTTCTAGTGTATCGCGGTCTCGTAGAGTAACTGTATCAACGAGTGATGTGTTTGAGGCTGTTTCGGCAAGTGAGTCAAAGTCCACGGTGACACAAACTGGTGTGCCAATTTCGTCGTGGCGGCGATAGTTTTTTCCAATATTTCCACTATTTTCAAGGACAACAGGGCCGAGAATAGCTGCTTGTAGCATTTGTTGAATCTGTTCGGCCAGTGTGATTAGTTCGGGTTTGTTTTTCGCCAGGGGTATGATGGCCACTTTGATTGGCGCAAGATGTGCTGCAAGTTTCAAGACCAGGCGTTGGTTTCCATTTTCTAGCGTTTCTTCTGTATATGCCTCTGTTAGTAGTGCAAGCATGCCGCGTTCTACACCTGCGGATGGTTCAATGACAAAGGGGATTTCCCATGCCTTGGTCTCTGTGTTTTGTAAGGCCAATCTTGCCGTTGAATCAGTGTTCTTTTTGACTTTGCTTTGGGGTGAGATGCTATCTTGGTCTTTGCTATGGACAGCGAGGTCGTAGTCGGTCCGATTGGCAATTCCTTCGAGCTCTTCAAAACCGTGTGGGAATTTATATAAAATGTCTGTTGTTGCACGTGCATAATGTGCTAGTTCGTCACCAGTTTGTGCAGCACATTGTATATTTTCAGGTGATAACCCCTGCGTAATCCACCATTGCTTTCGTTCTTCAACCCAGTAGGTGTGCCATTGGTCGCTTTCCTCTGGTTTAACAAAAAACTCGATTTCCATTTGTTCAAACTCACGGACTCTGAAAATAAAATGTCTCGGTGTGATTTCGTTTCGAAAAGCCTTGCCAATCTGTGCAATTCCAAAGGGTACTTTGGGCGATTGGGTATCGGTAATGAATTTAAAATTGGTGAAGATACCTTGTGCGGTCTCAGGGCGCAGGTAGGCAGTTGATGAGTCGTCGTCGACTGCGCCTAGGTTGGTTTTGAACATCAGGTTGAAAGGGCGGGGGTCGGTTAAGTCGTCGCTACCACAGTTTTCGCATCGTGGGTTTTTAGGATCTAGATGATCGTAGCGCCACCGACTTTTGCATTGCCTGCAATCACACATTAGATCACTGAATGTATCTTGGTGTCCGGAGTAATGGAGCGTTTTTTGATGTGTGAGTATGCTGCTGTCCAATCCGTACATACGTGGTCTTTTATAGACAACATCAGACCACCAGGTCGCAAGTAGATTTCTTTTTAACTCAACGCCCATTGGACCAAGATCATAGGCGCCCTGAAGGCCTCCATAGATATGGCTATTTGGGAAGATAAATCCTCGCCGTTTACACAGTGATACTATGTGCTCAAGCGCTGTATCTGTTTTTGATTGTGCCATTTTGGTCAAGAAAACTCTGATATTATCGGCTATTAAAGCATAGATTCACCGTGTTGGCAACGGCACTTAATCGGTTGGTCGAACAACAATGGTACTTTGTCTACAAAACCAGCCAATGTAAATGGGTAGTCCAGACAGTACAAATAATGATGCGTAAGCAAGCGTTTGCAGATCCTCGGAGACGATCATGCTTAGACAAAACGCAACTGCGCACGCTGTCGTTAGGTACTCATAGTGGTACCAAGGTTTGTGTTCTTGTACGAGCATGGAAATAAAGCTCGCAGCACAAGCGAGGTAGACAAAGAGTGAGGCTTGGACAGACATGGATATAATGGCAAAAATTTGCTGAGAAATATTATCATCTATAGTTAACATGATGCACGGTACCATGATCAGTGAGCTAATCATGATTCCATAGTATGGTGCACCATGAGCATTGGTTTTTTTGAAGAATGCTGGTAGAAGATTGTCACTGGCGATCCCTAACGCAACTTGTCCACTTGTTAATATCCATGCATTGAGGTTTGATAAGCAAACCAGTGCAGCAAATGAGGCAATGATGAGATGCCAGTTGCCCCCAAAGATTTGTTGTGTTGCAAGTACATAGGGGGTTTGGGACTGGGCCAGGTCTACACGACCAATAAGCCCCATGATGGATATCGAGTTTAGTAGATATAACGCTATTACGCAGCTAGTTCCACCGAGTATTGCAGTTGGTATGGTGAGCGTTGGATTTTCGACTGATCCGGCGGGTGCAGTGGCTGCTTCTACGCCTAAAAAGGCCCACAGTGTCAGTGCTGATGCTTTTCCAATGAGCTGCCAGCCTGAGATACTGACCAGTGCTGGTTCGACAGAAATATTTGTACTGTTAAACAAGAATAACCCAGCCAGTGGTATCATAAATAGCGTGATCAGTTTGATGCCACCGAGAATGATTTCCACAAAACTTGCTGATTCTACGCCGCGGAGATTAAGGTATGTAATCGAAAGTAGCAATATCAACTCATAGGCAACAAATGTTGATGGTGTTTGGATGCCGATAATGGGCGTTAAGTAGGTGATGGTAGCTGCGACGACGGTTGCCGAACTTAGAGAGGAGACCACCCAGTATGTCCAGCCGGTAAAAAATGCGGCCGTGTCTCCAAATGTATGTTGTACATACGCATGTGGGCCGCCAGTTTTTGGGCAGCGCTTGACGAGACCGACGAAAACCATCGCAAGACACAATGCGCCAAATCCAGAAACGATCCATCCTATCAAAGCGTACATGCCGTATGGTGCGAGCAGCTGTGGTAGCATAAACACCCCTGAGCCAACCTGGCTACCAATCACGATTGATGTTAGTGCGAAAAGGCCGATTTTTTTATTCATTTGAGCCTGCCATTGAAAGAACCGTTATAGTAGCTGATAACGAATTTTCTTTCAATGTTGTGTCTTGGTTAGTTGATGAAAAACAACGATTTTCACTTGTAGTTTGCATTTTGCTCACTATAATAGACAAAAAATACATCGAGACCTTTGATCGTTATGCATTCTTTATGGCTCACAGGGCTCTTGTCAGTACTGCTTATCATACCTGTGCGTGTACATGCGTGGGGGCTTACCGGACATCGTATTGTTGGGGCGATTGCTGAGCGGCATTTACAGCCGGACGCTGCGAAAAAAGTGGCCGAGGTTTTGGATGGATACCATTTACAGGATGTCAGTAATTGGGCTGATGAGATCAAAAGCGAGCGCTCACAGTTTGTCCAGTCGCTGCGCGATTGGCACTACATTGAGGTTGACAAACATTCTGGTTTTGGGAAAGTGACTGTTAAGAAGTGGCCAAGTAATTTATACCAAGCCTTGCACTTTGTCATACGACGCCTTGAGCAGAGGCAATTTGAACCACCATTGACAGAGAATGTCTTGTTGCGATTACTGGTGCACTTGGTCGCTGATGCACATCAGCCATTGCATGTTGGTAATGGTGAGGATTTGGGTGGTAATATTTGTCGTGTGCGTTGGTTCGGTTCAAGGTGGACAACTTCTCTACACAGCGTATGGGACACCAAGCTCATCGAATCCTACAAGCTGACCTACTCTGAGTATGTTGATTACCTTGACCACGTTTCACAAGATACGGTTACGCAATGGCAGAAAATGCAGCTTCAAACATGGCTGCAAGAGTCGCTGGCGCTTCATGTATCTATCTACCCCTCAGATCGCGGCTTCTCACCGAAGGTATATTGTGCTAAAGATCGCGCTTCGATACCTGACAAAATGATACCCAGTTTGGGTTTTGCTTATCAACATGCTGTGCGACCGATCCTTCATCAGCGATTATTACAGGCAGGTGTTCGCTTGGCGGGTGTTCTCAATCATATTTATGGGGATCAAACAGCGATGCCTGATTTCACGTTGGTTGATGCGCAGTAAGTGAACATATGCGTTTGGGTGCACATGAACATTTTTGTTCATGACACGATTTTGATTCTCGACGATGGAGGCATTCCATGTTTTTTCTTTCTCTGGGTACAACTCGTATCTTGTATGAGTATCTATGTATTTACTGGCATCGATTCCTACTGGCACTGGTTGCATTGATTCTTTCCTCGCTGAGTGTGCTGTTCATACCGGTCTGTTTTCGTTATCTTATTGACCATGGATTTACAGATGACTTACCTAACAGGGCTTATTATTTTTCAATAGTGGCCGCTGTTGCAGGGATCACATCAATTACTGTTGCTTACCGCCACTATCAATTTTCCTGGTTAAGTGAGCGTATCGTATCGGATATTCGTAAAAAACTATTCGCTCATTTGCTGTCTCTTGATGCGGCTCAGTATGAGACCATCAAAGTCGGTGAGATGTTGTCGAGGCTGACATCTGATACGGGCGTTGTTCAACATATATTAGGCACAAGTGTTTCGATGGCGTTACGTCATGTCATACAGCTGGGTGGTGCTTTGGCTATGCTGTTTGTGACGAGCTTTTATCTCTCGTGCGTCTTTTTATTGGTTGTGCCAGCTTTGTTATTTCCTGTCTACACCTTACTGCAGAAGATGCGATTATCTTCTCGGGAAGGACAAGACAAGATTGCTTTATCGTGTGCCTATGCGTCTGAGACGCTTCACGCAATCAAGGTATCCCAGGCGTTTGCGCATGAGCAAGTTGATGTGCGGCAGTTTTCGCAAGCTGTAGAGTGCGCTTTTGATGCACAAAAACGACGTGTTGCTGTGCGTAGCTGGATGACCGTTGCCGTAATGATTGGTATCTCTGGGGGTTTTTTGGTTGTTTGTTGGCATGGTGTATCACTTGTGTATGCTGAACGGTCGTCACTTAGTCATGGTGGTCTGCTCCAGTTTGTGGCCTATGCGTTGATCTTCTCGTCTGCGGTGGTTGCACTATCAGACTTAATGGGTGACCTTAAGCGTGTGGATGGTGCAGCAGAGCGTCTGGTTGGCCTTATGGATAGTCATCCTGGCATTCAATCGCCGGAATATCCGCTTGTTCCCGATAGGCCTCTGAAAGGTTATATAAAATTTAATAATGTTTCCTTTGCTTATCCAAGCCGTAGTGATGTGCTTGCGATCAATGATATATCGTTATCGATTAAGCCAGGGCAGCACGTTGCGCTTGTTGGTCATTCAGGAGCTGGCAAAACGACTTTATTTCAACTACTACAACGTTTCTACGATGTTGGCTCAGGTCAGATCAGTATTGACGATTGGCCAATTTGTGATCTTCACTTAACCGATTTGAGATCAGCTATGAGCTATGTCCCTCAAGATGTAACGATTTTTTCAGGCAGCATTTATGATAACATTCAATATGGTTGTTTGGACGTTACGTCTGATAGGGTTTATGCCGCCGGCCGTCTTGCTCGCGTTGATGAATTTGTTGATTGTTTGCCCCATGGCTATGATACGTGTGTTGGCGAACGTGGATTGCGATTATCAGGCGGCCAGAAACAGCGAATTGCAATTGCCCGTGCATTTTTAAGAGATGCACCGATATTGTTATTGGACGAAGCAACCAGTCATCTGGATGGGCAAAATGAATACTTGTTGCAGCAAGCTTTGTCTCGACTGATCAGGGATCGAACGACTATCGTTGCAGCGCATCGTGTGTCGACCATACAGCAAGTTGATCATGTTGTTTTTATTCATCAGGGCCGTATACTAGATCAAGGTAGCCACAGTGTGCTGATGAATCGATGTCAACAGTATGTACAGCTGCTTCAGTTACAACCGATGGATGCTTAGGCTTATCGTTCTATGGTTTTTATAATAATTCGTTCTGCATTGTTGATGATGATTGGCTTATGTGCTGTTGATGTTCCTGCATTGGTGCGAACTGGGCAATTCGTACATGTGGGCTCCATGCAATACCGATTGGTGCCGCCTGGTCTTCAGTCTGGTGACTATGAGCGTCAGGCTGATGGTATGATGGCATTGAATCTCGAAAATTATGCGACTTACTTAGGCTTTGAACGATTGACGCTAGCCTCACATCTAGATCTGGATTGGTATACAGTGCATTCACTTAACCGAATAGATCGCATTGCTTTTAAAAATGATTTGTTTTGGCAATGGAATGCGAGTTTGGCGCTCGGTATTGCCACTGAGTTGAGCTGGGCTGACGATGCTTGCCTGGTGAGTGCTACGGGTGATGGGTTTCAATATGGTCTTGTCGCACGATGGCGTTGGTGATTTTCCTGCATGCTAATGTGTGTTTTATTTGCAATTAAATGACAAAATATCACATATTTGTGCTATAAGAAAGGCGTATGATGATAATATATGTAACAAGGAGATGCTATGAATATACCAAAAATTTCAATCGCTTTTGATGGAAGAAATTGTGATTACTCCAAGGCATTTCACAAATTGGCTTTACAAAAAGTAGAGGATGCTTTTTCAGGCGCCCCAGTTCACAGTATTGACCTCAAATGCTCAGTTGAAAATAAAGAGCATGTGATCAAAGCACATGTTCACTTAGCGCACAAATCATGTTTTATTGATGATGTCAGCCGTGATATGTATACAACGCTAGATCGGGTTATCGACAAAGTGCGTAGGGTTGTTTGGGACGAAAAGGAACGTACTCACAGACCTATTCATGAGTCACCCATTAAAAACCCACATGATAGGTTGACGGGCTGATGAGGAGTCTGTGAATAAATCTTTCTAGCTTACTGAAGCTGAGACGATTATATCGGGCTCGACAACTACCCCGCTGTGCGGATGACCTTTCTTTAGTAAGTCAACATGCTGCATGCCATCTGTCACTTTGCCAAACACTGTATACTGGCCATCTAAGTGCGGGGTATCGCCAAAACAGATGAAAAATTGGCTATTTGCGGAGTCAACATTCTGTGCTCTAGCCATTGATACAGTTCCACGCACATGCGGTTCTTTGGAAAATTCTTGCTCCAAATCATCATAATCTGATCCTCCAGTGCCGTTATGATTTTTACCGTCACCAGTTTGTGCCATAAACCCGTCTATTACTCGATGGAATGGGCAGTTGTTGTAGAACCCTTCATTGGCCAATTGTTCGATACGCTTTACGTGGTTTGGTGCGAGCTGAGGTAATAATTCGATGATTACATCGCCTTTTTTCAACTTCAGGGTCAGTGTGGTTGTGACAGCATTCATGATTTTCCTCTCATTTGTGTTGCGTTAATTTAGTCTACTTTTGATTGTTTTTCAACTGTTTGATCGGATTGACTAACTGTTTGTGCCGAAGTAATACTTTTTAGCCATTTCGTTATGCGCGATCATGTCTGGCGTTCCCTCGGCAAGTTTTTTTCCTTGGTGTAATATGTATGCGTAGTCACAGAAAGGTAGTGTTGCGCTGACATTATGGTCCGAGATCAGAATGCCGACATCACTACGTGTTAGGGTCTCTTTAAGCAATGCTTTAATCTCTTGAATCGATATAGGGTCAACTCCTGAGAATGGCTCGTCAAGTAAAACAAACTTTGGTTTACTTGCCATTGCACGGGCAATTTCAGTTCGTCTACGCTCACCTCCAGATAATAACTTTCCGAGGGTATAGCGTACTTTATTCAGGCAAAATTGATCAATCATTAGTTCGAGCTGCTTTACTCTATTTTTTTTATTTTTTTCAGTGATTTCAAGAATGCTGAGAATATTCTCTTCGACGGTCAAGTCTTGAAAAATACTTTTATCCTGTGGCAAGAAGCTCAGGCCAAGCGATGCTCTTTGATAAATTGGAAACGCAGTGATGTCGTCTGTATCTATTTTGATTTGACCTGAGTCTGGCTTTATCAGACCTGTAATCATGTGGAAGCATGTTGATTTCCCTGCGCCATTAGCGCCAAATAAACCAATGATTTTTTTTGGTTCAAGTTTCATGCTTATGTCTGAGCACGCTGCGTAGTTACCGTAGGATTTGCATACTTTTTCAACTGATAACACATTGTCTCCTTACTTTGGAATGGTGAGTACTTGGTATGGTCTGATTCGCTTTGCATCTTGTAGGTGGCTGGCACTCATGATGCGCTTTATTGTTGTCTTGTGTTTTTGTGCAATAACGGAGACAGTATCTCCTGGTTGGACAACATAACGAGTGTACTGAGGATTTGGCTTTTGCGTTTTCCAAATGATCAACTCCTGGTTAATCGTTAGTGAGTATGGGTATCGTAGTCTGTTCCAATATGCAATATGTGACGCTTGCACGTTGTGCTGTTTACCGATGGATTGAATAGAGTCTTTTGCTTTGACTCTATGCGTGAATTGCTTAGGGCCTAAGAGATCTGTTGAACTAATGGCATCGCTAAGCGCTTGGTCGTGAGAAACTTTAGGTAATGTTTTGTTATTTTTTCTGATGATAAGTTCTTGTTTGGATATGAATTCATGTTTTTCAATGTTATTGATTTTTAAGATGGCATGTGGTGATGTTTTGTAGAGTGTTGCGAGTTTGTTGAGGTTGTCTTGTTTTTTAACTTTGTGCCGAGCCCAATGGTTTGTGAATATCGGTGTTCTTTGTAATTTCTTCTTACATGAGAATGCTTGATCTTTTGGTAAAAT
>PBLX01000064.1 GCA_002722435.1 Legionellales bacterium | reverse complement strand
TCATATGGGTTATTAAAAGCCATTTTAGACGAAATGAATGCAAGAAATATGCACTTTGCCGATGATGATTGGATAGATATGACGAAGGATGCGTTGAAAAGAAGTGAGCCATCCATTATTAAACAGTGCTTGCACATCAAGGACAAAAGCGGAAAATCTCTGTTGGAGGGCTGCAGAGAAAATCAGCAGTTTGTTCTACTACGTGAAGCAATAAGTGCTGATAAACGCAAGCACAGTATGCGATCGAACGAAAACGGGTTACAGATGCTATTGGACAGAGGGGTTAACGTCAACGCCAAAGATAGAGATGGTATTACAGCGCTGATACATGCCTGCGTTAAGGGCTATGGCGAGATAGTGACGCAACTGATCGAAGCAAGAGCTGAGGTCAACGCCAAAGATAGCTGGGGCCATACAGCACTGATGAAAGCCTGCGCTCATGGCCATGGCGAGATAGTGACGCAACTGATCGAAGAAAGAGCTGACGTCAACGCCAGGAACTACAGGGGTGAAACACCGTTGATGGAAGCCTGCAGACGGGGTCATGAAGCGGTTGTAACGCAACTGATCGAAGAAAGAGCTGACGTCAACGCCAGGAACTACAGGGGTGAAACACCGCTGATGAATGCCTGCAGACGGGGTCATGAAGCGGTTGTGACGAAGTTAATCGAAGCCGGAGCTGACGTCAACGCCACGAATGATACTGGCGAAACAGCGCTGATGGATGCCTGCAGAAACGGTCATGAAGCGGTTGTGACGAAGTTAATCGAAGCCAGAGTTAATATTGACACCAAGGATTCAATGGGCCAAACAGCACTGATGAAAGCCTGCATTCTAGGCCGTGAAACAGTTGTAGAAGCGATGATAAGTCACGGTGTAGATGTCGACGCCAAAGCTAAAAATGGAAAAACTGCGTTGATGTATGCCTGCGAGCATGGCAAAGAAGCGGTTGTGACGAAGTTAATCGAAGCAAAAGCTGATCTAAACATCGTTAACAAGATTGGAAAAACAGCACTGATGATTGCCAGCAGAAACGGAGATGAAGCGATTGTGACGAAGTTAATCGAAGCAAAAGCTGATCTAAACATCGTTAACGATTATGACGAAACAGCGCTGATGTGGGCCTGCAGACAGGGTCATGAAGCGGTTGTGACGAAGTTAATCGAAGCAAAAGCTGATCTAAACATCGTTAACAATAATGGAAACACAGCACTGATGATTGCCTGCATAACCGGAAATGAAGCGATTGTGACGAAGTTAATCGAAGCAAAAGCAGATCTAAACATCGTCAACAATAATGGCCAAACACCGTTGATGATAGCCTGCAACAAAGGAGATGAAAGGATAGTAACGCAACTGATCGAAGCAAAAGCAGATCGTAACATCGCTAACAATGAAGGTTGCACAGCACTGATGATAGCCTGTGAAGAAAACAATGAAGCGTTAGTGACGCAACTGATCAAAGCAGGTATTGAAATTGATGCTAAAGACAAGTTTGAACAAACTGCCCTATTAGCAGCCTCCGCTAAGGGCCATGGCGAGATAGTGACGCAACTAATCAAAGCAAGAGCAGACGTCAACGCCAGGAGCCATTCGGGTCAAACACCGCTGATGACTGCCTGCAGACAGGGACATGAAGTGGTAGTAACGCAATTGATAGATGCACGAGCTGATGTCGACGCCAAAGATAAATACGGTGATACAGCTTTGATATGTGCCTGCAGACAGGGACATGAAGTGGTAGTAATGCAACTGATCGAAGCCGAAGCTAAAATCAACGCCACTACGGAGAATGGCACAACAGCGCTGGCGAAAGCCTGCAGAGTGGGTCATGAAGCGGTTGTGACGAAGTTAATCGAAGCCGGAGCTGACGTCAACGTCGTAAGCATCGGGGGGGTAACACCGTTGATGTGTGCCTGCATTTGGGGTCATGAAGCGGTTGTGACGAAGTTAATCGAAGCAAGAGCAGACGTCAACGCCAAAGATGACTGGGGCGATACAGCACTGATGAAAGCCTGCATGTTTGGCTATAGCGAGATAGTGACGCAACTGATCGAAGCAAAGGCAGATGTCAACGTCAAAAATAAGAAGGGAAAAACAGCCTATGACTATGCAGTTGACAGGGGACACGCCGGTCTGGCAAATCGTGTGATCGCTCTGGAGTCCGTGGGAACACGCGCAAATCGAATCGTGATCAAAACGGCGACAGCACTCACCATACTAACTGCGCTAGCTGGATTCACGACTGCCACAGCTGGCATGATGAGTGCCGCTTTGTACGGTCCTAGGTCACTGGATACCGCATTGGAATCGGCAAGTCAGGCAGTGCCCGATATCGTATCCGCAGCAACAAATGTAACGAGTCAGGCACTAACGGAGCTCACAGCAGCAGCAACAGAAATAGGTCGTCAGATGGGCTATGGGCCAAGTCTGTAAGTTAGACACGCAGTCAATCAGCGTAAATTTTACAGTCCAAGACCGAGCGCATGGTGTGGTGAAAGTGATATTAAATAAGTGTTTAGGAGGATTCTGTGCTATATAAAAGATAGCAAGAACAAGATCAAAACCAATCATGAAAACACCAACTGTTGATCAACTTCAGGCCTGGACCCAGCTGTGGGATGAGGCAAAGCGTTATCAGGGCTACCAAAAAGCGTTTGAGCAGGCGAGCGATGCGTCAGAAATCAGACAAGTGGTGGATGATCTAGTCAATCAAGTTGGGCAGGAGGGGTTAGGACAAGACCCAACAGATGTCGAGCAAGTGGTGGATAATCTAGTCAATCAAGTGGAGTTACAAGATCAAGAGGCCCAGAGTATTCAAAAAGCAAAAGTATTTGAGGTAGTTGCCGGGGAACACATCGCAACCCTGAGAAATGAACTGGACCGAGCGCTGAGAGACTTGGGGCTAGAGCCACCTTGGAGTACAATAAACAGCACATCCGGGCTGTATCGAACTGATGAGCACGTCATTCCATTGGCCATCCGCTTACTCGATGGGCTGCGATTATCGAAAGCATCCGGGTACGCTGATTTTGCTGAAGAGGATCATGCCTACGGTTGCAAGTCCCCCTTTGCGTACAGTCATTTAGCAGTAAAAACGAATCTCACAGCAAGCATTCAGAAATACCCAAAACAAGCTGACTGGTTATACCATCAAGCACTGCTTAAGCAGGTCGATATGAAGCAATACGTCGATGAGTTAACCATTCGATTGTTTAATCTTAACGTTGATATCATGAAGACACCAGGTGAAAAAAAGAATGACGTCAAAAATGCAATTTATAAGGAGGTTGAGCAGTTAATAATACGCACAGACGCAAACGACTTAGCGGATATTGATGCTGATTTGACTGAAAAAACAACACGTCTAGTTGATCGCCTGATTGAAAACAACTTTTCCACTTGGAATACGCAATTAACGGACGGGCAGAACGCTGAATTACAGCTCAAGACACAGTCAAAGATCGAGCAGATCATTAAGCAGTTTAACCAAGAAAAAAGAGCCATAAGGCACTTGAACGATAGCTTTGACCTAGCATTTTGTACAAATGCCTCAGAATCCGATCAATCAGCAGCGCGCTTGCAAGCGCTGAAGGACAGCGGCATCAAGAATATTCCAGGTGTGCTACGTGGTGCAAGTGTCGATAGTGCGCGTGAACTATATAACTTAGCTGAGTCAGATGATCAGGAGGTGCTCGTCGAGATAGCTGAGCGCGCCGCCAAAATATCCTCATATGGTTTATTAAGAGCAGCGACAGAAGCCATGGATGATGGTGCTTATTTCAGTATGAAGTCCAAGTATAGCATGGTACTGACTGCATTGTCGGGTTGTGATCCATCCGTCATTAAACAGTGCTTAAAGATTAAAAGCGATATTTTTGTAAACGATTACCCTGCAGCTAATCAGTTTTTACTTCTAAAGACTGCAGTAGATGAAGATATACACTCGGCCGAAACAAGGTCGGGCGAAGACCGGCTGCAAATGTTATTAGATGTTGGAGTCGACATCAATGCGCCTGCCTTTTCCTTTCTAACTGGCGCACACACACTAATTCTAGATTACTGTGCGTCAGGAAAGATAGATGAAGCTAAGCGGTTGATTCATGCTGGAGCAGACGTCAATATCATGGGCCCAGATAGCAAAACAGCGCTAATGGAGACATGCGATAGAGGCTATGAAGAGATAGTAAAGGAGTTGATAGACGCAGGGGCCGACGTCAACATCAGGGGTGATAACGGCGTAACAGCGCTGATGATTGCTTGTAAAAAAGGATATGAAGGCGTAGTAAGGGAACTCATATATGCAGGTGCAGATCTCGACATACTTGATAGGAATTATGAAACTGCACGTAACTATGCAAAGAGGTCTGGAAACGATACAATAACAAACTGTATGATATCACTGCAGCTGATAACTGCCGCATCTTGTGAGCAAGAGTTTCTCGAGGACATAGAAGATCTTATAGACGCAGGGGCCGACGTCAACATCAGGGGCAAAAACGGTGAAACACCCCTAATGATGGCCTGCAAAGCGGGAAATATAACCGCCATGGAGGTGCTGATCAAGGCGGGCGCCAAGGACGATCTTAAAGACAATAATAATAAAACCGGATTAGACTATGCAAAAGATTCAGAAAACCCCGAAGTTATCGCGTTCATGACGCAGCATATCACCAGACGCCGTGAAAATCGACTAATGGCCAGTGAGGATATGCATACCACTGCTGGACAAGCGCAGACCGAGGGTGTATACACAGCGTCAAATCCTACAACTCAAGCCCTAACAGAGCTCACAGCAGCGGCGACAGAAATAGATCATCAGACTGGCTATGGGCCTAGCCCATAAGTGAGCACGCAGTCAATTAGCATAAATTTCACAGTCCATGATTAGGTGAATGGATCTGTAAATAGTGAATTTAATCAGTAATTAAACGATTTTTGTGCTATACGCTTAGTAAGCAATGCCCGACATGGCCACATATGAAAACGTTATGCACAGAGGCAGATCTAGCGGTGTTTTTACAACGATGGCATGATCTGATCGAATTAGACCAAAATATTAAAATAATAACACCTAGTGAGCAACCAACTTCGGGACGACGTAGGCGGGTATCAGATATCATGAGATTAAAGATGCAGCATGAATCTACCACGCTTACGACGGATCTTGACAATATGTTCGAAAAGGCCGAGATGCAATCACCATTCCCCCGACGGCTCCCGCAACGCTCCGGCACGCAAGCCGCTCCAGAACCGAACCAATTGCGTCGTATCGGTTTAACATTGTTTTTTTTCAAAAACATGATCAGAATGCAACAAGCGCCACATATCAACAAGAATAATTACGATGGGTATCGCGATGCCTACGCGTATGATGTATTTATCAGGAGGGGGGTAAGGCATGTTGATAGCAACGTCATATCCCCACTCAAACAACGCTTCAAAACAGTGCTGGGCACTAGTGAGCATCCAGGATTGCGAGCTCAGCTCGAGCGTAGCACAGACTCTCGAACCGAAATTGGTCAAATGCTATCTTTGAATGTTTTTCTGAAACAGAAAACAAACGATGTCCATCAGCTAGCAGTAAGATTGATAGAATACATAACTAACATGCATGAAATTGCTAATGCTCCACTATCATCTGAAGAAACAAAAGAGTTGTCAGATTTTTTCTTGCGAGACTTATATGGTGCGATATCAGATACAGATGAAGTTGATCTTGATGTGATGTGGACAAGTCTTGTTAGGAGTTTGATCATTCAGCAGTCTACAAGATACCCACGTTTCAGCGATAAGATAAGAAACCTGCTTGACCACTTCGAGTTACCGCAGCAGGAGAATGAACAGGAGAATGAATATGATCCAAATGCTAGAGAAGAGCGTGCTGCTCAATACGCACAGTTCATACTGAAAGGTTTTGGTTTAGAGTGCGAGGCACTGCGCCATCAGCAGCAGATGTACCAGCTATGTTTTACAGATGTAAGCCTACTCAATGAAAAGGAAAGATCAGAGCTACTTGAGGAAATCAGAATATACCCAAAACTATTGATGTTTGCCAATGTGGATAATGCGCAATACCTATACGATCTAGGATTGCAGGTAGACCCCATCAGGATAGTCAGAAGCCGAAAAGATCAGAATGGAGTAGCTACCTCAGTAAGACAGACAGATGTTGAAAACTTAACAACATGCAGCTTGCAGGATCTATTTTATGCTGCACTAAAACTCGAGTCGTATGGCCTTTTGAAAGTTGCGGTTAGAGAAAAGCAAGCACGTTTACAAAATGGAAGTACGGTACAGGTTAGGCAGGTAATGGATGATCTAGTTACTCGAGTCGAGAAGGGCGACTTAGGGCAAGACCCAACAGGAAAAGCGCAAATAGGGAATGAGGTTGATCAAGGAACGGCACAAGATCAACAGACCCATACACAAGCAGCCCAAGAGCCCAATAACATGATAGATGAAAAAGTCTGGTTTGATTTGTGTGACCTAGCCATGCAAAAGCAGGCATTGCGAACACCTATTATCGATCTGCTATTACTCGATACTTACGAAACCATCACGATAGGGGGAAGGACGGAGCGTCGTCCCTACCCGCAGTACAAGAGCTTATACAATCGATTGCTTGTAGAGTCAGCAAGTCGAGGTAATTTAACTTTTCTAGAAAAGCTGATGGAGTCAGGCGCCAATCTTGACAGCAGAAATGGTGATGGGTACGGCGACACAGCACTGATCGTTGCGACTGATAAGGGGCATATGGCCATCGTTGAGAAGCTTATTGAGGGTGGTGCAACACTCGATATAACTAACAACAAAGGTCACACTGCGCTCTATAGAGCTTGTAGCAATGGTGCAACAGCGATCGTAGACAAGCTAATTACTCACCGCGCCAATACCAACATTGGGGAACTTGACGGCATGACACCATTAATAATTGCTTGTCGCGATGGTGAGATGGAGATTCTAAAAAGTCTGATTGGCGCAGGAGCTGACGTCAATCAAGCCATGAACAATGGTCAGGCGCCAATTATGGTTGCCTGTGAGTTGAGAAAAGAAGAGATTTTCAATGTATTGAAGAACAGCGGTGCATCGATACACGTCCGTAATACGGACGGCAGAACAGTGCTGATGTCTGCTTGCATAGGAAACAACCAACCAATTATTGATCAGTTGCTTGCATCAGGTGTCGATCTCGACGCAAGAACCACAACCGAAGCAACCGACGCAAAATTGACTGCACTGACTACGGCTTGCATAAAAGGAAATGAAGGGGTCGTTGGGAGTCTATTGGATAAAGGTGCCGAACTTCGATCCATAGACTTATCTATGGCCTGTTATGAAGGGCATCAAGAGGTGTTGGCAACACTAATCGCAAAGCGCGATGTGAGTGCAGCCGATATAGATGGACAAGTGCCGTTGAATCACATTGACGCTGATGGCCAATCGCCATTGGATCTGGCCTGTCAAGAGGGGCATGCGGCCATCGTCGATCAACTCATCGAGGCTGGTGTCGCGATAGACGATATGGCGCTACACCATGCTTGCATAGATGGACACGATGCGATCGTAGATAAGCTGATTTCAAAAGATGCGAACCCTAATGGGAAATTTAACGGTATTCCTGCGCTCAATGCTGCTGCTCAGAAGGGACACGAATCAATCATAGATAAGCTGATCGGAGCAGGAGCTGACGTCAACGTCGCAGATGATGATGGCACTACTGCGCTAATGCATGCCGGCTTTCAGGGATACGAAGCGATCGTAACTAGGCTGATCCCAAAAGTAGATGACATCAACGTCAAAGATAACGAGGGCAATACAGCGTTGATAGCTGTCGCTTATTGTGAACAAGAGTGTCTCGCGAGCGCCGAAAAACTGATCAAAGAAGGATCTGATGTCGACGTCGTAGATAATGAGGGCCGAACCGCGCTCCATTATGCTGCTAATAATGGGTACGAAGGGATCGTAGCTGAGCTGATCCCAAAAGTAGATGACATCAACGTCGTAGATAATGAGGGCCGAACCGCGCTCCATTATGCTGCTGAGAGTGGACACGAAGCGATCGTAGCTGAGCTGATCGGGGCAGGAGCTGACATCAGCGTCAAAGATAACGAGGGCAATACAGCGTTGATAGCTGTCGCTTGTTGTGAACAAGAGTGTCTCGCGAGCGCCGAAAAACTGATCAAAGAAGGATCTGATGTCGACGTCGTAGATAAAGAGGGCCGAACCGCGCTCCATTATGCTGCTGAGAATGGGTACGAAGCGATCGTAGCTCAGCTGATCCCAAAAGTAGATGACATCAACGTCAAAGATAACGAGGGCATTACAGCGTTGATGGCTGTAGCTTCTTGTAAACAAGGATCACTTCTCAACACAGAAAAACTAATAACCGCTGGAGCCGACGTCAACATCAGGGGTGAAAAGGGCGAAACAGCGCTAATACTGGCCTGCCAGAGAGGCCATGAAGACATTGTGATGAAACTACTGGAAAATCAGTCTATCGATATCAACGCAACAACCAGTGGTGGTGATACAGCCCTGATAGGCGCTTGCGAAAAGGGGGAGGGAGTATCTTTTCGCATTATAAAAACACTGCTAGATAGAGGGGCCAATGTCAACCTAGCCAATAATGAGGGTGTGACGCCATTGATGATGGCCTCTAAGCATGATCGTGATGTATCGCTAATCAATGACGATTATACCATAGAGAACCTTATTGCAGCAGGAGCGGACGTGAATCATCAGTCAACATCTGGCCAAACTGCGCTGATGGTTGCGTGTGAGGGTAGGCTTCTCAGCATTACAGAAATACTGCTAGAGAGTGGAGCCAACGTCAACTTACCTGACGGCGAGGGTATGATACCATTGATCAAGGCCTGCGAAGAGGGACAAGAGGCCATTGTAGACAGGCTGCTTGATGCAGGAGCAGATGTGAATCATCAGTCAACATCGGGCCAAACTGCACTGATAGCAGCCTGCGAGCAAGGGTCTTTAGCCATTGTAAAAAGCCTTATGGAGCGGCACGCCGATATCAACATGGCTAAAACCGATGGAGTGACGCCTCTGATGATGGCTTGCAAAGCGGGAAATATAACTGCCGTGGAGGTGCTGATCAAAGCGGGCGCCAAGGTCGATCTTAAAGACAATAATAATAAAACCGCATTAGACTATGCGATAGATTCAAAAAACCCTGTGATTATCGAGTTCATGACGCAGCATGTCACCAGACCTCGTGAAAACCGGCTAATGGCCACTGAAGATACGCTACGCGTGACTAGACAGGCGTCGGCAACCAGCAGCAGTGGTACCGCTGGCAACGAGCAATCTAGCATAGAAGAGGCACTCAATGCGCTCATCAACGCTGTTGAGAAGATTGATGTAAAGCATAGACCGAAAAACCCATCGAAGCCATAATCAAGCATCTTGAAAACGTTGTGCTTGAAGGCATCGATTAGGTATCCTAGCTCTACTACGGAGCCACAGCTGGCGTCGCTGGCTCAATTGCAGGATATTGCAAATCACTCTCTGGGTTACGACTTCTTTCTGTGGCGGTAGCAATGATTTCTTCGGCTCTTGTGGCAAGCTCCATGCGAGTACACAATAATGAGGGAGTGGTGATTACGCCTTGTACACCAACAAGTCTTTCAATCGCACGGAAAAACTCGTTTCTGCGATCTTCGCTATCTAACTTAGCTGCCAATCTCGTGATGCATTGCAGAGCAGTCTCACCGAGTGGGGGTGCTGAGTACAGTACATTGACATCGAACCCTTCATCTTTAAGTAAGGAGAAGTTGGGCTCGCCTTCAGCCAATGCAGCATGAGACCAACATTGATGTGAATAAGGATCGTGAGTTTCTGGAAACGGAGTATACTCCTCATGCTGAGTCATGTAAGAATCCGATCGATCGATCTTGGGCCGTAGTGTAAGTGCATAGCGTAATAGTGAAGGATCTCCAACTATTCTTTCGAGTAGTTTTCGCCAAGGTAGCGACACTGAGACAGGGGACCCTGACTCATGGGTCTCTATTTCTGGGATATAAAGATCCAATAATTCACTCAAATGACGATTTCTGGGATTATCCGCTTCGGTTGCTAAATGAGTTCTTAGTACAGCGTGTAGCTCATCGAGCAATTTGCGCACGGTTTGTATAATGGATTCTTGATCATCACGCGAGTATAGCTTGTTTTGAGAGAATACTTCCAAATAATACAAGAAAAATAGGATAAACGAGCGGGTGTCTTTCAGAGGATCAGCATGAGCTGAGGTACTAGTAGGGGTGTCAGATAATTCCAGTTCATCGATACACGCGCGTATGTCATCAGCAATAGTTGTCAGCTCATACGTACAGAACACTGATAGCGCAAAAGGAAACGTCTTGTCTGTTTCTCCAGCTTCAGCTTCCTGTCCACTGGTCGATTGTTGATTCAAGTGTGGATTCGGAAAAAAAGAATCGCTGTTCAATAATTTATTTAGTGCATGGTTAAGTTTGATCGGCCCAAGTGCCAGCAAGCGAGGTACGATGTTGATAAACTTGTTGCTTCGCTCCTGGAGCGCATCCCTTTTCAAGCATTCTGAAAATATTATTGGCATCTTTTTTCCTTGGTTTTTCTTATCAAGGTATTATATTATAACATTTCTAAAGAAAAGTCAATCCTAACACCAATATGACGACTAGCGGACAGCCGTATTTTGTCATCATAAGCAACCGCTAGGGCCATTCAGAGCATGGCTCAAATAGGCAGCAATACCGCGCCACGCCATGACCGTGTATGGAATAGACGCATCAATTAAGCAGCTATAAATACAATATTCAAGCAGTCATTGATTGGCTAAAAAAGTGAGATATTGTCAAAAAATATCGCGATTTTTACGGAGTCATAGCAGGCGTCGCTAGCTCAATTGCAGGATATTGTAAATTACTCTCTGGGTTTTGATTTCTTTTTATGGCGGTGTCAAGAATTTCTTGGCATCTTCTCTTATGATGTTGGGATTCGCCGAAGCCCAATAAAGGTGGGATGGTATCTATCCTATTATATAAAAGAGAGATTTCAATCATCCGAAAAAATGTGTTACGCTCTTCTTCGTTCGTGGAATCAGCTGCCATTCTCACAAGGGGCGCTAAAGCATTCTTTAATTTAGACAAACCCTCTAAATCATTCAAAACCTTTACATTAGTCAGACCAAGATCCAACAGATAGTTATGCGTTCCCTTACGCGTATAAATAGATTGATAAGACTTTAAACCCAGTGCAAGTGCATAGCGTAGTAGTCCATAGTCCAGATCCGGTGATCCAATAATTCCTTTGCATAGGTCTTCCCAAGGGAGCAATTTGTATGGAGATGGATCAGGTTCTGTGTCTAATTTTGGGATATAAAGATTCAATAATTCTCTCAAATGACGGTTTCTGGAATGATCATCCGTTTCGGTTGCTAAATGGGTTTTTAGTACGCCGTCTAGCTTTTCGAGCATACTACGCACAGCTGTTCTAATGTATTGTAAATCCCTACGATCGTAATGGTAATGATAGAATAGTTGCATATAATATATGAGAAATATAATCAACGAGCGGGTGTCTTTCATAGGATCAGGTTCAGCTGTGGTGCCGATAGGGGTGTCAGATAATTCCAGTTCATCGATACACCTGCGTATATCATCAGCAATGGATGACAGCTCATGAGTACAGAACACTGACAGCGCAAGAGGGAGCGTCGTGTCTGTTTCTCCAGCTTCCTGTCCACTGGTCGATTGTTGATTCAAGTGTGGATTCGGAAAAAAAGAATGGCTATTCAATAATTTATTTAGTGCATGGTTAAGCTTGATCGGCCCAAATGCCAGCAAGCGAGGTATGAGGTTGGTAAACGGATTTGTGCGAAATTGCATATTAATACTATTAACACACTCTGTAAATGGAGCTCGGCCCCATTTGATCAAAAGATGTTCATTAGAACGGTTCAAATGTACGCGTCTATTTTCGACGATGATGCACGGGCCGCCGATGTCCGGGGATTGAGTGGGTTCTAGCATTTTTTGTTCCTGACTTTTTTCATTATTTTTTATATTATAACATTTCAAAAGGAAAAGTCAACGCTGACACCAATATGACGACTAGCGGGCAGCCGTATTTTGTCATCATAAACAACCGCTAGGGTCATTCAGGATATGGCTCAAATAGGCGTCAATACCGCGATCCACGCCATGGCCGTGTATGGAATAGGCGCATCAATTAAGCAGTCATTGAAAGGGTCAAAAAGCGAGATATTGTCAAAAAATGTCGCGATTTTATCGGCAAAAATAGAAAACTTAGTCTATATTTTAATGATAATAAAATAATAATTATACAGATGCTTAGTTTTATAACAGATACAAGAATCAAGCAGCTCAATCAACGCTGGGATGCAATCAAGACAGAAAAGCACTTGATGCTGCAGGCAGGAATATCCAATGATGAAAGAGTAGGTGATATCAAAGATATTACTGCGATGATGACCGAAAACGACGAAAACCAATTGGTTGCTGATCTCAGCCAAACGTTGCAAGACATTGGTATGCCATCGCCATGGGGAAACGTCCAAGATAAAGCATCTAGAGCGTCTGAGGAAAATAACAACGGAATGTTACTTAGAGGCAACCAACGATTAATTCCATTATGTCTCATATTATTAGAAAGTTTATATCGCAACCAGAGCTTTGTGATCGATGGAGACAGATACGGCAGCACATCACCGATGACGCGCTTACTTGTTGAGGATAGCCTTCAAGCAGCCACAACGACAAGGGAAATCAATGCCAGAAAGCAGCGATTACATGATCTGTCCGAAGAGCTGGCGAGTCGTATGATAGATGGCTTATACAACAGCCCAGAAGATATGGAGCAACTGGATATGGAGCAACTGAAGTCAGAGATCGCCCAAAAATTGGATTTGCTGCTACGCAAAGGGCGACCAACAGCGACGGATGAAGCAACAATAGATACTTTTGTCACCAACAAAGTTGATGATCTTGTCAACTGGATGAAGCGTGAGGAGCTAAGCACAACAACCGATGACTTACACGCAAAGTTTACGGCAATCGATCGAGACACTCTTGTCGACCGTATCAAGGCGTATTTTCTCGAAAAGAGCTCAGAGCATTACTTTGACGATCTTTATCATTTGACTTTTTGTGATCCAGAGCAGATAGGCGAGGACAAACAAACTGCACTGCAGAATATGGTGCGCCAATATCCCGGCGCATTAAGATCAGCCAATACGGATGTCATACGATTCTTAATAGAGCGGGGCACAATACAGGACATCATCAATAAGCATCATGACGGTCAAGACTTACTGCAACTAGGGGTATTGAGACAATCCTATGGTCTGCTCAAGGTTGCGCTTGAAAACATCAATAACCAAACCGAAGACATCAACGCATGGCGTTCACTCTGCACGGATGCTGTATCGGGTGGTGATCACAGAATATTCAGGCAACTGCTGCGTATGCAAAATAGCCAAGGGACCCCGTACTTAACAAGTGACCCAACAAGTTTAGGCAGCGGGTTTATCTTTTCGGATGAGACATTACCAGTGTGGACCAGTAGTGAGTCTGCAATACCTCTTGATGAGATGATCAAGATCATCAATCAAGAGGGTGGCACTATGGATATCAACGCTTATCATCGAGGCGCTTCAGCCTTGCAATATAGCCAATTAGAAGGATTGAACAACGTCACACAACAACTCATCAAAGCCGGTGTGGAGCTTGACCAAGAGGAGGATGGTCTCACACCACTGATTATATCAATTACACAAAACGATATGGAAATGCTAAGTCAGCTGATCGCTGCAGGAGCGGACGTCAATAAAGAGATGAAAGACGGCATCACGCCATTGATACTAGCTATTTGCATGCCAAATGAAGCGGCGCTGGATCAGCTTATTGCAGCAAGAGTCGATGTAAGTGCAATGAATAAGAATGGTCACAATGCGTTGGCATATGCAGCGGTTAATGGGAACAGTGCTTTGGTTGAAAAACTTATCTCAGCAGGCGCAGACACAACAATGTATTACGGCAGTGCTCATTTTCATGCCATGGACCACGGTGATGATGATATGCTATTCCAATTGTTATCACCCAAAACCGGGGCCAAACAAACAGATTCACCATCACCAGAAGTATTTTTGGCTGCGCTTACCTGGGCGACCATGCACACTGTGTTAAGCCCGGTTGAGCTCCGTGCATCGCGCATCAATGACTTTGCAAGATCTGGTGCGAGTATTATTGGCGTTATCGGATGCATTGCGGCAGCAGCAATGATGTATTACTCAATATCGACAGTGGACTTAAGCAGTGAGGATGATATCACTGCAAAAGCAATCAACTTTTTTAGCGCACTGACCATAGCAAGTACAGCCATTGGCTCAATCTTTAAGCCTCCAAGAACCAGTCCATAGCGAGGGCAGCCTATCGATTTGGCTTCAACGCTTAGGTAAACAGTTAGGCCATCCAATCGACAGCAACATGACTGGCACGCATGTCTACACGGGTGGCATTGCTACTGCGAGGCATTCACCAGCAGATACATTTGACAAACTCATTGCTCACGGCGTAGCAACAAATAATACAAATGATGTTATATCTCCGTATGGTGTTTATTATGAAGACTGGATATTTTGCCGATACGTCCTCATTGGCAACGCATGGTTGTGGTAGCAATGCTAGGTATTGCACTTGAATTATTGAGGCACAATGATCTAAGGCCAATGATGCTTAGTCTATGGAGGCGAACAATTCAAGGCGTTACCGCCCGCTGCCAAGCATCACTCTTGTCGCATGTAAGTGGCGCATCGTGCGAAACATTAGCAAAATTCGCGCTGATTCAAATATTGCATTGTGCAAATGCATTGCAGCGATTACCTACATTACATTGAGTCAAAATCTGCTAGCGGCGTGCGCACCCAATGCGTACCATAAATACATATTCAATCAAGCTTTCTTATGCATAAATCACCAATCACCTTATTAGTATTCGCGACCATATGCGGTTCGCTTCAGGCAGTGACAGCAACTATGACTGGTAGTATGAAAATAGGTGAAGAATTCGAGAAAGGAGCAGCGCCATCGAGCGGCGCATGGAACATGGGCGATTCCCTCAGTTTTGCTGGATCAGGTGCAACGGATAACGGATGGTCAGTGTCGTTGTCTTATCTCACAATGGACAACCCTAACACCACTGCAGATAATATAACAACTGGTCAGATTAGCTATAGCGGCAGGTTTGGGACTATCAGTAGGGGTGGTGCCGGTGATCAGACATTGGCTGCAATCGATGATATGACACCGACTGCATATGAAGAGGCTTGGGGCTGGAACGTTAGTGTTAGTCATACCCAATACAATACCGACTTATCAGATGAGACTAAGGTTCAGGCAGGAGTTACCTATAGTCCTGCTGCGATACCCGGCGTTTTGATAGTATTCTCTGCCGCGGCAGCTGATCAGTTTCTTGATTCAGGAGCTACACAGGCTCTCGCTGCGGGAGTGAGGTATGGGGTTGATACCGGAATATCAGGTATGATGATAGGTTTCAGTGCTGCAGCTGGCCATGCTGGTACTGATCATGGCAGTACGAACGATGTGGTTAATCAAAATAGCTGGGAATATACTACAGTTGGAGCGGCAATAGCATACGCGGTAAGTGACGATATCTCTTTTAGTTGTGGCGCGGCTCATAATAGTTCATCAATAGGCTCAGCGGATGATAAAGTGAGCATGGGCCTCGGTGCATCATACACTTATGGTGCCATGACAATCTCAGCCAGTGCATACGATAAGAGGTATAATACTGGAGTTCGGGAAAGTAATGGTTCGACATCTAGTATTGCTATCACTTTTGCATTCTAACATATGCGCCTTCTTTTGCTTATAAACAAGCATGCTTAGTAGATATGCGCTCACTCTAGATTATGTGATCTTCACATTGAATTATGGAGTGTCCAGCCTGCCAACCTCGCCTGTTTTGGGTATTATCAAACAGCAACATACAAGTTTGCGCTCTTCTGCTAGATTGACACTAGATTAGAACAGGGTAAGCAGCATGCGTTAGGAATACTGCTGTCGTAATTGCTGAGAGCGGCGAACAGTTAAGAGATTTAGAATACTCTGATTTCGTCGTCATTGAGATCTGGGATATGTGATTCCGGACCGCGCTTTGGGTGGGGCTAAAGTAAACAACAGAGAGGCCATAGAAAGTCTTCCCAAAAAATACCACTATCTTGAATAATTGATCATGTAGTGGTCATGGCCATAGATTACCTATCATGATATAATCATTAAAAAAAGTAGAGACATATGATGGAAAAAATTACTTATAACAACAATAATGACAATATTGTATGTTTTCTTGGCCAACAAGATCTCGACAACGGCCAGGCGCTCTATCTTGGATTCGAACAACTAACCGATAGTAATTTTCGTTTTTGGAGAGACTATTACCAACAGACCAATAATCATGAAGTAGGTAAATGGTTGGCGTTTATTATACTTGAATACAAACAGGCCGAGAAGAACGCAAGTGACACTGAGGATTTTTGCAAGTATCGATCGCTAGATGACTATGAAGCTTTTTTGGAATTTGTTTCATCAACATCTTGGAATGATCCAATGCCTTGCTATGCGCCTTTATTTAAAAGAGCGCTATCTGGGTATTCAGCGGTCCGTGACCGCTCTGGTATCGATTATTTAGCACATAAAATTTACCCAATTCTTTCAAGAATTGACGGAACCGCGGCTGTAAGTTTAATAGAGCCTTCAGTGCCTTGTTCACCACGATTTATGGTTTACGGATCGACTGAGCCTATTACCCAAAAAACACTCAAGAAGCATTGCGACCATTTAGAAACGGTCACTCTGCAGGAAATAAATCACTATGTGTATTATCAAGATATTGTGATCTCAGTACCGTATGCAACAGATAAAAAAACACCAACATTCAGCCATTTTGGCTTCTTTAAAAATCCTTGGCATGCCGTTGATCCCAAACGATTCTTTGCGAGAACCGGTCCAATACTTAAAGGCTTTTCCGCATATGTCTCAGGTCAACAATCCGATATTTTAGGAAACAAGCACTATTTAATAATCCCCACTCCACTGACTGGTGCAATGAAAACACTGGCTCATGCTCTGGGCGAAAAAAATATTCATGTTTGCTCAGAATATTGGAGCGAACATATGTCTGGCTTTGCTAAAAAGTCACTTGGCGACAGTCTGCTTGTATATGGTCCGTTATCAAAGAATAATAATCCTCATTGGGCAATGAAAGATCCCGATACAGGCGCACTGAGTGACTATTTCAGAAGTCTCGATGGACCAGAAGAGTGTGATCTTGTTCAGGGTCGGGTGCACGGACATGATGACAGTCTTCACGAGTTTATTGCTATAAAGAGAGAGCGACTTGAAATTTTTTATCGTGAGTCAGGAAAAATAAAAGATCCCGATGTAATGTTACGATTATTGAATTATTTGAAAACTCATGCCAATGGTCATTTACCGCATGTAGTGTTACGATTATTGAATTATTTGAGAATTCATGACAATGGTCAATTACCACGCGGCCTAGCGCTCGAGATAGCACATGCATACAATTGTGAAGATACTCTGACTGTAGATGATGCAATTCAGCACTACGAAAATCTCAGTCATAACTGTTCAAGGCTTTCTATTTTTAATCATGATGCATCTACGCAGCAACCCGAAAGGGATGGCCCAGGAATCAGTGATCAGAGATACGCGTGTACAGTCTCATAAATGCAACAGGGTAGGTATCACCATCTAATGATTATTGCTGACAAGACAGATAGGTACGGTTGTGGCATGAATATCCTCACAAACTAAAAGCATCTGGTAGAAAAGGTAGTCATCATGAAAATTACAAGTAGGTCTAATAGCTTCTAGCTTCCCTGGAACAGGATGACTTACCTAGCGCTCTCATCAGATATGTTTGTAATGTAGTACAAAATGACGCAGTAGTATTCTGCAGCTTCCCTAGAACTGGATGACTTGCATATCGCATGCATCGGTGATGTGTGTATTGTAGGGCAAAATGACGTAGTAATATTCTGCACTAGATTCAAAGATGTTCTTACCCTTCAATGAGATTTATTAACTCTGGACGAATAATAGAATATATTGCTTCCGGGCGAATTTCGCTAAGTTCATTGTCTGGGTAATGGATTGCTTTCAGATGGTCATTTTCAATGCCAATCTCATTTGGGTTTTTACTGTATTTTCCACAGATGACTCGTCCCTTTTTACGTAAATTGAGAAGCTATATGAGCAGCACTCGAGTCAAGTGAAATGAAGTAAAACGAATCATGTGAAATGCGGATTAGTTGGGGATGCTATTGTGGGTTTGTCATTATCTAAAAAGATAGAGAGTATTGTTTTGTTTAACAGGTTAACATCAGACTAGGATGAGAAAAGAGTATTAGATACAAAAAATCTGCTTAGACTTGAGACAATGAGAATTAAAAACTCAAAATACTCTAGGACTAAGCAGATTTTTCTGAAAGCAACTCTACAGGCCCGAAGACCTGTAGAAATAAAACCTACCCGAAGATATAGTTAAGTTGGAAAGAGCCGGCTGTCATGTACTTGAAGGTCTCAACGTTAGGTGATCCTGCTGTTTCAAGCTTCTGGTTTATGTAGTGAAAAGGTCTTATAGAACAAGAGAAACCAACATTAGGAGACACGAAGTATTCTAAACCAGTGTAAGGTGCTTTGATAGCCCAAGCACTATCATCAAAGTCAACACCAGAGCTATTTGTTGAATACTTGTAAGTATTTATACTTACGCCAAGCATATACTGTGTTTGGTCGTTAATCTTGAAGTTCTTTCGAACATAAAAACCAGGATCAAGTGTATGAGAGTTTGTACCAGCACCATTCTTATTCCCAGTGTATTCAAGACCATATACACCCATAGTGTATGTGTGATCTTTTGTGTAATATGAGTAGTCAATACCGCCACCGAGTTGCAAAGCAAAACCAGCTTTGTGAAAGTGACTGAACTTTGAGCTTGTTGCTGGAGCAGCAGCAAAGCTTACGAATGGTGCTGCTAGCACGAGTGCAGCAACAGTGTTTTTTACTATGTTCTTGAACATAAATAAGGATCCTTAAGATTAGTATAATCAAAATACACAGAGCGACGACGATTTGCAATCGTTTATGGCTTCTGTTTATTCATATATTCCATAAGATGATGAAAAAATATAAAACAATTTTAATCTACTTTGTCGGTTATCTCAAAATATGCGCTCCAGAACTTATGATCGCTTATGTAGATATAATGACAAGACAACACAGATAAGCAGTGCAAGAGCAACAATAGTATTGCTTGGATTGAGTCGACATTGAAAACGTCAGGTAACGAGTATGATCGCCACATGTGTTCCTGTGTGCTAGTTTACGATCACGACAACGGTGCCTTATTAGAATCCACACAAGCGGGGTAGGTCGTTTGCGCTAATCGATCACTCATGCGTTTTACAGCCCGTTACCTCATACTGGCGTCCTAGATCAAGGGTGTTAAATGCAATAAGAACAATGTGTAAGCACATCGTTAACTGGTGTTAGCAGTGCAATAATGCTATGATGTCCCCAAGATATCGTCAGCAAAAAACAAAAAAGTATGGACAATAATCAGTCATATCACGCAGCAAGTGAGCTTTCCACACTCACTAAGTGGTGGCATACGCTCAGAGGCAACCAAAAAGCACTCGGCATCATAGATAGAGACTCGTTGTTTATTGGCCGACCTATAGAAGTGTCAGGGCAGAAAGGGGCCATAGGGGGGCAGCGTTTGACCGTTTACGGGCAAGTGGCTCTGCAAATCGCTTTTACGCTTGAAACGCGAGAGATCACTGCCAGGGTCCATCATTTACTCATGGATCAGTTGGGAGTGTCTCCGTGGAAGTGCAGCCCGCCAGGTACACCAGCGGCCAGTAGCCCTCGTATACAATCTTGGGCACTGCAATCAAATTCTCAGTTAATTGATCAGGCACTCAAGTGTCTAGACGGACTTGTGAGCGCCAAGCTTGATTCCCATCGGGGGGCTGAAAACATTTCGCAGTCTGGTGCTCGGGAAGTGGATGAGAGCGAGGCGGATTCGGAATTTTCGAGAGGTGAGATGATTGCCTACTTTGCATTTGGGAGGCCGAGTCAAATCGAGCCGGAAAAGCGAGCATGCTTATTTAATAAAATGGCGCCAAGCATATCTGAGTATGCGAGTTCGTGTGTTGCATTTCTCTGGCATATGTTGAATTGCGATATGGCGGATGCATTATCATGCCATCCCCTAAGTGAGCAGAAGATCAGCGCGTGCAGTACATGGCAAAGTCTCTACAGCAGATCTGCGGGGGTAACAGGCTTTGAATATGTCAGAGCAAGAGTCAAGCATCAGCAGCACTTCAAGAGACTGAGGGATTACGGGTACGAGCCAAAAACAGCACTGCTCTCTTTTGTCGATCATGATCAATACCATGAGCATGGCGCTGCTGAAGGCCGCTGCGATACAAACATGCATTTACCTCATCTATATAACCTACGCTATTTGAACCTGCAAAGAGCAATCGATCTGGGATCATATGGTGCTATGGTAGCAACATTAAAAAAGTGCCAGGCACATCCCAGTGATATCGCATTAAAGTATGGTGTCGATCAATTTGACAGTATCCCTACTGCCATGCAGTCATGCATTCATGTTGTCTTCAATCAAGAGCTGTGCTTGGACTTATTAACAAATGCTCTCAATACAGGTATTCCTTCAATGATTATGTGCTTGCTGCGTGTGGTGCCCAATGAATCCGTTGAGTCCCTCAGTATCATGAGCCAAAACAGCAAAGGCGTGACGCCGTTGATGGTTGCTGCAGCATCTAGCAGCATCCGCATGGTGCAGTGGCTCACTCAAAAAAATGTCGATCCAGCAGCCGTTGATCATCGTGGTAGAACAGCACTGATGTATGCATTAGAGTACGGGTCAGAACAAGACAGTCTCAATGAGGTGGTCGAGTGCTTACTAAACCACAATGTCGATCCAGCAGCCGTTGATCATCGTGGTAGAACAGCACTGATGTATGCATTAGAGTACGGGCCAGAACAAGACAGTCTCAATGAGGTGGTCGAGTGCTTACTAAACCACAAGGCACAAGATAGCATCAATGAAAAGGGCTCGTCGCAGTCAAATCGTGAAGCAAACCAAGCATGGATCAATGTAAAAGATAAATCTGGGTGCACAGCATTAATGCGTGCAGCAGGTCGGTCATCTCGTGTGGCATCTGAGCACAAGCTATTATTTGTGAAGATTATAGAGGAACTATTGAGGCACGGCGCCAATCCAAATCAGGTGGATGCCGATGGCCAATTAGCGATCAACAAGGCCAGCAGGGCTGTTGATGATCCTATCAAAAGGGTATTGCTTGAAGTCACAAAATTACGGCATCGCGGATTCGAAGTGAGTGTTCGCGTGCCGGATGGACTGTTTTTGGTAAACGAGCAGGGCCAAGAGTTTGCCAGATTGGACAAAAACAACCAACCACAATTGATTAGGCCAACCGTTGTCGACCGATTTCGTTTCTTCACCAAGACATATAAACAGCCTTTATTGATATGCACTGCAATCGCTGCATTGGTTACAGCCGTCGCGCAGTTAGCAAAGTGGGACAATCGAGATACATGGTCGCAAGTAACCCATCTATCTGCGCTTGTTGCAGCTGTTGCTTGGCTGGGGGCTGACAAATTGCCCAATCCATATCCAGGTTTAGTGCCGTAAACTGCTCGCGAGCATGCTGTAATCTACATACAACGGACGTATCAAGCGGAGCAGATGCCACCACGAAAAAAGATGCTGAGCATCATTTGCTGGCTATTATCAACTTTAGGGCTAAACTTGAAACCAGCGGTATTTTACCGTAATATAGGGCAACCGTCGACGAGTCGCCGCATGAACAGCGAACCCATTGAATCCAAGCAACAAATCGAAGCCACATTGAGTGACTTAAAGCAGCGTGTTGAGGATCTTCGGGGGTATCTTTGATGTTGCCGGCAAACAAGAAAAAATCACCAGCTTAAAAGCACAGCTCGAGAATCCAGAAATCTGGAGCGACCCCAAAGGCGCCGCGGAATTGCAGAAGCAAATCAAGCCACTCGAAGAAACGGTTACGAATATACAGGATCTAACCGAAAAGCTCAGTGATCTCGATGAGTTGTGGGCGCTTGCAAAGTCTTCTGATGATCTAGAGATGCAGCAAGATGTGGTTGCGTCATTAACAGATTGTCAGCACGACCTCGAGGCAGCAGAGTTTTGTCGAATGTTTTCTGGCAAGCATGACGGCAGTAATGCATTTCTTGAGATCCAGTCTGGCTCTGGAGGTACCGAAGCACAAGACTGGGCAGACATGCTGTTTCGTATGTACAGCCGCTGGGCTGAGAAACGCGGCTTTCGCATCGAGGTGCTGGATTATTCACCGGGTGAAGTCGCTGGTATTAAAGGTGCAACCCTTAAGCTCTCAGGCGAGTTCGCCTACGGTTGGGCCAAAACAGAGACTGGGATCCATCGCTTAGTACGCAAATCACCGTTTGACAGTGGCAATCGCCGCCATACTTCATTCGCTGCGGTGTTCGTCACTGCTGAAATTGATGATGATATCGAGGTCGATATTAATACTGGCGACTTACGTATTGATACTTACCGATCCAGTGGGGCAGGCGGGCAACATGTCAACACGACTGACTCTGCCGTAAGGATTACCCATATGCCGACCAATACAGTGGTTCAGTGCCAATCTGAGCGCTCTCAACATCAAAATAAAGCGCGCGCCATGGCGCAACTGCGCTCAAAGCTATACGAAAAACAGCTGATGGAGAAAATACAGGATCAAGAAGCGCTCGCCAAGAGCAAAGATGAAATCACTTGGGGGCGGCAGATTCGCTCATATGTACTAGACCAATCGCGAGTCAAGGATTTGCGAACCGGTGTTGAGACTGGCAATCCCCAGGCAGTACTGGATGGCGACCTCGATCAGTTTATCGAGGCCAGTCTCAAGCAAGGGGTGTAAGAGTAAGGTTGAGAAATCAGCACAGATACTCCAAACGCCAGCATCGGTTTCCTATCGTATCGGTGCCACGTTACATTGCACAGGTTGATATCTCATAACCTGTGAGAACTGGTTGACATCATTCACATTAATGCCATATTATCAATAGTAGTGAATACGCGTGAGACTGATTAATGAGCAAGTTAAATACATTAGTGTTGAAATCTGTAACTCCCCCAGTGATCGCATTCAGCATCTTGCTGATGAGTTTTTCCTCATATGCAGGAACTATAACTGAAAATCCCGCTGGGTCAGTTTACACAAGCGATTCATCTCAGGAAGTTACCTCAAGTCCTTTTGTGCGATTTATTGCCTTTTCTCAAAATAACAATGGTGACGCCTCTAACTCAGCCGATTTTGCATTGACGCTTGACGCTGCAGATCTGGTTTATTTCTCAAAGTTCAAGCAAGATACAACGTATGTCACGTTAGCGGCTGGCGGCCCGATCCTCTTTCCAGTAGCAACGTTTCAAATGTGCGTCGAGAGCAACGTAAAAGATTTAACTTCATCCAACTACCTCAAAGCTTCAGTAACCAATAACCAACTGAGTGGAAGTGGAGCCAATACTAGCTCAACGATAAATCTTTATGTGATGCTCGTGGGAAATGGTAGTGGCACCAATGGTGCGAGCGCAACACAGTACTGCACGTTCGGCACAGCAACCTCTGACATAAAAAGATACGCAAATTCAACAGCAGTGAATAATTCAACAGGTGAGCTCGACACAACGACTACCGCAGCAGCTTCGCTGATGACCAATGCTTGGACAACAGCTAGCGGCGGAGTGTCTCTGGTTGCATCAGGTGGTAGCCAAAACCATACTGAAGTCTCTGTAACTGTCGGAAATACGGGGGATTGCAAGCTGTTGCACTATGGCGTGAGCAGTACGAATACAAATCCATCACCGACTGATGTTTCCGATCCCAATGGAACCGATTATGAGGTGGATATAAGTAGGTTTACCGATAATACCTGCGGGAGCTCGAATGCCAATGCAGTAACTGCTTATGTCTATGCCGACATACGCGATTTTCAATCAGTGCCAGCAGATACATACAGCGGCAATATTCAGGTCGGTTTCTCATACGCTACCTCCTAAGTTTGTTATATGATGGATAGAAGCAGACTCAAACCATGGCAAACTTCACGATGTGAAGTCCTAATCAACGCGCTACTTGTGCTCAGCCATGCTGTGGTCATGGCTGTCTCTGAGGACACGGCTGGTCAGAGTTACTCAGGTAGCTTTTCTAGCAAGGTGGTCATTGGCAAAATGATCACTGTGTGGGGGGCAAGCTATGGCTCTGACACCGGAAAAGATTTCCAGTTTGCGATTGGTGACACGGATGGGGCCAGCGATAGAACCTGGCTCAGTAATATCAATACTCTTTACGAAGGAGACGTTATCTGTGGGTCGTCTGATCGTTCAAAAACTTTTCTCTTTCCGATAGCCCACTACCAACTCTGTGTCAATGTAAATTCCAAGGCAGGGGCTTACATCAAGGTTCCTGTCACATCATTTGCCCAGATTGGTGGCACGGGCAAAGTGCCACTATATGTAGAAGTGAATGCGAACGGCGATGCAACTGATACCAATGCGAAACAAGCGATTATATTTACCGAAAATGACTACTTTGATAACATCGACAGTAAAGCAGTTTTGCGGTTTGATGATACGGCATTTTCAGATGTCGGCGCAATACAACATACAACAGATATGGCAGCCATCAACTGGAAGTCGACCGGTAAAGATGGAAGCACTCTCTACAATAATATGACAAAGTCAGACGGCACATCATTTATACATTTGGATCATTTCGAAACCATACCATCATCTGGTGGGTACTCATTAGCGAGTGAAACACGCACGGCTTCATCAACTGATTTCAGATACGATAGTACCGAGTTTAATGGTGTGGATGCGTGCCCAACCGAGGCTCGGATTGACGTGACTGTGTACATGGATCTTGCCTGTTTACTGACTGCACCAGGAGCAGGCTATGCTGGAACAGTACAGATCGACTTTAAAACAGAGAGTAGTTAGTAACATCATGCGCAATCGAGTATTACCCATCATCATTGTGGCCATGAGTTTAAGTGCATCACTGTCAGTATCTGCACTAACAATTGACACCAACACAGGTAGTAGTTCAGAAACACAAACAACATTTGGCTTAAATGCCCCTGCTACAGCAACTGTGGAGGCCCTCAGTCATGGCGGGACAACCTACTCATTAGACCAAAAAATCAGCAGCGATGAGATGGTGTGGTTAAAACAAGGCGTACACAGTGCAAGTTTTGACGATGACAAAACTTATTTACTTCCCATCAAGTCATTCGAGGTATGCTTGTTGAGCTCTAACGAGGATGGTCTATTTGTCAAAGTGGTGAACAGCGATTTTACTGGTCAGGACAAGGGGCAGAAAATACAAACAGTGGTCGAGCTTGTTACAAATGGAGCTGCATCAAGCGGCAGCAGTCAACTATTATTTGCAAGCTCAGACCGGCGTGGAGATTTTGCATCCTCCAGCATCCAATTTGTGGACAGTTCAGCATTTAATACAAGTTCGGCACAGTCCATCAATACCGCATCGAGTTTGATCAATACACTCACTGATCGCTCACCAGGCACAAATCAGTCGATAACATCGAGCACACATGCGCATCTCATTGCTGCTAGTACAATGCAGAGCGCTGCACACTATTCTATCGTTCAAGGTGGTGTGACTGCAGCTGATAATAAAAACCAACCGACTGTCTCAGCCAATGGTGTAAACTTTTTGCATCATACCTCATCGTTTGCGCCCGACACATGTGGCGCTAATAATGTAGGGGTGGTCAAAATTTATGTATATCTCAATCTACAAGACCTGGCCCTTGCAGAAAATGACGCCTATAACGCAACGATTAGTTATACAATGTGTACTGAATCTGATTGTAGCTAAGCGGGAGGAATACTTATGATGATGAAAATCAGCAAATACAGGATAATATACTGTATTTTTGTAGGTATCTTGTTTTTCGATTTGTGTTTTGCAGATGATCAGGTTGATACAGCTACGGGTGTGGTCACTGTGAGTAGTGCCTCTGCGCAATTGTTACCAACTATTAATGTACAAGGCATGTCTAACGTTGATGATGATGAAACATTCGATTTTCGTATCACATTCAGCGCGAGTGAGTTAGCCTGGATAAGCGCGCTTAAAGAGCATGCAGATTATGATGCGACATCGGAAACACTGTATTTAATGCCCATCGCAAAGTTTCAATATTGTTGTGATGCGACCGATTTTACCAATGGAATGTACGTTAAAGTAACCGATGGGACATTCACAAAGCCAACAAGCGAGACTATTAACACATACCTGCAAATCTATGGCAATGGCGCATTAACAAGTGGAACACAGGAGTTTATTTATTCACCTGGTGATACCGCGCTATCGGACGCAACCACAATAAAAAGATTAGCACTCGCAGGAACGACACTGTACACCACAAGCTCATTATACAGCCAGCTAAGTTCAGTTTCTGAGTTTTCATCAACCACGCTAGCCGATGCCAGTATTAGTAGGATAGAGGGGGGCTCAACAGTAGGGCATCTCAAACACGCCAGTACACCTGATTACAGTGGCAATTCGGTATACACGCTTGTGAAAACGACAGCTGCAACCCCCAGTAGTAGTAGCTTTGTTTACGACAGCACAACAATTAGCTCAGGGTGTGGGGCGAATAATGGTGTGATTAGCGTTGTGGTATTCTTGAACATTAAAGAGTTGATGGTGGCGCCAGCAGGAGATTATACCGCAACAGTCAGTATCCAATTTCAGGCTGCTGATTCATCATAGGAAAAACCAATGAGTCATAGACACACAATACCCATGCGCTATCTAATCACCAACTTACTGTTTGGCGGTTTAGTCATCCCATGCTTTTCAGCTTTTGTGTCAAGTAAAGCAACCTTCGACACAACAAGCACAACAAGAGCGCTAGAAGTTGTGTTTTCTGCGAATGAGATAGGGTATCTTGAAAATGGTGTACATGCGCTAGGAAGCTTTGATGGTAGTGCGGTTTATCTATTCCCGTTGTTTAGTTTCCAGGTGTGTTATCAGCAAACCAATGATGCACCAGTGACAACAACCGTAACCAATGGCACCTTGCCTAGCTTAACATCAGGTGCATACACAGTGCCGATTGCGCTTCGCGTTACAGGAAACAATACCGGAGCCAACGGACAAAGCGATTTATTATTTCTTAATGACACTTCTAAGACTGTTTATATCTACAATAATGACTTTTCAAGCGGTCAAATCAACACGACACCTACACTCACTGTACAGCAGTACAATGGAGTAAAGTTAGCCACAAATACAACCCCTACAGGTAATAACCAGAAGCTCAATCACTTCACCAGTGGCGAGATTGTGAGCTATACGCACGATACGAACGCAATTAGTGGGCCAGTGGCTGCGGCGCCTGCGCACGCTCCAGGGTTTCGTTTTCACCAGACGTCATATAACAGTGTTTGTCAAACTAGTGGGGGTGTATCTGGTGCCGTTACAATGATTATCTATGCAGATATCATGAGCTTAATAGAGAATCGTGCAGCAACATACTCGTTGAGTGCAGATTTAACCCCAAAAATAGTCAGCTAAGGAGGAGTACGAATGCATATCATATTCATCATCGCGATACTAAGCGCAATACCTGGATTTGCTAGGTTACACGTGAACACCAAATATCTTGCGCTCAATGAAAAGCCAGTCGGGTTTGTCGATCTATGGAATTCAGGGGACAAAACACTTTATGTACAAGTAGAGGGGGCACGATATGATCTTGATGAAAGCAACAGTTTAGTGTTCACGACCAACCCAAACCCAAAAGTATTTGGTCTTTTATATACACCACAGAAACTAGTCATCAAGCCAGGTCTGAAGAAACGACTACGAGTCAGCGTACTGAATCAGAGTCGGGGCAATGAACACCAATATTATCGTTTAAAATACAATGTGCTTGAAAAGCCCATAGATTATACAACCCCCGAGTCTGGAGGTATGCGTACCTCAGTCAGCATCGGTTTACTTTATGAAACCATCGTTGACGTTGGAAAAGCGAAATATAGTTTTAGAACCACAGAGGTGTATGATAAAAATAGCAAAACGATCAAAATCACAAACTCTGGTAACGCAATGATGGGGGTCGGGCCCTTTTATCAGTGTAAAAGTCAGTCCAGTTGCAAAGTTTTCAATATCTACACTTCGCTGATTCCAGGGCAATCATTTCAATATCGACTCCGGCCATCAAGCGATTCAAACTACCTGAAATTCACCGTGGGAAACTATTTTGGGCAACAAAAAACGACCAAATCAATTAAATTGAACTGATCAAATGAAGTGTAAGCATGTACTCATCAGCTTTATTCTGGGAATACTGTTTTATGCGTTTGCGCAGGCTGAAGACTGGGTGCCGCAAGGCTTTGAGCATCTGGTTGATGGCGGAATTGAAACCAGCGTATTGGATGTGTACTACCGAGGAGAGCTCATTGCGCAAGTGGATGCAGAGTTCAGTGATGACACTATCCAGTTTGCAAACCCGTACTTGGTTGCATATGCACTACCAGATACTGTGATCAACAAAGAAGAAATCGCGCGTGCACTCACTAAAAAAATGAATGCAAACACTAATCTAAAATGTAATAACCATGATAAGTTGAGACACTTCACCTGTGTGCCGAGACCGAAAGTAGTTGCAGCGGTATTAAATCGCAATCTCTATACAGTCTCTTTGTATATATCACCAAAGTTTCTCAAAGACTCAGACGAAGTAGTCTCACAAACCAGCTACCTAAAACCGACAACAAACGAGCTTGCTTACTCTAACCGTTTTGGCAGTAATGTTCTGGGTAAGCAAGATAATTTTATTTATGCGCTTAGAAGTATCCAATATCTAAGTAAGGGGCCATACTCCTTGCAGATGCAGTCACTCTACAACCACAATAAATATTGGCAAGGTAATGGCGTTTCAAGTTTTTATATCTCCGATTTTAGCGGCAACTATATGCGCGGCAGAGACCGATATGCCTTTGGGTTATTATCAACCTCACCAAGCTATTTTATGCCACAAGAAAATATCGTAGGTATTCAGAGAAGTAGCACGGATCGGCTGCGTCGCGGCGGTCGAGTCAATCATGCGACGCCCGTTGAAATCGAAGTGGCACTGCCCTCACTGGTTAGCTTTTATGGCAATGGAAACCTGCTGGCGGCTAGAACTTATAGTGTGGGTATGCACATAGTCGATACTAGCTCATTTCCCGCAGGTGCTTACAATCTTGAAATCGTAATTGAAGGACTAGATGGAAAAACTGAGCGAAAAAATGTTTCATTTTTAAAAAACTCAGCTGGAATTGAACCAGGCTTTCCAGAGTACAATTTTTCACTGGGGTACAATCGCGGGCAAGGCGGATCCGTTTTCCCTGATATTACAGACGACATAATAATGCGTGCGCAATACGCATACGCACATACTAAGAAACTATCAATGCATCTTGATATGGGCTATGACGATTCTTTTCAAGTTTCTGCTGGGCCAGGATTCTATTGGAGGTCCCATGATTATATCCGGCCAACAATCGCATATGACTTAAAAGATGGCCTGCTCTATGCAGCAACCGTGCAGACGCATCTAGGGCCAGTTTCTGTTGGTGGCTCAGCTGTCAAAACGCGCACGTCGATATACTCGGATGGTAGGATGTACAACTTGTTTACTAATTATCGAAATCCTCATATCGGCCGATTATACCTTAGCTATACATTGAGTGATGTGGCGAACCTACAGGGGTATATTCAAAAAGCATTCAAAGCATCGCTTGGCTTTGCAAAACCATTTCGCTTAAACACAGAGCTCGGAGTCAACAGAGATCACCGCTACGTACGACTGTCCGCTTCTCAGCTCATCTACGAAGATAAAACACACCGTGGCACTGTCAACTCCAATGTGTCCAACGATACACAAAGTGACGTATATACAAATTCATCAGCGCTCAATTACGATGCCAATTATGAGATTAGCCCTGATGCCATCGTCAGTGGAGGCGTGCGTGTCGATCAAAACAGCGTATCGCTAGATGGAAATATTGGACTAAATCGAGAGATATTAGGTAATCGTATCTCAACGTCCTTTGCCATGCGGCAGGTATCAGCTGACAGAGACTATTTCTTCGACATTAATTTATCTCGGGACGACAATTTTGGGTTTTTCATCACGCGTGATGGCTTGAACTACTCGTGGGGAATGGAGAAATCCACCGGCGCTATTGTCGAGCTAAAAGGTGATTTTAATCATGAAGATCTATACGTCAATCACGGAGTAAGTCGAGTCAAAATTCATGCTAATGGCGTATCGGATTTTATATCCATACCGCCTTACTCGCCATATCAAATAGATATCAGTAGTGATTCTGAGCAGTCTTACGACATTCGGCCAGTCAAAGAAGATGAAACACTGGTTCTATTTCCAGGTAATATCACTACGGTACGCTATCATGTAAGGCCCAAGTTCCCACTCTATGCGTATTTTTACTGCGACGGTGCACCGCTGGTCAATCAAGTGATTAAATCCAGTATTGATACAGCTCGTACTGATGAATTTGGGTTTGCGAGTATTGAGATGGTACAAGGTGAGCCCATCTATTATCCTGAAAGTGTGCAAAACATCGGCTGGCTAAATGGTGCCGTGGGTGGGGATGGAAAAAAACAAAGCCGTATTGAGTTTGTTACAAAAAAGATAAAGCCAATCGATGGCTATGCTTTCGTAGAGCGAGTGCAATGCCAAGTCAATAAACATATCGCTAAGAAAGTCACCACAAACGATAATGACTCAAAGCCATTAATGCTCGCGCAAGAATCTGAGCCGAAAGTGCATATCAAGTTAAGGTCAGAAAGCATGGTGTTCCAAGAAAAAACTGAAAATGAGAAAATTACGCTAGCCAGCCTGGAAAGTCATTGGCGGCCTTCGAAATCAGAAAAATATACAATACTTTACGACTTTGATAGCAATGGCATTGACCCAGCGCATACTGATACATTGATTGCATTTTCACACTATCTAAAAAAGCATAACAATCTGCAAATCCATCTTGATGGTTTTACCTGTGCAATGGGTAGCGCAGAGTACAACGTAGCGCTTGGGCAAAGGCGAGCACACGCTGTCGCAGAGTTTCTCGAGTCAAAAGGAGTTACCAGCCACCAGATCATCACGGTTAGTTACGGGAAAGAGCGTCCTGTAGATCCTGTCTACCACGAATCAGCTTATATCAAAAATAGACGGGTAGAATTGTATTTCTGAAACAACATCAAGGCTTACAACTCAAACACTTAAGTGCATCATGATCATACTATGCACTTTTAACACTGATAGTAAACGCAGTTTGGTAGCTACCGGCTCGCGCTTTAGCAATGTCGCTATTCATAATTTCAATGTTGTATCGTATGGGTCCGCCTTTGCAGCCATTACCATTATTTTTGTATGTGTCAGTGTAGCGTGATGTCATATCAAAATGATCAATTTTCCCATCAACACCCGCTTGAAGATTATATAATGCTGACCCAAAAGGCGCTTCACTACCTGAGATGGTGAAGTCATTTTTCTGTCCGATAAGCCCATCGGCGGTTGCATCGCGGTTAGGTGTAACACGCAGAAAAAATGGCAGAGCGTGTGCCTGATCAGAATTATAAAACAATAGATTATCACCATTGGTCAGGCGATCTTGGCGCTGGCCAGTCTGCTGTGCTGATAGCGTCCCAGTACTAACTGGTGCGACATTAATAAACATGCCATTTTTGTTGTTCGATAAGACACAGATCTCAACGTTCTGCGCAATAATCGCAGTAGACATTGGGTTGGCTTCTGCATCTGATCGTGCTTGAAGAATGTTATCTTCAGTGATATGCACATGTAATGACTCAAGCTCTTGAATATAAATAATATTACTATATGATGCGACCTCAAAGCTATTCGAGGTGCTGAATGCGTTAGAAAAAACAGGTTGAGTCGCCAGAAGCGATAGACCAATAATAGCATGCGAAAGCATTGTGTGCTCCGTAATCAATACTAATTAAGGTAACGTGAGCTTGTTGAGTTTGCAATCATTATTTAAGGATCAACACGAACGCGAAAAGGGCGGGTCAGGCAGATTAAGTATGAGTGTCCATATCAAACGTGTGGCTAAATCTATAAAAATAAGAACCAGGGCTTGTAGTTAGCGTAACATCTAGCGATAATGCTTATTTGTGATACAATCATACAATTAAGTCAACAGGCAGGCGTATGAGCAAACAAGAACATGATGCAGCAAGCGATCAACACGCAGACGGGCAAAAGCGTGATCAAGTAAAACAGCGACGTGAGAAACTCGATAAGTTGCGACAGAGTGGATTCAATTACCCAAACGATGCACGCCCGGAGCATTTGGCTGCAGCCATTGTCAACGAGCCAGGCTACGCAGACGCCACGCAAGAATCGCTATTGGCACAAAAGATCGAAGTAAGCATTGCTGGGCGTATGATGACCCGACGATTGATGGGCAAAGCCAGCTTTTTCAATATCCAAGATCGCAGTGGCCAAATACAAGTATATGCCCGCTCAGAAGATCTTCCCGAAGGAGTCTATGATCACTTTCTTGATTGTGATTTGGGGGATGTCTTGTTTGTGACTGGCCATGTCTTTAAAACCAAAATGGGCGAAATCAGTATCTATGCGAAGGAAATACGCTTACTGAGCAAGTCGCTGCACCCATTACCCGATAAATTTCATGGCTTGACCGATGTAGAAGCATGCTATCGCAAGCGCTATATCGATATCATGGTCAATGAAAAGTCGCGAACCCGTTTCCAAATGCGCAGTCGTATCATCCAATCACTGCGTGCCTATCTGCAAGACCAGGATTTTCTCGAAGTCGAGACTCCAATGATGCATGCACTCATCAGTGGCGCAAACGCCAAGCCTTTTGAAACCCACCACAATACCCTCGGTTGCGATTTATTCTTGCGTGTTGCACCCGAGCTGCATCTCAAACGACTGATTGTTGGTGGCTTCGATCGTGTCTTTGAAATCAATCGTAACTTTCGTAATGAAGGCATGTCGACCAAACATAACCCTGAATTTACCATGGTTGAGTTTTATCAGGCCTATGCAGACTATAAAGATATGATGGATTTAACGGAGGCATTGTTGAAGTCTGTGGTCCAAACCGTTTCGCCAAATCTAGTCGTTGAGAACCAAGGAGAACAGCTTGACTTCAATCAGTTTCAGCGCATGACCATAACCGAAGCAATCTGCCATTACGTGGAGGGTATCGACGAGAAGATGATACATGACCATACTGCACTGGCTCACTTTGCCACCAAAGCTGGACATGATGTCAGTGATCGCTGTCTTGGTGAGGTGCAGTTGATCATCTTTGAAGAGATGGTCGAACACCTCATTATACAACCTTGTTTTATCACCCATTACCCAACAGTGGTCTCCCCGTTAGCAAGGCGTAATGACGATAATCCAGATGTTGCAGACCGATTTGAACTTTTCATTGCTGGAAAAGAGATCGCTAATGCATTCTCTGAGCTGAATGATCCTGATGATCAAGCGCAACGTTTCCAAGCACAAGTCGAAGCCAAACAAACGGGTGACGAAGAAGCGATGGATTATGATCATGACTACATCAACGCGCTCGAGTATGGTATGCCACCAACTGGTGGTGTTGGCATCGGTATTGATCGTTTGGTGATGCTATTAACAGACGCAGCCTCCATTCGCGACGTGATCCTTTTCCCGTTGATGCGTCAAACTCACGAGCATGACAGCTAGGGCCGGGTAAGCTAGCCGCACGCCAATGCGCATGCACAGTATTTGGCACGCCTAGCAGCTCATGCTAACATGACCGTGTGTCCAACATAGGGGGATAAAAAATGAAAATTTGCATTATATTTGGTCATCATGACACCAAGTCGTCGTTCAATGCCCATGTCAGAGACACCTTTATCGACGAAGCCCGGCAATGTGGTCACGACATTGATCTGATCAACTTATTTGAAGAGAAAACACAACTACCGTTTTACCAATCCACTATCAATCCACCACCTAAGGCCGTACTCGACTACCGAAAACGTCTAGAGGATGCAGATGCAATGTTTTTGATCAGTCCATGTCATAACCTTCGACTCAATGCAATCACCGAAAATTGGATAGACTGGGTTTTACACCCAACATGGTTTTTTACCTATCGGTGCATGTTTCCTGGTAGCGACTATTTTAAAAATTACGGCTACCCAGTCGCTGGAGCCATGAAAGGCAAGCTTGGACTGGTGTCAATCAGCTATGGTGGACCAATGATCACCTATTTTAATTTTTCCGTATTTGATAATATACCGTATCGACGTTTAAAAAAATCCGTATTTCAACTAGGCGGTATGTCAACGCGATACTTACGATTTTACTCGGTTCTACCAAATATGGCGCAAAAAAACTTTGACCATCACATGAAGAAAGTCAGAGCATTTGCCCGCAGTTTGTGAGCGCAAATAACCAATCCAGATGACATGCACATCATCGCTACTAAGTCATAGTGCCATCGTGCTAGCTGGTCATTAGGTACGCTTGCGAGTTTATTTGAAGTGAGGTTGGCAGCAGTAAGCTATCTGCCAGCGAATCGATTCGCCGGCCAGCGAGCATTTGTATCTTTCTGGCGATAGTGCTTGGGAAACCATAGCTTGCAAAGCCGAATAGATCAGTAAAAAATAATGACTTTTTGAGGGTTGTGCCGGTTATGCTGCTAGTGATGACCAATAGCATTGCTGGCATTACCCGTGCCGTGATGACGGTGTCGTTTTAATAATGTCAATAGACATATGTCGCATCTTGTCTTAAACATCAAACCCATGTACTATGTTCTGATCTTTATACACGAGGCAGAAATGCGACAAGTAAAAACAACCTTCTTAGCAGCCGCCGCTCTCATGATGACAGGATGTGCAACCATCATTTCAGGCACTAGCCAGCAAGTCCATGTTAAGGTTGTTGACGAAAACAACAGCTTAGTAAAAAATACGACCTGTGCTGTATCAAACGGCGGTTCAGAGTTTGAGTTCAGTAGCAATCCTACCACCATAACGGTTAATAAAAGCGAACCATTAACAATAAAATGTCGTGCCAAAGGCTACACCCAAAAAGGTTCTGGGCTCGGAAAAAGCTTTGATTCGGTCGCCATTGTCAACGTCCTATTCTGGCCAGGCTTCATTGTAGATGGTGTGAGTGGTGCGATGCAAAAGTATCCATCACATGCGGTCATCGAAATGCAAAAGAACTAGTTTGATTCGTGGGCTACCACTCGATTCATCGCAAGTGGGAGCCCAGTCTCTCCTTATTACAAATACACCATTATAAATGTCCTAGCTTGGCGTGTATAAGACCACTACGATGCTACGATGCAGAGATAATTGGATTTTGCTTGCAGAAATCCAAAAGATCCGTATGCTAGCTAGCAATTAACACAAAAGGAGACAATCGATGACAACAGATGACGATAATAAATATAGGCATAGTCTCTCGGAACAGGAAGGCAATGAAGCTGAGCGCCAAATGGGCATCTTGCAGCAACTCGAGAAACGGCTTGCAATATTGATTGAGGGCGCCACAAGAATTGGCTTCGTTAATACAGAGACCGAGCAACCTGCATATTTATCTGTTGCCGAACGGTTAACGCGATTGACGGGTACTATTACCATGCTTGAACAATTTATGAGCTTCGACGTGGCGATCGACCCGGCTCATGTATCTCATGCACAGCATCATAGGATTACCAGTAATCAACTTGCCCCAACAGATGTATCTACAGCGTCCCCACAAGCAACACGTGCTGAGAAGCGCAATAGCGACATTGATGATATGAGTCCACTTGACCCGGAGGCGGTTATCGAAGCTGAGGTTCGTGCTGCATGGCGGTAATCCGGTCTTTACACAGCCTGTCATAAATCGCAAAGACGTGGGCTCCACATTGAGTGCAAAAGTGGTTTCGATTGCGAGCTTACTCTAACAAACGATTCTCAAACCTGACCAGGTTCGCTCCGATTTGTCCCATGGCAGAACATTTGGGTGATTGCAATAAGGACATCGTTCTGTTAGCTTGAAGGCAGGAAAACACCCGAAAAAACCCGTAAATATGGAAAAAACCCCAAATCAGACAAGCACGTGCAGCCCAGAACAGCAAGCTCCAAATGATCAACATCAAGCTATGTTGCCATGGCATATGGACATAATGTATCCGATTGATGGCCTACTCAGTCTTGCTGGTGGGCATGCGAGTCTTATGCATGCTGTCGATGTGTTTTCTGATGCCATCGACGAATATGATTTCATAGAAGACAATGAGTGTGGCCCAAGACCTGATAGTCAAGATGCTCGAAGCGCGTATGGGCAAATGAGCATGTGGACAACGCCCGAGAGACCTGTTACCAGCAACACACATCAATTGCCCTGGGAAAATAATCTGATGGCAAAAGACAGTCGAGATCATTTCAGTGTAGCTTACGATCATGGCCACACTGCCAACCATGAAATGGATAGTTATCAGTGTTGGATGATCGATAGCCATGAGAATGAGCCGCACGAAAGAGGCGTCTTGCCAACCGGGAGCACGCCCATTCGAAAGTTACTAGATATCGACCTTGAGCAACAACAAGCCGCGCTGAGCAAGCGTTTGTTAGAAGACGATGACGATAGATGGCCGTTGGATGAAACCTGCCATAGCGCTGTAAGATCACGTATGTAGGGTTATTAGTCTTCAATCAATTAGCATCCAACCGATACCGCTTGTGCAACAGGTATGCATGGGCTTATCGCAACATCAATGACTGATGAGTCACAGGATAACTGCATGTGCAAGGGTCCTTGATCGGTATGAAGTGGGGCGCCTACCGTTTGTATCAAGTGTCCTTGAGTTGTGGTTGCCCGCGCTAGAATCTGTAGTCGCTGACCAGATGATCGTTCGGTCAAGGTTGCGCCGCATTCAATTTGAGTATCATCCGAGTCAAGTTGATACAAGCCCAGTACACGTTTGGCCTTGCCAAGATGATGTGTGCGAGCGACAATCTCTTGGCCACAATAGCATCCTTTTTGTAGACTAACCCAGTCTGAAGGCACAAGACTCAGTTGGTTTGGGGTGAACTTTAACAGTGATGTGTCTGTTAGTATCGGGATTTGGGCGTGCATGTGCCACAATTGCCAGGATTCAATCTCTTCAACCTGTGCCTGGGGCGCTGCGTCGAGCACGACATGCAGATGGTAACTCGCATCAAGTGTAAAAGTCATGTCGGTATCTACCGTTTGGCGTGATGCCTCAGGATCATTGTCGGCTTTCTCTGATGCATGAACACGGCAATCAACCCGTTGCGTATGCATGGTGACGCGCGCAAGCTGACAGTGGGGCGCCAAGAGTTGTTGTATTTTGTCAGCATGTGCTTGCGGGGTGAGGAACCACAAAATATCAGGCGCTCGTAAAATGAAGTAGCCAAGTGCAAATACCCTGCCTTGGTGCTGACAAATCAAGGAGGGCTGCAGGCGCTGTTGATCCAGCTTGCGTAAGTCGGCAGTGACCAAGCCTTGGAGTAACTCACGAGCTTTTACGCCACTAAAAACCACACAGGTTAGATTGGTGGCCATGACGCTAGGTAAAATGATCTCGTGGTTATGCATAGCTCAATCATAACATAAGTTGAAAAAAATCGCTGCAGCAAATCAATTTTGTACAAAAAACCGACGATTAGCGAACAAATTGCTTTACATGACATTAAAATAGCATTAAATTAAAACTAATCGAAGTAGACAGATGGGCTGCTACTAGAGTTGAAAATTGGCAATCATCATATGATCTGTCATGACTATTGGAGAAAAACATGGCACTTTTAGCTGTTGACGATTATGTTGGCATAACCTTTTTTGTGACCAGTATGGCATTACTGGCATCGACCATATTCTTTTATCAAGAGCGTGAGCTTGTGAACAAGAAGTGGCAAACTTCACTTACTGTAATGACGATTGTGACCTTTATCGCATTCATTCATTATCTGTATATGAGAGAACTTTGGGTCACCACGCAGGCATCCCCGATAACCTACCGCTATATTGATTGGTTTATTACGGTTCCTCTACAGATCGTTGAGTTTTACTTGATCTTGAGTGCAGTGACCAAAATCAGCCCATCCGTGTTTTGGCGATTGCTAATTGCCTCTATCGTCATGCTTGTGGCAGGTTACATCGGTGAAGCCGGACTTGGTAGCGTCAACATCTTTTTTGCCATCGGCATGGTGGCTTGGTTTGCCATTTTATACGAGATATTCTTCGGGGTTGCAGGCTACCTCTACAGCAAGGTTACGCATTTACCAACCAAAGCTGCGTTCAGCGGCCTTCGGCTTGTGGTGACGATTGGTTGGGCAATCTACCCGATTGGATACGCCTACGGCTACATGACACCTGATCCAGATGTCAACACGCTCAACATCATCTACAACCTTGCCGATTTCATCAACAAGATAGCATTCGGTATGATGATTTGGTACGCCGCCAAGTGTGATGCTGATAAAATCACCAAGGCAGAGTGGATGTAAACACATCAATCGCTGATAGAAAAGCCGGCTCATTGCCGGCTTTTTTTATAGATGAAGCACTCTTAGGTTCAAACACGTAGTGGGTTCTTCTGCAGAAAGCAAAAAACATCAGCCGCCACTCGGCAGTAGCACTAACTAAACCTATATGAACAGTGATGAATACTGATAGGTGTTATCCAAGTATTGTCAAACCATTTATGATATCACTGAGATGTTGTCGAACAGAGGGCAGTGTACTCGATGTCATAGTTGAGCTTCACATCAGTGCTTATAACTCACAGCAATACCTGTATGTAGCGCACCACTGAACAGTTCAGTCAATTGACTGGCGTGAGAAAACTATGTTATAAATCAGCCTGAAATAAAACACGTTAGCAGATGATACAGGACGTTTCTCTATTGTTTCATAGAGTAAGATTGGTTGTTTGGCGACTGATCACGAGGAAAATAACGTGGCCATATCTCAAAGACTACAATCCTTTTGTCAATTGGGAAGAAATGTCGATGCAATACACAACAGTGCTAACTCACAGCCAGGCTAGAATCTCTGGATCGATTGAATATGATCTCATCAAGGACAGCACAACCGGCTATGTCTATCAAAAGAAACACGCCTATCCAGTCCCAATCGAACTATGTTTTAGAATCACCCAGTGTTGCGTACTAATCCTTGTAATGGTAGGCCATCTTGTTGGTCTGTCAGGAATGGTTATTATCGAAAGTCTCGGTTTGCTCTATTGTACGGCGTGGCTCTGTACCGCAGCGATACGCACCGATATGCGTGATGTTGCTTGGCTATCACGACAATGGATGATGAGGGTGCTCAGTATTGCGGTGAAGCCACTACAGTGGTGTGGATTAATCTCTAGCTACATGATCAAAATTATTTTCCCGTTGTGCGGTATCAAGCTTATTACTGCTTTTGAGTGCGCTGCATATTGTGGTCCATTACTCGCAAAATCATTCTCACTATTTCCGGTAATGGATAATGACAGTGGTCAACCAATCAATGTAGATAAGACAAGCATCCCTGCTGACAAGATGAGAGCGTACTTTGAAAATTACAATGGGCCACTCAACGGTGGACGAGGCACATGGTATGCTGAACGGTGTGAGTGGGGCATTTGATGCAAGTGAGTCAGGACGGTGAGAAGCCCTCTCATGTAGAGGTTAAAAACAAAAAAATTCCGAAAGCCAAGGGCCTAGTGGGTCATATATCAGATTGTCTAGCTGACGATATGCAAGAACGCTTTGCGTTACTAAAAGAATCAGAGCATGGGGTGATGATGAACGCATCACCAATCAATATATTAAGTTCAGATAAAATACCCTCAACGCGCACCACCGTGGTACCACTGACAAATGCTGCGTCTATGCTTGAGGCGCTCACAAAAGAGGAATCGACGGATCTATTACTGGTGCCCTTATTGGCGTGGCAACATCAGCTGTCCGATCTCCTTGAGCTGGCACAAGTGGCATTGCAAGGTGGTGGTTGGTGTCTATTTAACACGCTTGTTCAGGGGAGTTTCTCAGGGGTGTCCTCTCGTATAAAGCCTGATGACCCACTTGAGCTGCTCACGGTGGCTGATATTATCCATCAACTGGCAAGCATACAGCGTCATCAGCCCATCATCGACTGTAGTCGTTTTGAGCTTCACTATACCAGCCAGCAACAAGTGATCTCTGATTGTCAACAACTGATGACTAATAGCGATGGTTTTGTCACGACAACGACGCACACGATTGAGCCCAACGCGTCGGGGTATGCTGTACCAATTGAGATTGCACATACTGCTGTCTATTTTGAGAAAGTATCGCGCCACAGCATGCGCTCATGTGGTATACCCGTTGTTTCAAGTCATGATCAAACGAAGACCAGTTCTGATGGCTAAGTAGTGGCCCAAGCTTGACACTGGCTGGTTGCGAAGTGATCACTATGGCGAAAAAATGCATTTCAGGATTGATCCTAATACATAACCGTGCATAAACTACGACATGTCTTTGGTTTTTAGAAATCTATGTGGATTAATGTATACCATAAACATCGATCGAGGCGATGCGATCGAACATCAAGCTGGTTATTGCGCTTCTTGAGCCTCATGATGGCTTCGGTGTCAGCTGCTATACCAACTTGTCCGTTTCGTGTTCTTGAGACTTTTTCACATGATGAGAATAATTTCACCCAGGGCCTAATTCTAGATGATCACGTCCTATATGAGAGCGTTGGTGGTTATGGAAGCTCTCGTTTGATCAAATACCAGTGGCCATCGATGCGTCTTGATCGACAAGTGAGCCTACCGAAAACGATTTTTGCCGAGGGGATTGCACTACTCAACAATCAGCTCTACCAATTGACATGGAGAGAGGGAGAGGTCATTGTTTATGACGCTCAAGATTTACAAGTGCAATCAATACGACCACTGCGTGGTCAGGGGTGGGGTTTGGCAGCTGTTGATCATCAAACGTTGATCCGTAGTGATGGGACGCATTGTCTATATATGCATGAGCCAAAGACTTTTCGTCAGAAAAAAAGCATATGCCAGTCCAATTCCAGATTCCGCTTTAACGCGCTTGCCTACCAAGATGGGGTGATTTACGCCAATCATTATCCGACCGATGACCTCTACCGAATAGATCAACGCACGGGCAAAATCTTGGATGTGCTCAATCTTACGTCTCTCAGAAGTGGTGCTCGGGCTCAGGTCACTAATGGAGTGGCTGCAGCTGGTCCTGGTATGATTCTTGTCACTGGTAAACATTGGAGCAAGCTATATCGCCTGGATGTCAGCGCCTGTCGATCTGTCGCAAGTCACTGATGCGCCCCAGGGAAGCATGAAGAGTAGAGAAAGTGTTAGTCATTCACTGATAACCAATCGCGTGGCTTTAGATATTCACCATGCAACCGGGACTCTACAGAATCTGGCTTTGGTTGCCAATTGTAGGGCCAACTCGCCTGTGGCGGCATCGAGATGAGGATAGACTCAGTGCGGCTGCCTGTAGTAAGGCCAAATTTGGTACCTCGATCATAAAGCAGATTAAACTCAACATATCGGTTGCGCCGAAAAGATTGAAATTGACGATGATGGTCCGTAAACGGAGTGGTCTGTCGCTTTTGCGCAATTGGTAAGTAAGCGGGCATGAAATGCTGTCCAACCGACTCAATCAATTGCTGGCAATTGGCAAAGGGAGCGTCATTATATTGCTCAATCCAAAGGCCACCAATACCACGGTGTTCTTTTCGATGTGGCAAATAGTAGTATTGGTCACAGGCTTGTTTGTAGAGATGATACTGAGCGTTTTCAATGCCAGCTTGTCGACATGCATATCGACAAGTGCGATGCCAATGAATACTGTCATCAGCAAAGCCGTAAGTGGGTGTCAGGTCCATGACTCCAGCAAACCACCAAGTCGGATATTCTGAGCAGGTCTGAAAATAGCGCAAATTGCAGTGCACAGTAGGAACAAAGGGGTTTCTGGGATGTAGTATCGTAGACAATCCCATGGCAACAAAGGGTTGGCCAGTAAGATGTGCCATGGTCGTTTGCGTTGCTTGGCTCGGCAGCGCATCACCGCGTACAAATGAATAATTGATGCCGCCTTTTTCCAGAAAGTCTCCGTCAGCTATCTGGTAGATAAGACTGTCATGATGATCAAGCGTTCGGTGCTCAATTTGCCAAGTGGCTTGTGTTTCCAGCGATTGCAGCGATTTCGCCCAATCAGACTGCGTTTGACGCAAGAAAGTATTGAATGCCACTGCCCCAGAGGGCAGGGCAAGTCGTTGAGATAGTGCCTGCAAGTCCATATTAGGTGCGGTATCTA
>PBLX01000063.1 GCA_002722435.1 Legionellales bacterium | reverse complement strand
ACAGCCGCCATCAGCAATAATATGTCCACCAAGACCATGAGCAGCGTCAGCACACTCCATGACCGCGGAAAGTTGCGGATAACCCACACCGGTTTGTATACGAGTAGTGCAAACACTACCGGGACCAATACCCACTTTAACAACATCGCAACCACGTAGAATTAACTCCTGTGTTTGATCTGCAGTAACAACATTACCTGCAATAATAGTTAGTCCTGGATAATCCTCACGCAATTGTGCAACATAATTTAGAAAACGTTCTGAATATCCGTTAGCAACATCCACACATACATATTTTATAACATTTGCACCTGTGTAAACTGCTCTGAACTTAGCAGCATCTTGTTCTGTAATACCCATACTGTATGCTGTATATTCAGCACGTTCTTTTGTAAAATAATTTACAAGATCTTTAATTGTATAGGTTTTAATTAAACAAGTAAACAATCCAAGTTCACCAAGTTTATCAGCCATTTCAAATGTGCCAACACCATCCATGTTTGCGGCTATAATTGGAATACGTTCAAATGTTTGTTTACTGTTACGGAAATTGTGTGTGCGTTTGAGCCTAACTTCTTTGCGAGAACCTAGGGTGCTACGTTTAGGACGAAGTAATACATTACTGTAGTCCAGTTTAATATCATTCTCGATTTGCATTACTGCCTCTTAATTAGATTCGAGTTTTACTTCCAGTGGATAACCATGATTTCTTGCACTCATTAGCACTTCAACACCTTTTTGTTCCGCAATTTCAAAAGGTAATACTGCAACTACTCCGGCACCTTCGTCATTTATTTCCAATGACTTTTCTCGTGCGTCATCCTCATCGTAATTGAAAACGTTTAAAAGACTTTCAATAACAAACTCATATGTAGTAACTTCGTCATTTAGATATATTACCTTGTAGTCTCTAGGTGGTTCAATATCCAAAACAGGCCTAATATTTTCTTTTACTTGTGATTCGCTCATTGTTACTCCTGATCTGCGGAGGGCGTTTCCGCCCCCCACTCTATATAGTATTTACTCTGCAACTTGCTCAATAGCAATCTTGCGAGGCTGTTTTTCTTCAGGAATAATACGCTCTAGTGCAATGTAAAGCATACCGTTCTCAAGTTTAGCACCATTTACAACTACGTCTTCTGCAAGTGTAAAACTACGCTTGAACTTACGCTTACTAATTCCGCGATGTACAAAACGGTTTGTGTCCTGTTCATCCAGTTGCGGATCATGACTTATTGTCATAACACCCTCTGCTACTTCAATGTCAAGGTCCGCAAGTTTTACACCCGCAAGTGCAATTTCAATCTGAAAGTTATTGCCATCCTTAACAATATTGTATGGAGGATATCCTGTGCTTTGACTTTGGTGTTCCATGTAACGAGCCATGTTATCAAACACACGGTCGAAGCCTACAGCGTATGGTGTTAGTTTATTGATATCGAGTGAGGTTAATCTTGTCATTTTTCTATCTCCTTTTAAAGCAAGATTTATGTTGTGAGACCCATAAAGGCATCTCTATAATATAGTAGTTAACCTTTGACTACTACGTGTGGATTAAGGCACAACCCTATTGGTCCTATATATTGACTATATACTTGGCCCTTTCGATCGTGTATCGCCACGATCCTAATAATATTTATCTATTATCTAGTTCTCTTTTTTTCTTTAACCAGCGGGCACGGCCTGCAGCCTTCTTACGGGCTCTCTTTTCACTAGGCTTAGTGAAATGCTTGCGATCACGTAATTCTTGAATAACACCTTCATCCTGCATCAAACGCTTTAGTTTACGCCATGCACGGGTGACATCATTATTACGAACTTCTACATGTAAACCGCGTTTTTCTCTTGGTGCTCTATATGCCATTCACTAATCCATTTTATTAGCGGATCTATTGGATCCGCGACTTCGTTTAAGTTAAATTGCTTATATGATACTGTATTATTATAGTACCAAACAAGCGGTTTGTCAATTAAAAAACCAGTAATAAAGTCATTAAATTTACAATCTAATATAGTGCAATCACTAGTATTATATGCATTAATTATCCATTCTGGGCTGTTATTTTCAGAAGTCTGGTAAACAGTTATAGGAACAGTAACCCTGCGTATGTTATCCATTATAGCATCCTGATATGCACTACATCCTACTAAAAATAGAGTTGGCACACTGCTATAGTATGTGTCAGGCTCTGTCACCACGACGACGTTGGATTGCATTTTCGACTTCCTCTTGTTCCTGACGTGTTAAATCATCCACATCAGTTACACCTTTTACTACTTGATCTGTTAAATGATCTACATAATCTTCATTTAAATATGTGTCCGTAACTTCTTTATCTAATTGCATCCAGTTTGTTCCTGTATAACGAAACAAACGATTTGGTAACGTATCAACGCGAACAAACAAGTCACCTTTATCAGGATGTTTTGGAAACTCCACACCAAAGTCTGCTTGTGCCGCTTTATCTAAGTCAAGGTCCGCTACTGCGGCTAATTGTGTAGGAACCCCTATTCCTTTTTTTCGGAATCCTGTTGCATGAAACGCAGTGTTTCATCAGTGTTTGCTTGACTTTCGAGATCTTCTGCAAACTCATCCTTTTCCACTAACTGATACTTCTCTGCCATTTTAATTACAACAGCATCACGGCGTTCTATTTCTGCTTCTAGACTTGCAATTTTATTAAGTAGTTCTTCTATTTTTTGTTCCTGGCCGCTTACACCTTCTGCAATCTCGTCCAGTTTTCGTTTGTATTCATCACGCTCTGCTTCTGTAGCAACAACCTTGTCCACAAGTCCATCTGACTCCTGTTTCATACTTGCAATAGCAGCCGCTAGTTCGTCTCGCTCTGCTAGTAGTCTGTCTCGTTCTGCTGTAAGTTCTGCATGTTTTGCAGGATCAACATTAGCAAGATTTCCATCCAGTAGTTTTTCAATCTCTGCCAGTACATCATTATGTTTTTTAAGTTCCATTTCAAGTTCCTCTAATCTAGGATCATCAACTCTTATAATTTTTTGTTTTGGTTTATTTAAGCCACGTTCCTGTCTATGCCAGCCTATACTCATAACACCCGCAAGAACTAAACATATAGCAAGGGGATCAAACACTGCAACAATTATTATAATTACCCAGCGCACTGCCTCCTCAAGTTGACTACGATCTGCTTCGCCATATACTAGTTCTGCAATATACTTTACTGGCCCTACCTCTGCTTCAAACTGTCTATAGTTTTTCTCAAATACAAACTTGTCCTCTCGCAAACTATCTATAGTAGGTTGTATGTTTTCAATATTTGCTTCTAGTTCGTCAATACGATCATCAACATCTACGTTTGTACTACCTGCTTGTAGTGTATATTTTTCAATGTTTGCGTTTGCACTTGCTATAGTAGGTTCAATTGTTTTGCGAATATCAGCAATACGAGCCTCTACTGCCTTAATATCTTCACTTAGTCTATTGTTAATTTTAGTAATTTCACGTTGCACTGCACTTGCAACACTGACTTCATTACTTTTTGCTTGGTCAATATCGCTTTGTAGTTTATCACGTTCTGCCTGTTGTGTCTTGCGTAGTTCAGCACCCTTCGCAACCATATCTGTTTTGCCACCAAATGCTCCTGTTGTAACAGTGCCCTGGCTTGTGTAGGCTAGAATATCTGCATCCAGTCTATCTAATTCTGCTTGTGCAACTTCAATTGCTTCCTTGGCACGTTTCTGTGCAGCCGCAAGTCTATCATTTTGCTGTTCTATCTCTTTTCCTGCTTGTTCACGCAAGCCAGGAATCTTATCGTTTTCTGCTTTTATTTGCGGTTCTAAACTGGAACGTGCATCGCTAATACGTTCTCTCTCACGTTCAATAAGTGTGTCAACTCTACCACTGGTTTCGCCAGCATTTAGTCTAACAATCTCATCTGTCCAACGCTGTACTTTTGCTTGAGCTCTTAATATTTTTTCATCAATAACTTGTGCTTGTGCAATCTGTTCTGTACCCACTGCACTTTGTTCAATGTGTGATTTACTTAGAAAACCAAATACACCCATGCTTGTAATAAACATAAGCACTATGACTGCACTTGTAAGATAACTTTTAATTATCCAGGGGGCTCGTTTCCAGTGTATGTGTAACCATACTGTTGCAAGTATTTTGCCTATCTCAAGCACAGTTCCCATAAGAACAATAGGCAAGAAGGCCGCGGCAAAAATTGCAGTAAGTCCTAATATGCTGTAGTAAGCGGCTATTACACTAATGCTAATAGCAACAAATAGTGTTAGGATTCCTAAAAACATAACTTAATTGTACTACCTTTCGTGTTTAAAAGTCAATTTACGAAATGTACTTCTTTACTGTTACTGTTCTCGTCCCGCCGTTTCCTCGCGCTCCTAGAGTTGCATCACGATTAATTTTAATTACCATTGTGTCACTGCTAGTAAGCGGAAAACTATCTGTTGTTGCACTGCCATTTATTTCGATGAAACAGTTTCCATTTGTAGTAATTAGACAGGTCATGCTTCTAGTTGACCCATTAGTTATTTCATGTGTGATAGTGGTATCAGTACCACCTGTAGCGGCACTAATACTTTGACTACCCAAGTAGTCTTTTATAGGGCCGCCGAATTCTCCAAAGTCAGCCATTAGCAAACCACCTTGTGTATTGTAATTGTAGGAGTACTTGCTGTGCCTCTGGCGCCCAGTGTACCACCGCTTTGTATTCTAGCAATTACTGTATCACTGCTGGTAATGGCTAAACTGTTTGCATCTGCTACACCATTGATCTCTAGTGTTGCGTTACCACTGCTTGTAATTACCATTGTTACTAGTTTGCTACTGTCTATTGCACTGTTATCATCCGTATGTGTAATGGTAGTAGCAACATTAGTATTGCTTATGCAGGTGATAGTCTGCTTGCCCAGCGTGTCCTTAATAGGGCCAGCGAATTTTCCAAATATTGCCATCTTTTATACTCCAAAATTATAATGTATTTATCCACATAAATAGTTGATGCTACTTATGGAAATAACAAAACCAAGTCCTATGAAAGAACTTGAAATGCGTCTACAGAGTTTTAGGGACTGGTTGACGCAAGGTAGTCATACTCCTGAAGAGATTCGCACAGAACTTGAAAACAATATAGGTGATATAGCAAGCGTAGAAATAGAACGCAGTCCTCGTGTTGAAAAAGGAGACATGAATGCAAACGCTAGTTATGATCAGGATGCAGATGAAGAAGGTGATATACCTTTTGAAATAGAACTTATTTTTAGCAGTGCAGAAGGAAGGATGACTATCAATAATCCTAATCCACTAATCCAACGTATTATGGATATGATGAAGCATGAAATGGTGCATCAGGGCCAAGCAAGAGCCAGAAACTTTGAACTGCATTCACAGGGTAAGGATCGCCGAGATCAAAACTATGAATACATGAGTCGCCCGGACGAAATAGAAGCATATGCAATGAATATTGCGGATGAACTTGTTCGCAAAGTAGACAAAGATGGCGCACTGAAATTACTGCGCATGGCTAAGAAAACTGCCCAGTTCAAAGATGAAATGGGCAACCTATTAAGTCCTGATCTATTTGCTTACATGGCAATGTGGGACTTTGACAGCAAGCATCCTGTAATTAAACGCTTGCTGAAACGTATCTATCAGTATATTAATATGCGCTAATCTGCACATTAACGTCAATTCTATCACCTACATTACGACTGTTAGTGCTAGTAATAGTGCCTATAAGTCCTAGTGCTTGATATTCAATTTTATATCCTGCACGATATTCTTCAGTGCGAGTATTGAATGTGTTGTTGCACTTTTGCACTTCGCGATAACCAGTAATCTGCTGGTTCTTTTTGCTCTTCATATCGCTGCCTATTAGGCCACCAACAATTGCTCCAAGTGCTCCAGTGTTGTCACCTTTCAGTACATTGTTAGCAATAGCACCACCAATAATAGCACCTTCAAGATCCATACCAAATGCTTGTGCATCGTTGTTTTTGCCTTGTGAATACACAGGCACTTGCTCAGTCCAGCAACTTTTCACTGGCTCATTAATTGTGCGTGTAGCATATACAGGCTCTACACTGGTTACTGTACCAGTTACTGTAAAGTTTTCAGCCATTGCATTAAATGCACTTAGTGCGGTTACTGTCACTGCAATGCCTAATCCGCAAAGTAGTTCGCGTTTCATTTCTTTCTCCTAATTTAGAACAACTTAATATAATATAACATAGTTATTTAATCTGTCAACCTTTTATCTGGTCCAGGTCCATCACCGTCTTTCTGATAAAACCAGCCTGCTAAACTGTAGCGTGGATGATCTGCTGTAATACTCACGGGCGATATAAAATGTTTATTAATTCGTTTGCCACTAGTTTCGCTAACATCCATGATAAGCAGTCTGTTTCCGAAAGGTTCAATACTATCCACAATTGTGCGTTCATCATCTGCTAGTATGCACAGTTGTCCGCCCCATTGTGTCAACCATGTTTCGTTGAAATAAAATATGTATGCACACCAGCGTCTTGGATCATGATGTGCATTTAACCAAGCAGTGTGATCATAGTAACTGTATGTTGGTTGATTTGTAAACATGTTGGGAAAGCCTGTGACTTCACTTGCTAGATCATGAAAAGTATAATCTGGCTTGCCAATACTGTAGTCCTCGGTAACTACTCTGTTAAAATATGTTACTTCATGACTGTTATGCACTTTGTGATGATCCTGTAGTAGCCAATATGCATAGTGCCAGTAACTAAATTTTCCCCGTGCTTGTTCTATAAATGCACTGTGTGCAGGTGCAAATTCTTCGCTTTCTTTATATCCGTAACGAAATTTATTATGACTGTTGTGTATACAAGTCCATACACCATATTCAAGTTTAGGCACTGCACTGTACAATGCTCTAATGTATTGTGGTTCCAGTACATTATCAATGTAACAATAGCGTTTTTCAGCAAAATCCTGTTTTGCTTGTTGTATGCCTTCTGTATTAAACATTAGTCCCAACGATAGAAAATATGATCATCCACTTTTGTAATAAGTGTTATTGTTTTATTCCAAGCAGGATTTACATAATCTGCATGATAATGTGTTGCACCCTCAACCAGTCCTGCATATTTATTGAACACTAGAACATCAAATGCAATATCCTGGGCAAGACGCCATGCTAGATTGTTTTCGCTTTCTGGAATAACATCTGCTTTACCATCACAATACCAACTAAACTGACAACGGTTTCGAACAGGATAATATACACGTTCTTCTTCTTCAAGATCTGAATCCTTTTTAGTTTTCCAACTTTCTCTAATAGGACCTTCAAATATTACTTCACAAACACTGTTTGGAAAACGTGTGTCCTTAACGCGATTTATTACAACCCTAGCAACTGCGATTTGTCCTGCTTTACTCTGGTTGTTGCTCTCAAAATAAATGTTTTGTGCCATACATTCAAGTTCTTTAGGATGAACTTTTGTACCGCCCCTGTAGATATTATCGTCTTCCTCTGCAACAGCCTTTGTAATAAAGCCAGGATCTACTGTGTAATTTGTATTATTTGATACTGCTGATCCAAATATACTAATAAACATAGCAGTGGTAATAACACCTACTAATTCGAAGAATCGGAACATGTATGTCTCCAATAGTTGTTTAACTACTAAAGTATACACTCATTATCCAGTATGTCAACCTGTTTGTTTAGCAAGTTCTCTGTCGTAATCCTGTTGTGAAACTACGCCTTCACTTAGTAGTTTCTTTCTATTTTCGAGATGTTTTGCTTGTACTTCTTCTTTACTGCCGCCAAAATACGCAACTGCATGCCCCTCTTCAATTAGTATTTCTGTAAGCATGCGCCAACTATCTGTTACACTATGATATACATTAAAGTCGCCTAGTATACGTCCAAACTTGCCCTTCATGTCCTCGCCATTTTTATTGATCTGTGTTTTTAGAACAACTGACTCGCCCATTAGTTCTTTTACTCTGGCTTTAGCCGCCTCCCCAAATAAATCCTCAACTTTGTCTCGTGTTCTACTTTCTGGAGTATCTATCCCCATAATTCTTACACGTTCATCCTTTAAAACAATACCAAAGCCTAGATCAATGTCCACATCCACTGTGTCACCATCTATTACTTTAAGCACAGTAGCCCTATACTCATACATTGATTTTTCTCCTCATATAATATTTATATATAAGTATTTGTATGAAGCCCTATCGTGTATTAGCATGTAATCATCTACAGAAAATTCAATCAGAAGTACTTGAATATATAGAAGATAACACTACATTATTAAATGAAAAACCTAGCGAGCCCTGGCAACTAGCAGATACAAAGGCTGTGCTTCGTGCATCGCCCACACTCGTACAATGGCTCAAGGAACAACGTGTTCTGCCAACAGAAATAAGTTTTATTGTATATCATGAAACTGGACAGGGTTTGCCAATACACACTGATGATCCTAGACTTACTAGTAAAATTAATGTGCCTATACTAAACACAGAAGGTAACCGCACATTATGGCACGACGATGATGATAACATAATTGATGAATACAATATGCTTTATCCTGTAGTATTTAACAGCAGTATCCCACACAGTGTAGTAATATTTAATAAAAATTTACCTAGAATTATTATGGCAGTAATGGTTAATAATGAAAAAAGCCTGCTAGAATATCTAGCAGACTAAGTTATGATGGGCAATTATTAGTTCGTCCTGGCACTCCCTATCCCGGGCATAGTTACTGGAGTGATGATCTGCTCTGGTCCCGGCCCACTTACTTTGCGCTATGGCTAGGCATTTTTGTTTCCACAAACCAAACATGTTGTTTTAATTTAGGATGATATTTTCGCATCCGCAATTTTTTTCCTTCACGAATCATGCTAATACTTTTACGGGCAACAAAATGATATGTTGCATTCTCACGTTTTTCGCCTTCAGGAATCATCCAGGCCTTACTGTCTTTATTCTTTTTGCCTGCCATTATTTTGGTGCCTTCTTTCCGCGCCAATCGCCCCATTCGTGTTCTGCAGGCACACGAATAAAAGGCTTGTTAGTTTCATTTTTAGCATTTGGATTTGCAATAGTAAGCATTACACGCTTACCACGAGCCCATGCTTGGCGCTTGTTAATACTATGTTGTATAGTTCCCTTATATTCAATGCGCTGTAACTTGCTAAAGCGGTTAGGCTTCTGGCAGTGAATACCCTTGCTTGTTTGTGTTGCTCTTGAACGTTTTTTACCCATACTTGATACCTCTTGTAAAGTTGCAGGATTCTGTTTCGAGGCTCCTGCGGGCCCAGAGATTACGCTGCTAGGCGAATCTCAGATGCAAAGTTATCGTTTGCAATTGTTGTTTTTGTTACGTTAACCGAGTTTCCACCGGACAACTCCACGCACCTATTAACTGTCAGTCGATCCTGTTTCGCCCCCAATATAAACACACCAATAGTGTTCAACCCATTTGTCTTTCCAGCGTTTGCCCCATACTTTTTTGTATGCAGCAACTAATTTTTGCACATCCGTGTGTTTATGGTGGAGGCGCGGGGTACTGCCCCCCGGTCCTGTCCAGTGTTGAGTTTGTTTCAACATTGCCCTATATTTATAACATATAAAAATACGCTTGTCAACATAAATAAAACAACGTCAAAAGCAATTTTTTTTGACAAATTTTTTTTAGGTTGAATACCGGGAAAGGAAAAAAAGAATGACTCAACTTATCGATCCAACAAAATTTACAGACACAGTGGGCCTATTAAGGTCCTTTTTTATGGACAAAGGTTTTAAAGAAGTACACACACAAAATCGTTTGTCAATCCTTGCAGCCTGTGAGGATCCATTTAACGTGGCAACATACAATTATGAGGGCGCAGTTTGGCCGCTGCCGCAAACAGGCCAGATGTGGTTAGAACATGAATTATTAAGCAAGCCTTCTAGTAAAGGCTTTTTTTGTGTGTCAACATCCTATAGACAGGAACCAAATGCAATACCAGGTAGACACGACACTATATTTCCAATGTTCGAATTTGAAATGCCAGGCACCATAGATGACCTTAAGGCAATGGAATATGAGCTAGTTGATTATTTAGGATTCGACACACCCACGGAGAAAACTTATGCTGAATGGCAAACACATTACGGAGTTGAAGGTGAACTTGAAGCAGAGCATGAAACAGCAATGTATAACGACTTTAGCACAGCAATGATTACAAACTTCCCAGAGTTTACAAGTCCTTTCTGGAATATGAGTCGCTATCAAGACGGCGTGACAAGTAAAAAGATAGACGTAATTTTAGGCGGTATGGAAACTATTGGTAGTGCAGAACGTTCAACAGATGTAGATCAAATGCGTGATACATTCCACACAATAACTGAAGGCGCTTATAGTAATTTACTGTATGAACTATTTACTAAGGAACGTGTTGAAGCAGAACTAGAAAAGTTTTTAGAGTTTGACTTCTTCCCCCGTGTTGGAGGAGGCATTGGTATGACAAGAATGATAGCGGCGCTGGCTACACAGAAAGTAGCACTAGCAGCCTAACAACCAGTTTGGGGTGACGAAAAGGTAGACGTGGGCCACTGTTTATGGTCTGTTTAAGTATGTGTTGCAATGTATTTAAGCGTGGAGGTTCGAATCCTTCCCCCAAAGCCAATTAAGTGTTTGGATCACAACTTGCTTTTCCAGCACAATCTGCAGGGTAACACTGAGGCAACATAATATAGTATTCATTATTATATGTTGTTGCCCATGTGCTTTCATCTGCCATTCTAGAACATTGTTCTAGTGTCATGGGAATTTGTAAAGACATCTGATTGCCTATATACTCCCATTCAGTACCAGTGTTTCCCCACATGGAGATAACCAGTATAAACATTTTATCCATGTTTTACCAACGGCCCATATGTTTAGGTCCGGTGTCCCTAGCAATCCAATCCAGTATATAAAAAATCTTTTTACGCAGCCTGATATACATCGGGGAGGTGCTCCAGTGGTCTTGCTGGATTAACTCCTAGGAAATCTCCCCAAGCGCCATAGTAATGACGCATACCGACTTCGTCGTGTATAGTTGAATTCTCGTGTCTTCCGTGCAATATGTTTCTTGTCTCAGTACCTTCGCGCATTGTGGTACCTTGCCCAGCAACGCCAATAAGGTCTTCGTGTAGATTACGACCAAACGGCCCCCAAATACTATTGTGGTGTTTGATGCGTGTTTGTCTTTCTTCAGGTGTGTCCTTGCGTAGTCCATAGCCTTTGAACTCTATAAGAACTTTATTAGGTCCTAGCGGTGTTACTGTGTCACTACGATAGGCACTCCCCCGTAGGTTAAAGTTGAAACCTGGGAAGAGGTCAACCATATACCACTGGTTGGGCGGCAGATTGGGAAAAGATAGTTCCCCGCGATCTTCAAATCCGTCATACTCTTCATAATTAACAGTAAAACTACTAACGTTAACATGACCGTTATCAAAAGGAATATTTTTTCTAGCGAAATATTCATCGTTAAATCCACTCACTCTGTTAAAGTAATGCATGAAGTCGTGATAGAATTCACTGTTTGTGTCATGCCATAGTTTGTAATTTGTATCTATAATTGCTTTATGATAGTGGAATACTTCTAGTTCTTCTGTATCAATAGCATCAGCAATACAATCAAATGCTCCTGCTGTCCATTGTTCTACATCCTGTGTAGGATTAGGATCCAGTGTTACCCATACCATCTGTCCGTGCTTTACTTCACAATGCAGTTCATCGCCTTCAATAGGGCCACTTAGTGTGCCTGCTGGTTGAGTAATATGTGTGTCTTTGTAAGCACGGACGCCTTGATTTGTGTTGACTGCAATAACAGGTACGCCAGCAATTGTAGTTGTTCTAAAGTCGCCTAGTTCATACATCTCACTCATATGACACATGGGCACCCAAACTTTGCTAAAAATCATCTCCTGTTCTGCTAGGTAAACATCATGATTATTGTAGCATTCACTACTAATATATTCTACTTTAGGTTTCTTTAACCAGTTAACACGATTTCTAGGCGGCATGCTGTTCCTCCCATACATACTTTTTAAATTTGTCTTTCGTAATAGTGCGCAGTTCACCTGCTTTTAAATAATCAGGTTCGTGTGCTAGTTTCTGAGACTCTGCCATACCCACTGGTGGTGGATCATACTCCGCAGGTCCTTGAATACTATCCCATGGTGTTGTACGGATAGGGGATTCAAAATGTTTTTCTCTTCCGTCTCTAAACTTAAGACGCCAACTTATTACGCCTTTTTCCGGTTCTCGTAGTACACGAACTTTATGTCCCATAGGAGCAAAGTCACTGTAGCCTCTATCGTCAATTGCATTTTGTGGGCATGCCTTTACACATGAATAGCACTCCCAACAAAAGTTAGGTTCTATATTTACTGCTCGTCTAGTAACTGGATCAATGTGCATAATATCACTGGGACAGATGTCCACACAGTGTCCACATCCATCGCAGGCTGTCATGTATACAAATGTTGGCATTGTTTCTCCTTAGGGTGTATATAAATACTATTTATTATTATAATTGATTTAGGTTGTAAATGTCAATAACAGAAAGAATAAAAACACGCTGGAGACAACTCAAAGATTGGTGGACAATAGATCATGTTGTTGATCTTGTAGTTGATATGGCACTATTACTGTTTGATGTAATAAGTTCGCCAGTGCTTATATGCGTTAGAGTAATAAGACACTTTATTGGCGAAAAGGTTATAGGTGGTATTAAGCGTGTAATTAAAAGTATTGTATATTGGTTTGCTAACAAACGCAAGATTAGACTGGAGCGTGGACATGGAATCTTTAGAACATACTGGTTCCTAATACTTCCTAGTCCAATTATTTTATTAATACTTATACTGTTACTGGGCATAAGCATAGGAATAGCAGAAGATTTTGAGGTAATGCTTGAACTATTAATTAGAGGATGTAGTGGGCCTAGTGATGGTTACTGGTGTAACATAAGTTAAAAGTCTACGTCCCTGCCATTAATGCTATAAGTGCTTCCATTAAAACCTTGTTTGAGTTTTTCTTCATCAGTCATATTCTCACTGTTCATGCGGGTCCTTGGATTGAACGGCGTAGTTTCCTTTGGTGTAGTCACCTGTTGCGTATCCGTTTGTTTCTTCAAAGAGATTTTGTTTAGTAGTTTCCGTATCATGTTTAACTTCCTCTAATCCAAATTCTGTCATTTCCATAAGTTTTCCATGCATCCAGCGTCTTTCGCCTGGAGACAAAACATATGGATCTTTTATAGTAAGTGTTGCTCCGCATCTAGTGCAAAAAGCATAATTTCCAAATGCACTTGATATTCCATAGTTATGTCCAAATAGGCTGCACCAAAACATTTTACTTCTCCTGTAAACACATTAATTCACGTGGACATTTTAAGTTCTTGTCCATACTAGTTGTCATTGGACCTTGACCTGTGGCACCTCGCTCAAATACACACATACGTTCATCAAGTTCAGGATCAATGTAGTTATCTATTAGTCTACATTGAACTTGCATTGACCTTGTTGGCGGCAGTGCTTTACGTCTACATTCACGTTTTTCTCTGCCCAAACTAGTTTGTGGCCACTTCAATCTCAGTTCGTCCCAAAGACTACAATGTGCTTTACTTTCACTTCCCTGGTATGTTCTACCCTCAGCGTGGACTTCCGTCACGAACATCAACACACTCAATACTAGTGTGCTTATACCCGCAGTGAGGACAGTATATTGCTTTTGGTTTATAATTTTCATGACTTGCTATACTCCACCAGCCCTTGCATTCATCGCATGTATAATGATGTATATACTCTACGGTTGATATCAAGTTGCTTCCTCTGTCTTTTCATAACTGCTACTATAAAATTCTTCTAATTTATCTGCTGGTAAACAATATAGACTGTTTACTATGTCGCCCGGAAAAACATCCTGCATATGTGCTAGTAGGTTATCAGTGTATTCATGTGCGTATGCCTGACACTGTTCAATACTAGTAAATCTAGGTGTTGTCCACACATAAGTATTTTTATAGCCGTTTTCCTGTATCAGCGACATTACTGCAATTAATACAAAAATCATTGATCAAACTCCGCACGCCAACGAATATCAAAACTATCCGCACGTTTTTTATTTTCCAGTTCTTTGATATATGCCCTAACATATTCTGCACCTACATCGCCATCACGAACTGCTTGATCAACCATGCCTTTAACAATAGGCAGTTTGTCATCTTCATCTATAGTGCCTCTGAGTCCACTAATAAAAGTAAAACTATTGTCACTAAAATCTGTCCTAATGTCATAGTTCATATCTATACGGCTCTGAAAATCTTTTTCATCAAACACTTTCTTAAAAATAAGATCCCAGTTGTCTATTGCAGTTTGTATGTCCGGATTAACATTACGTCTTGACAATAGTGCTTGTAGATCCGCTTCTATTTGTCCAATTTTATTTGATTGAAAACTTGGATATAGCTCGCTTTCAACTGATGCAGTAATATTTGGTCCGTCAGGATCAGTAAGAAGAAAATTAGGTTCAGTTCCTGAAGTGAAATCTCCTGCTAATCCAGATCCCAATTGTGTTAAATGTGTACTAAGTGTAGTTAGTTCACCAGCATTGTTAAGTGCAGTCATTGCTGTACGCCAGTTTGCACTGTGTACATCTATATCCACTGCCCCAAGTGTACCCAACATATCTTTTAGTGTAATAGATTCATATATTCCTGTACCACCTAAAAATTTAGCAATTAGACTATCAACATAGTTGCGTCTTACAAATACACTACTGTTGCCTATTGTTGGTAAATCCACTGGCTCAACACTATTTACATAAGTGGATAATTGTGCTAGTGTTTCAATACGACCAAGTTCAATAGCCTGTAATTTTTTCTGAAATTCTTGCATTGAACTGAACGTAATTACATTCTTACTATTTTTAAATATTTTATCAAAGTTTGTGTAATCACCTAAACTTGTCATATCATCTATGTTACTACCCAGTAGTGTTTGTGCATTAGCAATTAATTCAGGCGTTGTAACTGCATCAAGCACGGCTTGCATTATTACGTTGTAAGTTGGATCTCCAAGATTATATATAGTACTAGGATCTATATTGATTGATGCAAGCACACTATTGACACCAGTTGCAGTTAGTGCGTCCGCGTCATTAAGGGCACCTATTACTTGTCCAGGATTGCCAATATTGCTAATATCCTGCACACTAAAAGCAGATCCGAGATTTCCTATATCAGATGCAAGCAACTGAAAGTTTTGTACTGTAGCACTAGTGACAAATGTGCTTATGCCATTTGTAACTACTGATTGATAGTCCGGATAACCTTCTCCTAAAAAATTAGGAAATATCCCGTCCGCAGGATATTCAAGAGTGTCTAAATTGGAAAATTTTCCGAAGTCAACACCATCATTTAGTTTGCTTAGTGTGGGTGCTAATTGTTTACTGTTGCTAACTAAACTTTGACTTATAAAAAAAGTTTGTGCCATTTGAATAGGACTTGATCCAAACATGAGATTAACATGTGCAGTTAATCTATCCATACCCATGCCAACGCCAACTGTACTAGTATATACACTGGGTACTGTGCCTGTAAATGCTCCACTGCCAAGGATATCTCTGTTGCCAAGATTATCAATAGCATTTACGTCTGCAACATTATCTGCCTGTCTTGCTGTACTAGTTTTTTGTATAATGCTACTAGCAACTGCTTTGTTAAGAGATACTAGTTCCTTAGTTCCAGTTGTAAAGCCTGTGCCATCATCCATAGCACCTGCTGCCATTGTTCCCAAGTAACTTATGTTTGTTGTTGTCCCGTAAGCCATTAACCAATCACCAAAACTCTTAGATCTCCCTGGACTCTAGGATGTGCGCAGGAGTCAATGTCCATTACTTTGTGTACAGGAGTTCCTTCTGCTAATACAGTTGGTGCACCTCCTGTAATTACGGCAGCACAGTGTATTTCACAACCGGGTTGTCCACAACAAGGATGAGGTGTAACTGCACTGGCAAAAGCCGCTAACGGCCTTCCGCTTGCAATTACGGTAGGTCTAGGCACTATGGCAACACCACCTGCTGCATTTACATCGCCTATTCTTACTACTGGAAAAGTCATACTGTATTTACCTGAATTATAATATGCTATTATAACTTCATACTAATGTCAAAGTTAAATTCACCAATGCGTGTGCGAATTTCATCTTCTGTTAATTTTGCAAGACCTTGTGCACCGCCCTCTACAAGTAATTTGCCATTATGATAAATTTGTGGCATTGTGCGATGTCCTTGTTCTATCAGCCAATTGCGTGTACTTGCATCTGCTTCAATGTTTATTTCTTCATATTCGAAACCCATTGTGTCAAGTTGTTTTTTTGCTTGAACACAAAATGGGCAAAAGTCTTTTGTGTATACTGTAATCATGAAAAATAATCCTGCTGGGTACCTTCCCTAATCAATTCAAGTGTAATACAGTGTATTCCCCCGTCCCAGAAAAATCTATGTCTCCAGGGTACATGCACAGGTTCAATTTTATGCTTCTTAAAAAAGGCGTTTACTTTTTTGTTATTTAAGTTATTTACAACACAATGGTTTTCATCAAGCATTAAAACATTGACGTCAAATACACTTTCTTCCACATATCCTACCCAATCCTGTAACCATGTTTCTACAAAGTGTGTGAAGTATGAGTTTTGTTCCTCTCCGGGTAACCACCATTTTCCGTGGTTTTCCAGTTTTAAATCTTGCCAATGTTTTACTTTATTCCAATTTTCATCTCTGAGATAACATACGTCCCAGCCTGGAAAAGTTTCTTCATAATTTTGGACATCACGCACACTTATTATTGCTCCTGGTTTAACAGGATGAAAGTTTCCATCAGTATGTCCATCCATTTCAGTTTCAACAATTTTAAATTTAGTTGTTTCTGGTAAACATAAATTTACTTGTTCAGCATTATAAACATGTTCATTTGTATAGTCACAACCTATTAAAAAATGTTTACCTAGTGGAAATGTGCTTGCACTGTTTAGTCCAGAATGCATTTTATAATTACATAGTTCCTGCCATACATGTGGCTCAAAGAAACTTTCTACAAAACGATTATCCATAAAGTCCTGATAACTTGGATAGTCTATACCCTTTATTATATTATAGTATTCTTCTGTCATTACATGAGGGTGATCTGTATTTCTATAATCTTCACATGGACCATACTGTCTTAGTTTTTCACTTACTGCTGGATGATCATTACCATTAATATAACATGCATTACCTATTACTAAAGTTTCGTCTCTAGGCATTAGTGGGCCACGCCTAATGCCATGTTCCATTGCTTGGGGGGTTTTTAACAAATAACTATCTTTTCGATTTACATATCCAATGGTAAATGGATTATCTATAAACCTTTCTGATCTATCCATTTCAGGTTGTAAAACTGTAACACCAAAATCTTGTAACACTTTTTTAAAACATTCTAGATCCTCTAGAGTTTCTTCACAAACACGTTTTAGAGGATCTCCTACACGTTTTGGAACACCATTAAAAAATTCAGGTGCATAGTTGTTACCCAACATACAAACACGGAGAGGATCCCACTTGTTCCACAAGTTAAACTTCATCAGGCCAGTCCCTATATAAAAAATGATCCAAACTGTCTGCGTCTACTAGTTTAGCAAAACCAATATGTGCTTGCATAGTATCTTTTGCATATAACACACGATCCATGGCATCATCCAAGTCTTGCATAGTTTTAAACTCCATGTCTATACGCCATTCGCCCAAGTCAGCACTGCGAAAGCCTAGTTTCATTCTTGTTATTCTAAATGCATGTAGTTGTGGAAGTGTGTTAAAATATTCTGTAATTTTTTCCACAAACTCCTTATCCTTAACACCCTCTGCAAGTTCTGCATATATTGTATAAATGTTCATTTGTACCAAAATCCTAAACGTGGTTCTTCAACATAACTGAATCCATGATCGAAATCTTCTTTAAACTTCCAACCATCAAGTTTTCGTTGTTCTGCTTCCTGTTCATATTTGCTACGCCAAGCAGGAATAAGTATTGTTGCATCATCTGTGCCAATCCAGTCGCCAGAAAGATTACCCAATCTCAGATGTATTTCTACTATTTTACTACCAATAAACTCAATATTCAATATTTTATTGTCTGATAGTTCATTTAAAAATATAGGAAGTTTAACTTCAGGAGGATCAACTTTATGCCAACTATGAAATTTAAGTAAGTTATCATCACTGTTGATACCTATTGCTGCATGTAAAGGTTTCCAGCCATTTTTCCATTCATAGTCAACACTGTAATGATCTCCAGTCCACCATTCTGTCCAGAACTCACCTGGGTGTAGATCGAAAAGACACATTTCGTCTTCTATATCTATCCACATTTTACGAGCGTATAGTCCTAGTCCTGTTAGATTATAAATGGGCCTTATACAATAATATCCAGATTGTTTAGGCAGTAGTGGTATAGGACCAACATTGTAACCTAGTCTATAACCAAGTTCAAGTTTATTGAATGTCCATCTATACTCTGGAACTATGTCCCATAGTTCGTGATTATGATGGTCAGGAAAATCAGTTATGTTAATCACTTATAATGTCCTAATAAATAGATCTGTAAGGAGAAATATTATGGGTAAAAGTAAAGGCGGTCGCGGCAAGTAAGCCGGACCATAAATTAAAGAATAGGGCAGTCCTTGACTGCCTTATTTTTTTGTCCAAACTCTGTATAACCATCAAAACTAGTTTTGTATTCGCTAGTTACTCCCAGTATAATGTATTTGTATCCTAGTTTTTTATATAGCGCACACTCAGTTTCTAAACTTTTAATACCTAGTGCAAGTTTTGGCTCTTTGTAATCCCAAGCAAATTGTTGATCCTCTAGCCATTCATTATTAATCTTATATATTAGACTAAATGCTACTAGTTGTTCGTCAACATAGTATCCTATTGTGTCGTGTACTGGACTAGAAAACTGTTCGGGAAACACAGGCCACACACTCTCAAAATTATTGTATGCACAGTATTGATCATATATTTTAAGTAATGGTTCTGGATCAGGATTATCAAGTATTTTATAATTTGTTGCTATACTGTAATCCGTCTTTGTTAAATCTATGTAGCAATTAATCATCTACTTTGTACTGCCTCTTTGTAATCCTCATCCCAGTTTTTATAATAGTCTTTCTTTTCTAACCAAGCTCTTGCTTCAGTTAACTTTTCTGTTGGTTGCACTAATACAAGTGCATATTCACCATTATTGAGCCATACACCTTCTACTTCTTCACGTTCGAAAGGATGATCTTCGAGTGCAGTGTATCCACGTTTACTTAGCATGTCCTGTGAGTCGTCAAGTATTTTGCTTAAATCACTAGGCAAAATGCGTAGAGGATCGAAACCAAGAACCACAACCTCACATCCCTTGGGCCAGTGATATGTATAGTTTTCAATTTCTGCACGAATCCATCGTTTTATCTCATGTGTATCGTCAAGGAAATGTGTCTTAACTTTGCCCTCTAGCCAAGCACTTTTTGCATAAGGACAAGGTGGAAGTCCATTGAAAACTTCCGACCTTACACTTAGTCTTTTATGAATCCAGGATTCAATGTTAGAGGCTAAATCCTGCGAATGTGTCTTTTTCGACATCCTGTTTTGTACCACCAATAATATAACTTGATATTTCTGTCTCTTGTGGTGCTACCTGAACGTCACCGCCCGCAATCCATTTCTGTGTCCAGGGTAGTGGATTTGCTTGTGGAACTTTGTAGGGACTAGGCAAGCCTACAGCAAGCATGCGCTTGTTTGCGATCCATTCAATGTATCCGTCCAATAGTTGTTTGTTAAGGCCAATCATTGATCCATCCTTGAACAAATACTCTGCCCACTGCTTTTCCTGATCCACTGCGTCCACAAACATCTGGATGCACTCTTCCTGTGTTTCCCGTGCTATCTTTGCATAATCTGGATCATCCTTTGGTAGTATTTTTAGTAGTTGTTGTGTGCTTCCAAGATGTACATTTTCGTCACGAGCAATAAACTTAATAATTTTTGCATTGCCCTCCATCTTCTTAAGTTCAGCAAATGCCCAACTACACGCAAAACTTACATAGAAGCGCACACCCTCAAGGATGTTAACACTCATTAGTGTTTTGTACAGTAGTTTTTTAAGATCATATAAATCAACGTTAACTGTCTTTGTTGTTTTGCGTACTGCAATAGCCTTACCATCAATGTATTCTGTTTCGCCTGTGGTTGTAATTTTATGTTCACCTTCTCCAAGTAAATTGTAGTAGGTACTTTTTTCGATTAGTTCATCGTAACATTCTGTAATACTATCAGCACACTCAATAATTTCTTCGATGTCCATCATTTCGTCAAAGATTTTACTGGGATCACTATATACGTTACGGATAATATGTGTGTAACTACGGCTGTGAATTGTTTCACTGAATGTCCAGGTTGTTATCCAGTTTTCAAGTTCTGGCAAACTACAAATAGGATTGAACGCCTCCGCAGGCGCACGACCTTGTACACTGTCAAGTAGAATCTGTCTTTTTAAATTACTAGTAAACACATGACGTTCGTTATCTGTTAAGTCTTTAAAGTCTTTTGCATCCTTAAGGATATCCACCTCTTCTGGACGCCAGAAGAATCCTAACTGTTTGTCAGTTAGTTTATCGAACTGTCGATACTTTAGTGTGTCATATCTTTGCATGCCTAGTTCGCCATCAAAGAAACACATTTTTTCTGTGTGGTTATGTTTGTCTGTGTTTAATACTGCCATTTTTCTGCCCTCTTATATTGCACAACTGTCACAATGTTCTTCATTAATCTGCACATCATCTGGCAGTTCAAGCATTACGCCTTCTACACGATCTGCCATATCATCGCCGCTTCCGTCATATGTGTTAAAGTAGTATAGTTGTTTGGTTCCATATTTATACGCCATCAACAAATGTTGTAGCATAGTACTCATTGGAATCTTTTCGTCCTCATAGTACTGTGGATTATAACTAGTGTTTACACTGATACCCTGATCAATGTATTTTTGCAACACTGCCATAATCTTGATGTACCCTTCTGGACTCTGCTGATCCCATAGCAGTTCATACTTATTTTTTAAACGCGGATAACCAGGAACAACTTGTTTAAGAACACCGTCTTTGCTTTGTTTGACACTTACAAACGCACGTGGTGGTTCAACACCGTTTGTTGCATTTGAGATTTGCGCACTTGTTTCACTAGGCATAAGAGCCATTAGTGTGCTATTACGGATGCCTGTATCTGTTAGTTGTTTGCGCAGGCCTTTCCAATCCATACGTTCAACATGTGGCACTAGTTCATCAACATCTTTCTTATATGTTTGATTAGGTGTTATGCCGTCACCATAGCGTGTTTCCGGTGTACCCGGACATGCACCCTGCTCTACTGCTAAATCCGCACTGGCTTTAATTAGGTAGTAACTCCATGCTTCTGCATACTGATCAATAAGTTCTAGGTCTGGATTTGTATAAGTAGTATCGTGTCGTGCTAGGAAGTATGCAAGATTGATTATTCCTACACCCAGCGGACGTCTTTTCATTGTACTGCTTTCCGCGGCCATAACAGGATAATCCTGATATGTTAGCAGTGCATCCAGCCCACGCACTGCTAGTTCGCAAGGCTTGCGGAAGTCGTCTGGCTTGCGTATGTTACCCCAGTTTATAGCACTAAGAGTACACAGAGCAATCTCCCCGTCTGGATCATATAAATCGTTAAGAGGCTTTGTTGGCAAATTAATCTCACAACACAAGTTGCTTTGTTTAATAGGTGCTAGTTCAGGCTTGAAACTGCTGTGATCATTGCTGTGATCTACATTCTGTAGATAGATGCGGCCTGTGTTTTTTCGTTCTTCCATAAACATTGCAAACAACTGGGCAGCAGATATAGTCTTTTTTCTTATACGTGTGTTGCGCTCCGCTGTTTCATATAGTTCCTTAAATTTATCCTGGTCAGCAAAGAAAGCATCGTATAGTCCTGGTACATCGTGTGGACTAAGCAGTGTAATATCACCGCCTGCAATTAGTCTTTCATAGAACAATTTCGAGAACTGCACTCCGTAATCCATGTGGCGTACTCTGTTGTCCTCCGTTCCTTTATTGTTCTTAAGTACAAGCAGATCTTCAACTTCATAGTGCCAAATAGGATAGTACAGTGTGGCTGCGCCGTTTCTTACGCCTCCTTGACTACAGGATCTTGTAGCGGATTGAAACATCTTATAGAAGGGGATAACTCCTGTATGATATGCATCTCCTGCTCTAATAGGCGAGCCAAGGGCGCGTATGGATCCTGCTCCAATGCCAATGCCTGCTTTTTGGCTAACGTACTTAACAATGCTACTAGTAGTAGCATTAATACTATCCAGACTATCGTCCGTTTCAATAAGAACGCACGAACTGAACTGTCTCTGGGGAGTGCGTACACCGGCCATAACAGGAGTAGGAAGGCTAACGTCAAAAGTAGATATAGCATCATAGTAGTCCTTGACCCACTGTAAGCGGGTATCCTTTGGATAATGTGCAAATAGTGTTGCAGCAATTAGGGCATATGCCACTTGCGGCGTTTCGAATATCTGATTAGTAACGCGATTCTTTACTAGATACTTTCCACGGAATTGTTCCATAGCAGCATAGGTTAAATTTTCGTCTCTATCATGTTTAACAAAATCATTAATAGTGTTCCATTCTTGTTCATCATAATTTGTAAGAATGTCTTTGTCGTAAAAGCCTATTTCAACATTTCTTTTTACTAGTTCTAAAATGTGCCAGGGTTCGAACTCGCCATATACCATTTTACGCAGGTGATAATTAATTAGTCTGCCACCAACATATTGATAACCAGGAGTTTCTTCGCTGATTAGATCAGCCGCACTCTTAATTAGTGTCTCTTGTATGTCCGCGCTTTGCATGCCGTTGTAAAACTGTACGTTACTCCGTAGTTCAACCTCACTTGCGCTTACACCTGTAACTCCTTCACAGGCATAAAAAACGACCTTGTGGAGTTTATCCAAATCAAGATCTTCTTTAGTGCCGTCTCTTTTTGTAATCTGTATATTGCTGTTCATCTCGAAACCCTTGTAGTATTTGTATTTTTGTATGTTCTATTTAAAGACAGGCACACTGTTCATTTAAGACGTTATTACTCTATGAATGACAGAGCTAATATCTTTTAGCGTATGGTTCTTACTGTATGTTTAAACGTTGCGGCACTACCAGTGCTAGTTGTAGTATATCTTAGTTTAGTTATATTTGAACTATTTGTCAAGGAAAAAGTTACCCCCACAGTGCCATTATTTTCACTGAAGTCATCATCGATAACTTGTGCATTAGCATCCTGTGTTATACGCAATACACCCTGACGTCTTGCTGTGCCTCTTGTGATCATATAATCTATTTCAATAGCATTTTCAAGTGTGCTATTATCACTGAAACTTAATCCACTGTCTTTAGTGCTATTGTCATCCAGTGTAATGTCAGCACTAAACTTTCTTGCAAAACTTCCAACTTCAAACTTAGTATCATCTAAACTAACACCTGTATGACTTACACGAAGTGTACTACTTGTTACGTCACCATCTGTTCGTTCAAAGTCATCTGCAATGCTGTGCATTCCTGATCTTTGAAATGTTATAACATGTGTGTTCGCATTGCCTACACCCAAGTTGTTGTTTGCACAATCCATAAAAGTATTAAATGCACTTGTAAGTCCAGGGCCAAAGTAACCATGGATTGCAGTGTTATAGATATCATCAAATAAACTGTTTGTTACTTTAACACCGCGAGGGCCATCCACTGCAGGCGCACTGCCTGTGCGAGATTCACCTATTTTCAGTCCTTTAAATGCACTTATAAATTCACAACCTGTAAATGTAATACTGCTCATATCATGATCGCCAACTACTAGGAAGTTTGCACCTGTAAATGTACAACCAACACAACTGACATGTTCTGTTTCACGAGTTGCACTGCTTTCTAATTTAAGTGCGGTTTGACTATTTCCCACACTTGTTGGTACTGTGTTATTGAATCCCTGAAAGCGTGTATTAGTAAACAATACTGTTTGTGCTTGGTTAACAACAAATGCATCAACTGTATCAACACTAGCATCAAATGTCATGCCATCAATGTGTAGGTTGCCTGGACTTGTAGCACCACCAGCACCAATACTGCCGTCTATCTGTTGTAAACTATCACTGGTCATTGCAACACAATCAGGTGTTGCACTAGTGCCTTTTATAATACTACTATTAGGACCATCACCTATTAGTTTAGCGTGTGTTGGAATCTTAATTACATCTGTAACAACGTATGTGCCTGCTGGAAACAGTAATGCTCTACGGATCTCTGTGTTTGTAGCACGAGTAAACAGTTCACTTAGCGCACGATTAATTGCTACTGTATCGTCTGTGTTGCCGTCGCCTTTAGCACCAAAGTCTTTTACACTAGCAACGTCATCAAACTTTTGTTGCATTGTGCGTGTTGTGGGTGCGGCTGCACTTACACCAGTTGTTGCTGTATAGCCTGCTGCCTCGCCCTTATAGGTATAACTATCACTACTATCAAGTAGATTACTTTGTGCAGTAAGCAATTCGATGTTTTCAATTTGTGGAGCGTTTGTGCCACCATTACCAATATACACACGCTTTGTATCAACAGCAAGTCCTAGTTCGCCTACTGCTAGTTGAGGTAAATTTTCTGAAACACCGCGTCTGTGTTGAATGCGTGAAATTTGAACAATAGCCACGTTAGTATACTCCTACAAATAATATAGTGTATTTATCCTTGCTCGTAGTACTGTGCTACTCTCTGCCACCATATGTTGTTGTAGTGTTCGAAGGCGTCGCCTTCCAGTATCCATTCCTGATATTGATAATCCTTACTGCACATTAGTACAACTCCGCGTTTTATATTTGTGTCAAACATATTATTGTGTGCATTAGCGTATGCACACAACTGTAGAAAGTAATCTTCAATCCAGTCTGTGCGTTTAGGTTTGTTAGTTTGTTTAAAATCCATTATAGCAGGCTGGCCATTATGCACACCCACACAGTCTGTAGTTCCAGCATATAATCCGCTGTAGTATAGTGGCACTTCAGTTCCCCATACTTCCTGTGCATTACTAAGTCCGTGTTCAACAATTAGTTCGGCCATTTTATGACTTTGTTGACTGTAAGGATTACTACCAGGTTCTGCAAGTTCACCTGTAATACAATAGTCCTCTAACCACTTGTGTAGTCTTGTTCCTCTACTTGCTGCCTCTGTAGTAATACGCTGTGCTTGTTCTGTGCCCACACGTTTTTTCCAGGCAGCCAGTGCTTTACGTTTTTCTTCAGGCTTAGTTTTATCAAGGATAGTAGTGACACTGGGAACTGCTTCTCCTTCAGGAGTTGCATAGTGTCTTTTGCCATCAATATTTTTTCTATTGATAGGTTTATAGTCATATCGTTCTTGTAGCATATCTATATTATACAGTAGTCTGCAAATTTTGCAATAAGTTTCTTGCTCTTTGTGTTAGGAATGCTTTATTCCGCATACACTTTTCATTATGGTCCAATACATCCTGTAGTTTCTTTCTAACATTAAGTGGATCTTGTTTTTGTAATTCTATAAAACTTGAATATGCTGCCCTTGTGCGCAGTTCAATACTGTCAATTAAATCATAACTTTCATCTATAATAGGATGAAAAGTTTTAAATCCTATACTCCTTAAATTTTTTAGGAAGTGTTTACTGCCTAATACAATGAAAGGTTTGCCGCTTATCATTGCTTTGCCTGTTTTTTCAGTAGGAAAAAATAACCTATTATCGTCCAGTGTTTCTGCTACAACACTATACCAAGTAGATTCCTGTATGTGTTTGCTTATGTACTGACTTGCAAAATTTCCCTTAAAAAATAACGTTGTGTTTGTATATTCTTTTAATTTAATGTTTTTAAAAAACAGATCTATTTCGTCAGTTCCACTATCAATATAAGGAGTTTTGTATTGACCAAAAGCATTTACTAAATTATTATCCAGTTGATCTGTAGTTTGTAATAATTCAAAAAATATTTTACGATGTGGTTTGAGATTTCCTAAAAGTATATCTGCAAAATAAGGTCGTGTATCCTGCTGTTGCACATAGGTATTTTCATTAATCATATGAGTCTGAACTAGATGCCAACTACTAAATGCATACTCGCAAGGCCATAAATGATCATTTACTGTAATAGAACTTGTGATTAATTTATCCTGTTCAGTGCAAGGTGGATTGCCTATTGCATCCCAGTTTAATTTCTCGCCCGGAATAATATATTCTAAATCTTCAAATACAATAGTTCTATTGGACTTTTCACGCGTCAACCAATTATTATGATCAAAGTCTCTTAGTTTACTAAACGCTATGTATTTTGGATTGAAGTAGGGATGCGGAAGTTCGTTGTCATATACTGCACTTAGCACTCCGAACGGATCATCATTCATGTGTGCATAATTCATTAAGCGATTGAATTCGCTAGATAGCATTGTTTATCTTACCAGGTTATTTCCCAGAAAAAGTATGTGCCGCTTGTACTTTTGCGTGCTATGGTATAACCTTTGTTCTCGAAATGTGCAATTACTTCGTTCATCTGTTCTGTCTTAACAGTGTCTGTAATTGTGCCTTGTTGTACTTTGTAATAGTTTTGACCGTCTGTATCATTGTCAGTCATTGGTGAACCAGTGATTGTTGTACCTTGTATAGTGACTGTGCTTGTGTCACTAATAGTTGCAGTAAAACTGCCACTTGCTATACTGTTTAGCACAGTGATTTCCATAATAGCAATCTGCTGTACTAGTGTGTTGTTGCCCTGCGCTCTTTCACGAGCCTGTGCACCTGTAGGAAATACTGCCATTAATCGTACATGAAGATGACTTCAGTTCCACCTTCCTCCATGTCTACTATTTCGTATCCTTCAGATCCAAAACGTTTTTCAAGTTCAGCGATTAGTTCATCTTTGGGCATGTCATCTGTGTAAAAGGTTGCTCTCATATAGCCTTCATCTTCATCACCAAACATACCGTTGATACCAAGAAAATCTACCATATCAACAATTTTATTCTCAACTTCCTGTTCGCTGGGAAATTTTTTTGCTTTTTCGTTTAGTTTATCAATTAAATCACGCATTTTTCTTCGCCATTTTAGTTATAGTGCCGTAGTATATACCAGGGCCTTCTTTTTTTCCATAGCGTTCAATAAAGTCCGCTTTGTCTATTTTCTTTTCGTAACTGCGCATTTTACCCTTTTCGGCTTTTGTTAAACTGCGCTCTGACATGCCTAGTTCAGCACGAGCACGTTTCTTTGCTTTGCGTAACATGTCACTTTTGGTTTCAACCTTATCGCCTATCATCATCTGCTTGAGTGTCTGTTGTATTCTTAGAGTTTTATTATTAGGAATGCTCATTGGAGGAAGTTCTGCAGTCTGTACGCCACTTATTGCTTCTTTAGAACTACTGTATGTTGCAACTACACGATTGCCATTTGCTGTATCATATACTGCATACAGTTCCTTCATTTCTTTTACAGCCTGCCAGGCTTCACCAATCTTTTTCTTTATTAGTTTAGGACCTTTTCCAACTATCATTCTTCCGTATTCAGGAGGCACACCTGTTGCTGCTTCTGCAGCCTTTTTCTTAGCAATTGCAATGGCCGCTTGTTGTGCAGGATTTTTACTGTATTT
>PBLX01000062.1 GCA_002722435.1 Legionellales bacterium | reverse complement strand
TCTTGATATTGCATTGGATCGTAAACAGCTTGCGTTTCTTGCTGCAGAAGACACCGATGGTTTCTCTGCACTGGCACAGCGTGCAAAAGACGCGCTATCGACACTCGATAAACAAGCTGTCTAGGTCGGCTGGTGGCGATGGTGGACGAATCAATCATCGAGCAATGTCGACAAGAAGCCGAGAACGTCGCCAATCAACATGATCTGGACCAACTCAAAGCCAAGTATCTGGGTGGCAAAAGTGCTATTCGCGAGTCATTAAAAGATCTTGCATCGCTCGATCCACAGGCTCGTAATCAAGCCAGCGCCACTGTAAATGCCATCAAGAAGCAACTCGGTGTGATTATCCATGAGCGCAAGACAGTGCTTGTTGAAGAACAAACTGCCCGGGCTCTGGCGGAGCAAGGACTTGATACAGCTTTGAGCACAGACGTATGGCGCCAGGGAGCCCTTCATCCTTTGACAAAAACATTTAATCAACTCAAGCGCCTTATGTATAGTATGGGCTTTGATGTCGCTTTTGGTCCAGAAGCAGAAACGTTCTATTATAATTTCACAGCGTTGAACACGCCGCGCCATCATCCTGCCGTTACATTGCAGGACACAATTTATATTGATGATGACCAGTTATTGAGATCACATACCTCTTCTGTGCAAATTCGTATGCTTGAGAAGGTCAAGCCGCCCGTGCGAATCTTTTCGCCTGGTCGTGTATTTAGGGCGGACACACCTGATGCAACCCACAGTCCATGCTTCATGCAATGCGAGGGCCTGGTTGTTGATCAAACAGCGACACTTTCTGACTTGATTGCTACGCTTCGCTACCTACTTGAAGGTTTTTTTGGGCAATCGCTTGATTTGCGATTTCGTCCGTCCTATTTCCCTTTCACGCAGCCATCGTTTGAGTGTGACATTTTGTTTAAAGGCCGTTGGTTAGAGGTCCTTGGTTGTGGCATGGTGCATCCAGATGTGCTCGACAATGTTGGGATCGATTCGTCAGTATACCAAGGCTATGCATTTGGCTTGGGCATCGATAGGCTGACTATGTTGCGATATCATATCGAGGATATTCGTCAGCTTTATGATGGTGATCTTTCATTCTTAGCGCAAGGAGAGGTTTTGTGATTGTTGTCAACGCAGATTGGATATCCTCGTGGTTGGGTGCGCCTGTTAGTGAATATGCAGTTGCGGAATCATTTCTACTTGATCAAGGGTTTGAGCTTGAGCAACCGGCGTCTCTTTTTCTTGACGACATTGTGGTTGGGGAAATTATCTCAATAAAAAAGCACGATAATGCAGATAAGCTTAACATCTGTCAGGTCTCTGTCGGTAGCTCACATCAGGTTTTACAAATTGTTTGTGGGTGTTCAAGCGTTGCTGTCGCAGCTAAGGTTGCTGTGGCTTTGGTTGGTACTGATTTGGGTGAATTTAAAATACAACAGCGTTCAATAAGGGGTGTTGATTCTTTTGGCATGCTATGTAGCCTGTCTGAACTGGGATTTAAAGTCAAGAGCCAAGGTATTTGGCATCTACACCCAAGTGCACCTGTTGGTGAGCCTCTTAATCAGTGGCTGCAGCGTGGTGCTGTGCGCTTTGGTATAGAGGTTACGCCGAATCGAGGCGATTGTTTATCGGTGCGTGGAATCTCGCGCGAGTTTGCACTCGGGCAATCGTGTGATTCAACACCACCATGGAAAGATCAAGAAACACCATTTATGAACTTGCCATGTCGTGCTGTTGAAGTCTCTCCTTCAGCATCTGCATATCTTGATGCATTCCATCTGGTTGCTTGTCGTAGATCGTCAGGTCGTGATAAAAGCACACCAGACTGGGTTAAGGTCAGGCTGCTTGAGGCTGGATTTAGTTTACATCACCCGGTTGTCGATATTCTTAATTATGTCATGTTGGAAACTGGTCAGCCGTTTCATGCTTACTCTGGTCAATTGTCTGGTGATTTTCAACTTGATATGGGTCAAGACGAGTCCCTATTACTTCTCAATGATCAGGAAGCGGTGCTTACAAAAGATACCCTCGTTGTTAAGCATGCGAATGTTCCTGTATGTATTGCCGGTTATATGGGTGGAATGTCAAGTGCATCCCATGCTGACAATGATGATGTGATTATTGAGGCTGCCTGTTTTGATAGAGAAAAGGTGGCATACCACTGCCGTCAATTTAAGGAATTCACCCAATCAGGAAGTCGTTTTGAGCGGGGTATTGATGTTGCCTACACCACGCGTGCGCTACAGCGTGCCTTAGATTTGCTGTCCGAGATACTGGGTTTTGAAGCGCAGCATCGCTTTGCGTCGCACGAAAAAGAAGTACCAGCGCGTGTGATTCATTTGTCAAAGGCACTTCCTGAGAAAATGCTTGGCTATGCTTATGAGGCCAGTGATATGGTTTCAGCGTGGGAGAAAGTTCGCTGTGTTGTTGAATGCGATGATGACGGCTTTATGATCACGCCGCCTAGTTGGCGAAATGACTTGCATATTCCTCAGGATATGGTTGCAGAAGCTTGTCGTATGCTGGGTGTTCCTAAAGACTTTGATGTATCGATCACCTTGCCGCTTGTGCGAGCAAAGACTAATCATGCCGCTGTGGATAGACTTGACGATAGTGTTCGTTCCTGTCTAGTTGGCCATGGTTTTTATGAGACCTTTACCTACACGTTTGATCACCCTGATGACATTCTCCAGTTTTCCACAGGCGAGGATGAGGTTGTGTTGCTTAAAAACCCAATCAGTTCTGCATACAGTGCGCTGAGGACATCACTGCATCCAGGACTGCTCAAACAAGTTAAGAGAAATCTTGCATCGCAAACGACAGATGTTCGTTTATTTGAGCTTGGTCGATGTTTTCGGCAAGGTGAATCTGTGCAAGAGCAGCATCATTTGACTGTTGTTATGACTGGTCGGGTCTTTCCAGAAAGTTGGCGTAGTAATCAGACATTTGATTTTTATCATGCAAAAGATTTCTTGGTTAAGCTTCTGCAGCAGCATGGCATCCAAATAGAGGATTTGTCATGGTCGGCCGCGTCGCTTTCGGGCTTGCATCCTCATCAGTGTTCCCGTTTGTATCACGAGAATAATGAGATCGCACACTGTGGTCTTCTTCACCCAGAAATTGCCAAATCACATAAAGTGACCCAGCCAATCTATTTTGCCAGTTGCAACCTTGACTGGCTGGTGGCGCATCAGCGATTGCAGTCCCGATATATGCCTGTGAACCATTTTCCAGAGATGCGTCGCGATTTGTCGCTCATTGTGCCTGTTACTGTTCAGTACGGTGATATAGAGCAAGAAATTCGTCGTGTCATATTCCAATTTTTGAAAAAAATTGTTATATTTGATAGGTATAGTGGTAACCAGATACCGTCTGATTGCTACAGCTTAAGTGTTGGCTTGTTGTTTCAGCATCCTCAGCGTACGTTGCAGGACGATGATCTCAATCCGATGATAAATGAACTGCTTGTGCAGTTGTCAAAGAAGTTTGATATAAAACAAAGAGGGAGATAATGACATGGAAACTTTAACCAGAGCTGAACTATCAGATAAGATTGGTAGGATGAGTGCAGATGTGCCAAGAGGGGATGTCGAAAAAGTAGTTGACGAGTTTTTTGATGTGATATCACGCTCTCTCGAGCAGGGTGGTGTGGTTCGTTTATCTGGTTTTGGTAATTTTTTACTACTCGATAAAAAGCAGCGGCCTGGAAGAAATCCAAAAACTGGTGATGTTATCCCAGTGTCAGCTCGTCGTGTCGTGACGTTTCGTCCCGGCAACAAGCTCAAGGAAACTGTTGATAGATCGACTCGCGCTAAATTCAAGATGTCTGTTGAATCTGAGTCTCTGGCGACAGAAACAGTCTCTTAATTGTGTACCCGGGGCGTAGCGCAGCCTGGTAGCGTACTTGCATGGGGTGCAAGTGGTCGCTGGTTCAAATCCAGCCGTCCCGAATTCATTCGGTCTCAGTGATTAATCACTTGAATTTTACCTTGTCTTGGCTATACTGAGATGATTGTAAACATACGTCTAGGTCTCAATGGCACAGAAAGCTTCACGGGTGATTGGCTGGTCACTGCTCGGGCTATCGATTATGGGTGCGGTCGCTGAGATTTGCACTTCTTGGAATGTGCTTTCTATTTTTCTCGGTCGGGATTTTGCTCTTTTCCTCAGTTTTGCTGTTTTTCATTTCTCTGTCAGTGATAATCTGTGTATCTATGAAACCTTGATTAATGAGACGGAGCGATATTGGCAATTGATTTCTTCTGATGATCTGTATGCTCGACCTTTTTGGTTTTTTCTTTATGTGCTCTCTCTCTATGCCAGCTTTGGACTATTTCTGCCGTTTAGCTACATGCATACGTATTTTCAGACATCTTTGTTCCTCTATGTGCATTTCACCAAGTATCACGTGATTATTCCGCATTTGGTCAGCTGGCTGATTATTCCAGCTGTCATGACTGTCACCATTAACGTTTTTAATAAAATTTGTTCATTACTTACGGATCTTTGCCGTCATTGCATTACTGAACACAGGCAGATGCAATCTTTGCCCTTATATGAAACGATTCAACAGTCCTTAAGTTGGACGATATGTGCCATGTTGACTCTATCGTTTACGGAGTCGGTTTACTTATCATTACAGTATGGTGTTGCGCACTATCGAATCATGCATCAGCTATCTGCAACACTTGGTTTTGCGAACGAAATGCTTCTTATCACTGCGATATCTCTCGCGACCTTTCATACCATGTCCGCTGTGTCGAGGCATCTTGTCGCCTGCTGTTTTAAGCCATTGCATCGTTCATATGGTGTGCTTCACTATGTGCGATCCCATTCAGCGTTTGTCCTTTCTGTCCAGGCATGGGGCTATTTTACGGTGCTTGTGCGTTCGTTTGTACGTGGCTTGCAGACAACAAATATTGGTCAGGGATTTCATTTAGTGGTGGTTAATACATTTGACAAAGGTAGGCGTAACCCCGCAGCTTATCAAATATTCAAGCAATACGACGCAGAGCAATTGCCTGCTCCGAAGAAGATGCCTCAAGAAACTAAAAAAAGTGATGCTCCTGATTGGGTGTCAGTTTTTTATGATAGGATATTCAGATGACCCGAAAGATTCATCTTCTTTCTTCTGAGGTTTCGAATCAAATTGCGGCTGGTGAGGTGATAGAAAACCCGGCCTCAGTGATCAAGGAGCTCACTGAAAATAGTGTCGACGCAGGGGCAACTAAGATTGTTATTCGTGTTGAGCGTGCCGGAAAAACGTTTATTCAAGTCGAGGATAATGGGGTGGGCGTGTCAAAAGAAGACCTTATGCTCATGATAAAACGGCATGCTACGAGTAAGATTAGTGCCATCAAGGACCTAGATCATGTTGTGTCTATGGGTTTTCGAGGTGAAGCCCTGGCAAGTATTGCCAGTGTGAGTCGTTTGCGTATTCACTCAACCACAGCTGATCAAGCGCATGCTTGGTCTTTACACTGTGAGGGTGATTCAAGCGATCACGTTGATGTGCTTGCCTGTCCAACGCCCATGCAAACAGGAACGCGTATAGAAGTTCGTGATCTTTTTTTTCGTGTTCCAGCTAGACAAAAGTTCTTGGCCAGTGATCAAAGTGAGCTAAGGAAAATCAAGGATGTTTTCAAAAAAATGGTCTTAGCACATCCTGATGTCGCTTTTACGCTTCATAGTGAAGATCGTATGTTGTTATCTGTTGATGCAGTGGCAACTATTGCCGAGGCGGATAAACGTTGCGCCACTGTTTTTGGTAAGGACTTTATGCACGGCGCGATTTATATTGATCAGACCTTGCCATGGGGACGATTAGCGGGATGGTGTGCTCGTCCATCGTTTAATCGTCGCTACCCAGATATGCAGTCTTTTCTTGTTAATCATCGTCCTGTAAGAGACAAGCAATTGAGTTTTTCCCTTAAGCGGGCATATAGTGATGTGATGTTGCCGGGTCGTCATGCAGCTTTTTGTTTGTATCTCACGGTGAATCATGAGCTTGTCGATGTGAATGTACATCCTAATAAAGAACAAGTGCGTTTTTCAGCCATTGATGATATTGCGCGCAGTATTAAGTATGTCGTTTCTCAGTCTCTCGCGCGTTCGTCGCATGCTCCTGAGGATCGTCTGGATCTCGCACAGCGTGTCGAAATGGAGCCTTCGCCATCTCCTGCTCATGAACGAACGGTTGTGGATATGAAGAAGCTCGATGCCTCAGTTCATGCTCAATCTGTGGAGCTCTCCTCTGCCAAGCAGCCATCGTTGATGCATCCACGTTCACTTTCTGATGATGCTGTTACGCCAATTTCGAGCATATCTTCGCTATCTGCTGCGTTGCCAACGCATTCAGTCACCAAGGATCAGCCTGGCGCTTTGTCCTCATTATCTGCTGTGGCAGCGGTGAGGTCCTTATCGGCTGATGCTCGCCAGCAGCCGGCTACTGCGATTGCTGAGTCAGTTTCTGAGGGAGATGCTCCTTTTCTAGGTTATGCATTGGGTCAACTTCATGGTGTGTACGTACTTGCGCAAAGTCCTCAAGGCCTTGTTGTTGTTGATATGCATGCTGCCCATGAGCGTATATTATATGAACGGCTTAAGGCGGCTTACTCACAGCAGGGCGTGGTGACTCAGAAGTTATTGGTGCCATACCAGTGTTCATCTGATGAGTGTTCTGTTGAGATCGTTGAGGAGTATGGCCTGATACTGCTACAGATGGGGCTTGAGCTTGTGATGCGAGATGGTCATGTCTTCTTGGACTCAATTCCTGCTCTGTTGTCTAAGCATGCACTTGGTCGCCTTGTTCAAGATGTTGTTGCTGAGCTTTCTCGGCATCAGGAAAGCGGTCATATACAAGATGCACTACACCATATTTTTGCCTCCATGGCGTGCCATGGTGCTATTCGCGCCAATCGATCGCTGACAGCGCAGGAAATGAATGCTTTGCTTCGTGATATTGAAAAAACTGTCAATAGCGATTACTGCAACCACGGCCGTCCAACGTGGTTTGTTTGGCGTCTTGATAAGATAGACGGCGTATTTCGTCGAGGTCAGTGATGGGTATCTCATTTCACTGATTATCGAAATGAGCCTATCTATTTTTTGTTGATATTGTAGATATCCTATGTCTATATCGGTATTATGATCTTACCAACGGTTCATTAGTCCGATCATGACGATATACGGTTTTACACAGCTTTCTAGGCACAATTCTTATGCATGCCTGTTTGCTGCTATATTTGTGTTCACCCAAGATACTGCTGCCAGAGGTTACGTACAACCCCATGTTGATCAGCAACTATTTACTTCTGTTATTGTTGATTTCTCATCAGATGATCCACCGAAGATATCGTCTCTAGTTCCCCTTTATCATATTGAAGTATCTGAGTATTCTCAGAGGCAGTCTGATGATCAAGAAGGTGTTAAAGCACCTGAGTCATCGGATGCCAGTCATCGTGATGACAATGCTGATTCGTCCTCGAGGTATCCGCAGCAGCACAGAAAGACCCAGCAGGAGGGTGGTGGTGATGAGGGGACTCCATCTTCTCCAGCCCATCCAAAGCATGGGCCACATGATACGATTTGGCGCCGAGTAAAGGCGTATTTTGCTGAGATATTTCAGACCCGTTAGCTTTGTGTTGATGGCTGGTTGGCTCTGCCTTCCAATCGATTCTTGGGGCCCATTGACGCATCAGTAGATTGGCAGTTTCATCCTGATTGTGGTATAATGCGTATAAGTTTATACAATGCTAATAACTATGCCAGAAAGTCGTCAAATTATACCAACAAGCTTAGAAAGCGAGATCAAAAAGTCCTATCTAGACTATGCAATGAGTGTCATTGTTGGTCGTGCGTTACCGGACGTGCGTGATGGGCTGAAGCCCGTGCATCGACGAGTCCTTTATACAATGTATGAAGAGGGTAATGATTGGAATAAGGCATACAAAAAGTCAGCACGTATTGTTGGTATGGTAATGAGTAAATACCATCCACATGGTAATCTTGCTATCTATGATGCGATTGTCCGTATGGCACAAGACTTCTCCATGCGTGACCCTCTTGTTGATGGACATGGAAACTTCGGTTCCGTTGACGGTGATAGCCCTGCTGCTGATCGATATACAGAGATCCGTTTGGCAAAAATTTCACATGAAATTGTTGCTGATTTAGATAAAGATACAGTTAATTTCGTCGCAAACTACGATAATACCGAGCAGATGCCACTGGTTTTACCAACACGAATTCCAAATTTGCTTGTCAATGGCTCATCGGGTATTGCTGTTGGTATGGCCACCAACATTCCGCCGCATAATCTTGGTGAGGTGGTCGATGCCTGTTTGCATCTGGTTGATCATCCTGATGCAAGTTTCAGTGATTTGCTTTCTTACATCCATGGCCCCGATTTTCCAACAGCCGGAATTGTTAATGGTCGCTCAGGGATTGTCGAGGCATACAAAACAGGTCGTGGAAGAATTTACATGCGTGCGAAGGCAGAGTTTGAGCACCAGGAAAAATTAAACAAATCGGCTATTATCATTACTGAGTTACCTTATGCTGTTAACAAAGCAAAGCTATGTGAGAAAATTGGCCAGTTGGTTCGCGAGAAGAAGATTGATGGTATTACTGCCATTCGTGATGAATCTAGCCGAAAAGGTATGCGGGTGGTTATTGAATGTCGTCGTGGGGAAAGTGCTGAACTGATCTTGAATCAACTCTACTCACTGACTCCTTTGCAGTGTGTTTATGGTATTAACATGGTTTGTCTTGACAGGGATCGTCCACGTTGTATGCCGCTGATGGATATTCTCAATGCCTTCATCGAACACAGACGTGAGGTTGTCAGGCGGCGTCTGGAATTTGAGGTAGCTAAAGCGCGAAAACGTGCCCACATTCTCGAGGGCTTGGCTGTAGCAATTGGTAATCTTGATGATGTCATCCAGATGATAAAATCTGCAGGTAGTCCTGCGGAAGCAAAGTCTGCATTGTTGTCATCGCGTTGGCCAATGGATAATTATCCACTGGCAAATTTAGAGCGTGATTTGCTTTATGTTGCGAATATGTACGGTGAGTACGGTGCTAATGATGAAGGTTATCAGCTGAGTGAAACGCAAGCACAAGCCATTCTCGATCTACGTTTACATCGTATAACTGGCCTAGAGCGTACGAAGATAATTGATGAGTTCAAAACGATTGTCGATAAAATACGTGAGCTCCTCACCATTCTTGGTGACTATGCGAAGTTCATGGCGGTGATAAGAGAAGAGCTTGTTGAGATTAAAGATAAGTACGCGACACCGCGGCGTACGGTGATCAATGATCAGCATTGTGATCTTGATGATCTTGACTTAATCCCGGATGATCCTGTTGTGGTCACTAAGTCACAGCAAGGTTACTTAAAAGCTCAGAGTATTGAAGAGTACAAGGTGCAGAGGCGTGGTGGTAAAGGAAAGTCAGCTGCGCAGACAAAAATGGACGACGACATCGATAGTTTATGGATTGCGACGCTTCATCAGGACTTGCTCTGCTTTACCAATCATGGGCGTGTTTATAAATTGCCAGTTCGCCGTATTCCCCTCTCTAGTAGGACCGCTAAGGGCCGGCCTGCGAATAACTATCTACCGCTAATGGATGGTGAGCTTATTCAAGAGGTTATGCCAGTAACTGATTTCACTGAAGATCAGTATTGTGTGTTTTCCACAAAATGTGGTTTGGTTAAGAAGGTGCCATTGAGCGCATTTGCTAATGTTCGATCATCCGGTATTATTGCCATCACCATGAAACCTGAGGACCAGTTGATTGGTGTCGTGTTGATGCGTTTAGATCAGGATGTCATGCTGTTTACCTCCGCAGGCAAGGCGATTCGTTTCAAGGCAAATGATATCAGAGAAACCGGGCGTACTTCACAAGGCGTCATCGGTATCCGACTCAAGCCTGAACACAATGTGATTTCGCTCATTGCTGTGGATCCTAAGCAGGATTTACTAATGACTACCGAAAACGGCTATGGCAAGCGGACCCGAGTTGAGGAATTTAGTCGTATTGGTCGTGGTGGTCAGGGTGTTATCGCGATCAATGCAAGTGATCGTAATGGTGCATTGGTCAGTGCTGTCCAAGTTGCGAGTGATCACGACTTCTTTGTGATTACGAATAACGGTGCGATTATTCGTATGCAGGCGAATACCGTATCTGTCTTGGGTCGCAATACTCAGGGTGTGCGTTTGATTCAGCTCGCCTCGGATGATAAGGTTGTTGGCTGTCAGGTGCTGTGCTCAGAGGTCCTCGGTGATGAAGAAGTTACTGCGCTTCCTGGGGCTGAAGTGCCTATTAATGCAGCTGAGACGGACGTTTCTACAGATGCCGATGAATAATCATGCTGCTCGGTTTGTTGTTTATATTGGACGTGCTGCGTAATGAGTAGACCTGGGATTTATTTTGGTTCTGGTCCAGCAATGCTGCCGAGGGAGGTGCTATCTGCATTTCATTCGGAGTCAATGACGTTTGATCGATGTCAATTGCAATTCTATGAGTTGTCACATCGTCATCCACTATCAATGGATCGCCAACAAGCCATTGTTGGCCTGTTTCGCCAGTTGTTCTTAATACCTGATGATTACCAGGTTCTTTTTTTAGCAGGGGGCGCTCGTCATCAATATGAACAGCTATTGATTAATTATGCTCACAGGTTTCAATTTAAGCTCTTAGAATCAGGTCATTGGGCCAGGACATGGGCAAGGACAATTGATCGTGTGATGCCAGGTAGGTTAGAGCGGTTACCGTTTTCATGTGATCAATTAGTGGACAATTACCTTGTGTCTCATTCACCTCAGGATGAGATGGTCTTCTCTGTCTTAAACGAGACAGTAGATGGGGTTACATTGCCTGAAACTTCGATGCGTCATCCATGCGTGGTAGCTGATGCGACCTCATTGCTCGGTTTTCATCCTATTGATGTAACCAATTACCAGTTGATGTTTGCTCAAAGTAGTAAAGCATTTGGTGTTGCAGGGATGACATTGGTCGTTGTCCGCAATCAGTTGCTTGATGCTTGTGCGCCAGATCTCATGCCCTTGCAATGCTACCGCACGACGGCGAGTCATGATTCACTATATTCAACCCCGCCACTGATGTGTATGGATGTCATGTGGCACATGCTAAAGTGGATGCAGGCACAGGGTGGGGTTGCGACGCTGAGCCAAAGACAAGATCGGCGGGCAGGAGCGCTGTACGCGATTCTTGATCACAGTCCTCTGTATCGTGTTTCTGTGCCATCAGCATTTCGTTCGACACAAAATATTTGTTTTAATCTTAAAGCTGGTGATCATGCAGCATTCCTTCAGTCGGCACAGGATCAGGGTCTGTATGGTTTGAAGGGTCACTCAGCGGTTGGCGGTGTTCGAATCAATCTTTACCATGGTATTGATGATGTTGCATTTGATCGATTAATGGATTTCTTGAGAAGTTATGGGAAAGATGTATGAGTCAACAACAAGAAAATAAAGGCGTTCCAATTTTAACAATAGATGGTCTTAGTGGTACCGGTAAGACCAGTATTACGTCACAAATTGCTTCAGATTTGGGCTGGCGCGCTCTTTATAGTGGACTTTTTTATCGCTATTTGGCGCATTGTCAACTGAAGCAGCGGTACTCGGTTCACAATGGCGTAGAGATTAGCCATGTCATTCAGCTTGAGTTAACCAACCTTACCTGTCGTGTTAATCCGGCTGGTGAAGTGACGGTTCTTGCCGGCAATCAGAACCTTAGTCATATATTGTCTTCAGAAACGGTTGGTCGTGCAGCGTCAATTCTTGCGGGCAATCAGGCCATTCGAGAACAATTGTTGAATGTGCAGCGCGGCGCTTTGATTTCGCCTGGTTTGGTTGCTGAAGGTCGTGACATGGGGCGAGTCGTTTTTCCAGACGCAACGCTAAAAATTTTTCTGTCAGCTGACGAAGAAGTACGGGTGCAGAGGCGCTATAATCAGTTGAATCGTTGTGGAAATGATGTTAAAATAGCCGACGTTGCTATGATGCAAGCGTCTCGTGATGAGCGCGATCTTCAGCAGGCATACCAAACGCTTGATGAAGATGGTGTTCTGACAATCGATACCTCTCGAATGAGCATCGCTTCTGTCAAGCAAACGATATATCAGGCCCTTCATCAATTGAAGGTAATTGACAACTTACTAACTACTGACGCGCACGCGTAACAAAGGAACAAGCATGACTGCTGAATCAACCAACCAAAACACCAAAACAACTGAAACCAATTCGTCGATGTCCGATGAACAATTGGTTGCTCTATTTGAAGAGAAAATAAGTCACCTCGATATCAAACACGGAAATATCATCAGTGGCGAGATCATTGAAGTTAATAAGGACTATGTTGTCGTCGACAGTGATTTGAAGTCTGAATCTATTGTGCCTCGCTTCGAGTTTGAGACCGATGAGGCCGAGAAGCCTTTGCAAGTCGGTGATCACTACGACTTGTATCTTGAGGCGGTTGAAAACGGTTATGGTGAGACATGTTTATCACGTGATAAAGCGCGCAAGGCTGTTGAGTGGCGTAATATTGAAGCTGCATATGAGGCAGGCGAGCCTGTTCTTGGTCGCATCACTGACCGGGTTAAGGGTGGATTTTCAATTATTGTTAACTCCGTAAAAGGTTTCTTGCCTGGGTCTCAGGTGGATGTTAAGCCCATGAAGAACCAGGATTTTTTAGTTGGTCAAGAGATGGAGCTTAAAGTTGTTAAGATTGATAAAAAGCGTAATAACATTGTAGTATCACGACGAAGCATTCTTGAAGAGCAGGGCAGTGAAGAACGTACAAAGCTTCTTGATTCCTTGTCTGTTGGCCTTACGGTCAAAGGTATTGTGAAAAACCTTACCGATTATGGTGCGTTCGTTGATCTTGGCGGCATTGACGGCTTACTGCACATCACGGATATGTCTTGGAAACGGATTAAACATCCCAGTGAACTTATACAGATTGGTGACGAAATTGATGTTAAGGTGCTCAGCTTCGATCGCGAGAAAAGACGTGTTTCACTTGGATTGAAGCAACTTGCCGAAGATCCTTGGGAAGATTTACAAGATCAGTATCCTCTCAACAGTAAAGTTTTTGGTAAAGTCACAAACATTACGGAGTACGGCTGTTTTGTTGAGATCACGAATGCCATTGAAGGTCTTGTTCACATGAGTGAAATGGATTGGACGAACAAAAATGTCAAACCAAGTAATCTTGTCCACGTTGGTGATGAGGTTGAGGTAATGATTCTGGATATTGACAAGGACAAGCGTAGAATTTCTCTTGGTCTCAAGCAATGCCAGATGAACCCATGGGCTGAGTTTGCAAACAATCATAAGAAGGACGACATCATTAAAGGCAAGATCAAAACGATCACTGACTTTGGTGTATTTATTGGGCTTGATGGCGGTATTGATGGTCTGATTCACTCAACTGATCTTTCATGGACTGAGTCTGGTGAAAAGGTCATTCGCCAAATGAAGAAAGGCGAGGAAATTGAGGCTATTGTACTCTCAATCGATCCGGAGCGTGAGCGTGTCTCTCTTGGTGCGAAGCAGATCACAGCTGACCCATTTGCAGATTTTTGTGAACAGACTCCAAGAAACACTAAGATTACGGTTACTGTGCGATCTATAGAAGGGAGAAACGTCATTGTTAAGGTCAATGACCATATCAACGGTGTGATTCGCGCTGATGAATGTCCTGCTGGTGTGAAAGAGGGTGATTCGCTCGAAGCTTATGTGACCTTACATGAGTCAAGAAACTATATGCTGCCATTGTCGATGTCTAAGGCATCTGGTTCACATCACGTGAAGCAAGAATTTGATAAGATAGAATCCAGTGGTGATCGTGATATGGGTAGTCTTGGTGATATGATTAAGAAGAAGATGTCCGATGGCGGGTCTGATTCAGCATAATAGAATGTCTTATACTGGGAGTCTTGTTCTGTGACGCGCACAAAGACCAACAGTTCGTCTAATCATGCTGTGACTCCTACGCAGTCAGCCTGGGAGACGGTGAAGCTTGCTCGTCATTCTGAGCGGCCGCATGCAAGTCATTACATACACGCTTTCTCTGACTTTGATGAACTTCATGGCGATAGGATGTATTCCGACTGTCGTGCAGTGATTGCTGGTACTGCAATGCATCATGGTCGAGCTGTTATGCTGCTTGGTCAGGAGAAGGGCCATGACCTCGAATCGCGATTGGAACATAATTTTGGTATGCCTCGTCCTGAGGCTTATCGCAAAGCGGGTAGGTGCTACCGTCTGGCTGAGCGTTATCATATGCCAGTGATTATTTTCCTTGACTCTCCTGGAGCACATGCTGGCATCTCTGCTGAGCAGCATAACCAGAGTGAAGCTATTGCAACTAATATCGTCAATATGGCTGGTTTAAAAGTGCCAATTCTTGTTTACGTTATTGGTGAGGCGATGAGTGGTGGTGCAATGGCCATGGGGGTGTCTGATTATACTGCTATGCTTTCACATTCGGTATATTCAGTCATCTCACCTGAAGGGTGTTCAGGTATTCTGTGGAAAGATAAGGCACATATGGCTACTGCCAGTGAGATGATGGCTGTGACTGCGCCTTCTTTGCTTGAAAGAGGATTTATCGATAGAATACTACCCGAACCTCAGGGTGGTGCTCACTGTGATTCAGCGACAATGCTCAATACGGTTTTTGCTGATATTGATGTCCAACTTGACCGATTATGTGCATTGTCTGAGCAGGCACTACTCGAAAGACGCCAGACTCGATTATTATCGACAGCACCTTAGTATACAATGAGTGGTACAGTCAAACATCACATGCCTGTATTGCTTGTGGATGATATTATTCATAAGTTGGCGGATATGTTCCCTGGCCCTGTTCATTTTTTTTGTGCTTGGAGTGGAGGTGTTGACTCAACATCACTTTTGTACATTATGCGACAGTTTGTGATTGTCGACCCGCGGCATCAACTTACCGCAGTGCATGTCGATCATTCAATTCATCCATCATCATCGCTATGGTCAGCTCGTTGTGCTGAGCTGGCAGGTGAGTTAGGTGTTGACTTTGTGTCACACCGTGTAAAAGTCGAATCAGAGCGTGGTGGTCTTGAGTATCATGCCAGGGAGCTTCGGTATAAGATTTTTGCCAAGCTAAGCAGTGATTTGCCAAGGTGTTTGATGCTTGGCCATCATGCTGATGACCAGGTCGAGACATTTTTTCTCAAACTGCTTCGCGGCGCAGGTCTTTCTGGTCTTTGCAGTATGCGCGTTTTCTCAAAGCGTAATGATCTTTTGGTTTGTAGACCGTTGCTTTGCTATCACAAAACGCAACTGCGGGGCTTTTTAGAGCAGTATGGTCAACCACCTGTCCACGATTCTAGTAATGATGACACTGCTCATGATCGAAATTATATTCGTCATATGGTATTGCCACAACTTGCTTCTCGGTGGCCAACCTATGCCAGTCGTGTGCAATCTGCTGTCAATGCACTGCAGAGTGACTGGGATTATTTATACGATCATGCGCTCAAGAAAATCTCTGAGATTTCCAGTACGCGTTTTGGGCTTTACTGTTTCGATCGCGTCATGTTCAGTGAGCAAAGCTTCAGTGAGCAGCATCTCATGATTCGTGCTTATTTGTACAGTAAGCAGTGGTTTTTTCCAAGTCGAGAGCAAATGCATCATCTAGTTTTGGAATTATCCTCTGTAAAATCGATGCGATATTATTATTTCCAAACGCATCAGTTTGCTCTCGTTGCATATGATGATCGTGTTTTCATTTATCCAAGAGGTTACTTTACACAATCACCAGACTCCATAACTTTGGAAGTCGGAGATGTGACTGATTATGATATTTATTGTCCAAATCCATGTCGAGTAGAAGTGCCGATGTACCCTAATTCTGTAGGTACGATTCACATTGTGTTCTCTAGACAGAAAGCTCTGCAGCATATTTCTGCTCATCGACTGAAGAGGCTATATCAGTCAGCTAAGGTACCCCCATTCATGAGAGGCTATATCCCTATTGTAAAGCCGTCTGATGCTTCGCCAAAGCTCGGGTCAATTATCGCTTTGGCTTGATGTTTATAAGTGGTTGGGTTATAAGCCTGCGCTTTAGGGGATTTGGTATGGTACAATTCAGTGCTTCGTACAGACAGTTTACTCATAGAGCTAAGATTAGCCTTCTCTGGTCTCGTTGGCGCTTGTAAAGTATGCTTAATAAATAAGATACCAACTGTGATCATGGATGCAGCTAGTGTGCCAACTGTGCAGAACAGCACGATTGCGAGCAATAGTATGGTGAGATTCAATCTTGATTTACTGAATTCTTGTACTAACTCTATCGCCTTGTCAACATGCTTTATGCAGCTGGCTTGGCATTCCCTTAGCATCTCATTGATGCACTCAACACACGTGCTGATGTA
>PBLX01000061.1 GCA_002722435.1 Legionellales bacterium | reverse complement strand
TGACCGCGATCTTATCTAAGAGAACTGCCAACCCTTCAATCTTACTTTCAATTTCTTTATCCAGCATGGAGTTAGCATCAAGCTCTTCAAGGTCATTCGCTTGACTCTCAACTAGCTGTTGCAATTCTGTTCGCATGTCCGCAATCAGATCATTTGAATTATTTTGAAGATCTGCCTGAGACCGAAGAGAAGAGATCGTCTCATCGACATTTCCCATCTGCGAAGATAATGTCCACGCAACCGAGCCCATGGCCACTATGGTACCTAGAAGCGTCACGCCAAGTAATATCATTGCGAAGTTCGTGTATTTTCGAGACTTACTGAGTTGATCGGTGGAAGCCTCTAATTGCTTGGTAATTTTGGCTACCATCTCTGATACACTGTTTCCCATAGCATCGATCACATCAACCCTTGGCTTTCCGGTGCCGTTTCCGTTCGCCTCCTTAATCTTTTCGGCCTCTTTGTCCAAGCCAGCGTCCATATTAATAAGGCCCGATGGGGGCTTGTCGTCTAAAAGCGCAGTGTCGCTTACAGGGCTAGACATCGACTGCAACTTTTCTGGTGATTCCTCCTTCAAGATATTAACGTCAGGACTGGTTGACCCATCTGTAGTCTCTTTAGACGGTGCGGACGCTTTCTTTGGCGCTACTTTCTTCACCTTTTTCTTGAAGAAACGACCGAACAATTTCTCAAACATAAATAACTCCTAAACCTCTACAAACCGCTAACAGAAATTACGGGGCGGCTGATGGAAGACCCTTTTACAAGAAAAGCGTCACTGTTTTTATCAATCATCTTTTGCGCGCTACTTCTTTCTTTAAACGGTCCAGACAATAAAACAAATCTTTGAGGCTTGTTCCCTTTCGTGAATATATCAACCGATAGTCGGCCCAACCTTTGCGTCTTCCAAATCATAGCTCCCTCTAGATTTCTAAAAGCCGCGTGCTGAACGTAATAATCTTCACTTATCACCTCTTCGTCCCGTTTCAAATAAACTGCCTTCGAAGGTTCACCAGTTAATTTGCGAATACCCTCGCTCCTCGTTGCCAATCCAGTTAAGCTAGAGCTGGATTTTTCCAGTGATACTGCGCCCGAGGCATAATCTTGGTCAAAGAGAAGCATTAGGCTCTCTTCGTCTTCAACTGGATCGACTTCTTGTTCGGGTTGTATCTTTAAGTTAGAGCTACTAGCAACCTCAATCTCGTGCTTCTGATCGCCTAAAAGTGGTTTATCTTCCGTTGATATTAACCCTGGCTGTTCTAGAAGGGCTGGCCGATTTTCAAGCGATGTGCTATCAACTCCGTTCTCTAGTATCGGCCGCTTTAAATCGAGCAGAAAAAAAGACAAGGCTCCGACACACAAGGCTAACCCAAGGTAAACACCAATCTTTTTGGATAACAAATTAGATTTTGGATTTCCCGAAAAATCATCTTTGACTCTAAATGCCAGTTGGCTTGAGGCCGATTTTTTTTTCTTTTCCCTTCTAATAAGCGCCCGGAGGTCATCATCAGACATAAAGACATCTCTACCTTTCCGCGTAAAACGAGGTGAAACCGTGTTATTTTTCTTTTTGTGGTTTTTGGATTCGGGTGAGGGTAAAACACCTATAGATTTCGCAAGCTCGATCATCACCGCTCGGTCTATTTGTTGGGGAGCGGCAGCGATCGCTTCCCCGATCTGCTGAGTCTCAGGTAGTAAAAAATCGAATCTTTCGACTTTGACGCCATGCATCAGTTCTTTTAAACCTCGCGAATTCTCGAGATCTGCCAATACAAGGAGGCTTATGCCTGCACCCGGAAGCTTCTTCATCGTTTTGGCCGAGAAAATTATGTCGGAAACACTAGCCTTGTTGAGATTTTCCGCTAACCAAATTTCTTCACTGTAAATTGGTTGCGAATCGCATACCTTCTCCCAAGCTTTTTGGTTCAACCGCCCATTTATTGAATCCAGTATTAGTTCTCTGTTACTTTGTAATTTAAGAGCGTTTAGAGACCTGCCAGGGCATGCCTCTTTCACGAGAGTTGCAGTAATTAGGCTAGCATAGTGAGTAAGAAGCTCTTTCCTGGGCGCGACAAGAACAACAACACTGCCACTTTTTACAAGCGACTTAGCCGCATACTTACAGTTTTCATAGTCCCGAATTGAAAAAAATCCAGGGTGCGAAGTTTCCGATAATCCCATATTCGTTTCCATTTACCACTCCACATGATTTTTCTTGTTGACTTTTCTATTACCACTTGAGTCAAAGTTCATTTCAGACGGAACTTTGGGCTTTGGTTTTTTTGGTTTCTCAAGGCCAGGCCTCCAGGAACTGAGACCATAGATATAGGCAATGACTTGCGCAACGGATTGAAATAGTGCTTCTGGAATGCAAACTCCAAGCTCCACTGAAAAATACAAGGCCCTAGCCAAAGGTGGCGCCTCAAATACTTCAACACCCACCTCTAATGCCTTTTCCTTTATTCGCAATGCCATAAAGTCGCTGCCCTTTGCTACGACTCTAGGAGCGGCCGCTTGTTCAATATCATAGGCTAGCGCGACTGCGAAATGACTCGGATTCGTTATGACGACGTCAGCCTTGGGAACATCGTCGAGCATTCTTTGCTCCGCCAGTTCTCTTTGTTTCCGACGAATCTGTTGGCGCACTTCAGGCTGACCTTCCATTTCCTTCAACTCATCCTTTACATCTTTTTTCGACATTTTTAATTTCTTGATGAGCTCAAACCGCTGATAAGGGATATCTATCGCTGCGATTGCTAGTAAAGCCAGGCTGGTCATCGCAGCGCCTAAGAAGACTAAATTCAGACTCTCCTTTATCGCCAAGTTAGTGTCAGCCCATCCTAAGTAGAAGAAATAGTCCAAGGTCAGATATAAGAAAGTTCCGGCGAAAGCGGCGACTAAAGAAAACTTTAAAACAGCTTTTAATAGCTCAATAATCGCCCGCAGACCAAATATTCTAGCTAAACCTTTTAATGGATTAATCTTGCTCAACTGGGGTGCGACCGCTTTTGAAGACAAGACAAAGCCCCCGATTCCAGCGGCGGTAGCAATAACAAGTGCTAGGGCGACAAAAAAAATTGGGATCAAAAATAAAAAAGTTTCAACTAAAGCACCAGCAAATTGCTTGATAAGAACAGCGCTTGGCTCGCGGATAAATCCTCCAAATGAGAGAGATGATTCAAAGATTTCAGCCAAGTTGCTTCCAAGCCAAGTACCTCCCAAATATAGAAAACTTATGACGCCTAGAGTAACAGACGCTGTCGTCGCATCTTGCGATCGAAGAACTTGACCCTCTTCTCTCGCCTTTTCAAGGCGTCTGAGGGTCGGGTCCTCGGTCTTGTCGTCCTGGTCTTGTTCTTCTGACATCAAAGCCGCCTAGCTACGAAGTAAGGTTTGAAGAAAATCAAAGCTGGAGTACCAAATACCCTCCAACTGAGAAAAATAAAAAGTGCTGGTCAACATCACTAAAAATATCCCTATAGGTATTAGCGCCGGAAAACCGACTGCGAAGATATTCAAACTGGGTGATGCACGTGAAATAACACCCAAAGAGACATTTATCATCAGGAGACATACGAGGACTGGTAGAACTAGGGAGACCGCTCCAATAAAGATGTTTGAAGTCCAAGAAATGAAGTTCTCAACAGAGCTGAGAGAAAAGAAAGCGCCTCCGATAGGCAACAATTCGAAGCTGTCAACGAGAACGGAAATGAGAACCAAGTGCCCGCCAAGGGATAAGAAGAGAAGCAGGCCCGTTACCAAGAAAAAATTTGATAGCGTCGGGATATTGCCTAGGTTAGGGTCAATCATGTTGGCCATACCGAGGCCCATGCCGGCTGAGACCGCCTGACCCGATAATATTATGGCCGCCGCAACGATTTGGAGAACCAAACCCATAAGAGAGCCAATAACTATCTCGTTCAACATAATTGTAAGAGCTGGGAAAGAGAATGGATCTATCGATGGAATAGTCACCGTTTGAAATACGAGCAGGGTCAGCACAGCGCCGATAGCGACACGAGTACGCAGATTTAATGCATTTGCGCCGAATATAGGAGCAGTCAGAAAAACAGCTGAAATGCGAACGAGAGGCCACAAAAATTGTTGTAGCAACTCCAAAGACTCTGCCATTAAAAACTTCATTGCGAATTACCTATCAAAGTTCCGAACCCGCTCAAAGACGACCTCGAAGTGTTCCATTAACACAGAGAGTTGCCACTCGCCAAAAACCGCCAAAGAAAGGGCCATGACAGCCAACTTGGGTATGAAGCTTAAGGTCATTTCTTGAATAGACGTCGCGGCTTGTAGGACACCGACCAATATACCGGCCAATAAGGCCGCCCCTAGAATAGGCATAGCTATCTTGGCAGTGACCAGGAGCGACTCTATCGCGATTTCCATTACGATCGCGCTGTCCATTAGAAAAAAGTACTTACAAGTGAGCTAGTAATTAAACCCCAACCGTCTACGAGCACGAATAGCAGTAATTTAAAAGGTAGTGAAATCATCATTGGCGAGAGCATCATCATGCCCATAGACATCAAAACACTCGCTACGACGAGGTCTATTATTATGAAAGGTATGTAAATGAGGAAACCTATTGTGAACGCAGTTTTCAATTCAGAAGTAATGAAGGCTGGCATGAGCACTGTTAAGGGGATGTCGCTCAGTTGTTCAACGGATTCCTCGCCAGCAATATCCATAAACATCAATATGTCTTTTTCTCTGGTTTGTGAAACCATGAACTGCTGCAACGGCTCTCTTGCGAGTTCCAACCCTTGCTCGAAAGTAATGGCCCCATCTTGAACAGGGATGAAGGCTTCTTGATATATCTCGTCCACAATCGGTTTCATGACAAACAGAGATAAAAATAACGCTATCCCTATCAATACTTGATTAGGCGGCGTCTGGGCTGTTCCCAATGCTTGCCTGAGGAGAGACAAGACAATAATAATGCGGGTGAATGAAGTCATGAGGATTAGAACTGAGGGCAAAAGACTCAATATGCTCATCAAGATTAGTAATTGCAGTGTAAGACTGTATTCAGTGCCTTCCTCATTGGCCTCAATAATATTCAATGCTGGAATTGATTCGGCGTTCCCAACCAAAGGTGCTAGGCTTATTAATAAGAAAAAAACTCGCAGCCATGCTTTAATCGGCAAGCGTCCGAGGCGGCTTACAAGGTCTTTAGAATCAAAACTAGTTGTCATGATTCAATCCCAATCAAATAAAATCAGTTGTTTCCTAGCAAATTTGATGCCACCTATTTTTATCACTTTTATCAAACACTTAGATAGCGAAATCGGGGTTAGGGCATGATGAAAAACGGCCGTTGTCAAAAACTCGACATCCTTGGAGTGATTCTTTTGATTTCTCTTGAAGCTACCTACTGTCTCTCTAAAGAGACATTCGCTTCAGCAGCTATGAGATCTGAGCTACCCTTTCAACATTGCTTCGAAAGGGCGGCTATGGATTACTCACTAGACCCCAATTGGCTCACTGCTATTTCAATTGTCGAGAGCAGCTTGAATCCGGAAGCTATCTCTACCTCTAATGCGATTGGTCTAATGCAAATAAAATGGCCGATTACCGCCCGGCATCTCGGTGCCCAAAGCAGAGAGTCGCTCTTTGAACCTTGTTTCAACATTCGGTTAGGTGGCAAATACCTACGAGAGTTATTGGATGAATTTAATGGGAACAAAAGGCTTGCTGCGTCCGCTTACTATATTGGTCCAACCAGACTAAAAAGAGAGAAAAAAATCCCAAAGGAAGCTCTTAGGTATTTAGGGAAAATTGAGGCTCAGCTGGCATTTCTGCTACCAGAAGGAAAAGGAGCGTTGAGTTTTCAGAATGAGAGTGGGCCCACCGAATCAACGGTAAAGATGGCATCGAAGATCTCTACGAGACAACCTGCCGTGGGTTTAGGTAAAGAAACCGAGACCATCGACAGAGTTGGGAAAGTGAGTTCAAAGACGCCAGCTTATGCCAAAGGCGACCTTGAAGCTCCCCAGTGCAACCTGTCACGATTACAAGTCAGCACTTTGAAAACTCATGAACCCTTGGAACGGGAAAAAAATTTCTTGAGTTGGCTTGAAAAAAACTCTTCGACGTGTGGCAGACACGACCTAGTCAAAATCAAGAATCAGATTCCTGTTTGGCTCGGCGCTGCCGATACGAAAAAAGTACGAGCCAGAGTCGATGACGCCCTGAAGCGCAGCAGCTAGAGGGGCGCTTTCTCTTTATTCAGCACTTCTTTCAAGTCTTGAGAAAACCCTCTTTGTTTTTTATTAGATTCAGTGTCCCCACAGCTTCTCAACTCATCTTCGTGAGACTTGTGGAGCAAGCAGATACCAGAGGGGCTGATCATGACGTAAAAAGTCATACCATCAAGGCTAAAAACACTAACCCTTGTTTTAGAGTCGACGCGGTAGCTTCCTCGGAGATCAAAGCTCGACCTGATGCCAGAGATATCACCCAACGGAAATTTATTCTTCAAAAGCCACCCTAAACCAAAGATCGAAAATATGACCCCTGCAAACGCGACCGCACTAAAGACGGGGTCGAAAGAATCCATATGTTATCTCGGGCGAATCCTATCCATCGGGCTAACGATCTCAATTATGCTCAACCCTAAATTATCGCCGACGTTGACCACCTCTCCTTTAGCAATAATCGTGTCGTTGACCTTTAGATCTAGCATCTCTCCTGCTTCCCTATCTAGCTCTAGCACACTGCCTTGGGCAAGTCGAAGAAGATCACCCAATTTGATCTTCGTACTACCTAGCTCAGCCGTCAGAGTGACGGGTATTGATTGTATGAGTTTTTGGTCGATGCTTTCGTCCCGTGCCTCGCTGGAGTCCACCCGGGTATCCTCAATCGGAATTTCCTCGTTTGCATCCTCGTTCATGTAAGCCCCTCATTCCTTGCGCTGAGTATCTTGATTGCGGTATTACTACCCCGACTTCCTATTTCAACATCAAACAATCCCAATCCGTTCACTTTCATAACAGATTCTTGCAAGTCTTTAAGCGGAATCGTATCCCCAACTTTTAATTCTTTCAATTCTCCCAAGGGGAGTGGTATCTCTCCCGCCTGGACAACGGCTTCGAACGGCACTTGATGTAGGGCTTCTCTTAACTTAGTCGACCAAATCTTTTCAAGTCGATTCTGTTGAATCTTTGTCTCAGGGCCTACGACTATCGTGCCTCGGAGCAGTTTTATACTCTCGAGCGGGTAGACGACTTTTATCTCTCCGATGGATTGGTCTTTTTGACTGACCAAGAACCGATTTACTACAAAAATTATAGAGGGATCTGTAACGTCAACCAACCGAGCCTCGCTCTCTGATTGAACCAATTCGCACTGAACTTCCAGGGACGGTGCCCAAGCTTCAATAAGGGCAGCGTAAATCCCAATTCTCATCTTTTTCGCCACCAGTTTTTCTGTTTCGCTGAGCTGTCGCTCGGCGCCATCAAAAGAGGAAACTCGCTGACCGCCTCCGAACCAAGCGTCAACGCAACTATCTATCACCCCTGAATCCAGAATAACCAGGGAATCACCTTTCAAGGGAGCTATGCGAGTAAGATTAACACTGGCCGGAACAGAAACCTCTTGGATGAGATCATCGTAATTAGAGGTTTCGATTTTTCCTGCAGTTATTTCGATTTGATAGTTTAGCTCTTTCTTAGTGAGGATCCTGAAATGTCTAATCAATCGTTCGTTGATAGGTTCTAACAGGGATGAATCAAAACCGTCTTTCCTGAGATCCGAAACTAGCTCAAAGGGGGTTGTCTCGACATTCATATTGTAGCCATCGCTCAGTTCGCCGCTCGCAACAACGTCTCCAATAGCGTCGATTTCTTCCTCACTAAGCAGTCTTTCGCCGTCCGCCATATACTCTATTCCACAATAAAACTTGTGATCAGAACGTCTTTCACGATTTCAGGAAATCTATCCACCTCCGCTTTTATAATTGATTCATTTGCGAGGTTAACCAAATCTTGAGACAAACTGCTTCTGAAGCCCTCAATGTTTGTATCCTCCTCTGAAATCATAAGCATTCGTTCATTGAAGGCCGCGCGAAGAGCTCTCTCATGCTTGGAAACGCGCCGTTGCGCCATGAAATCATGCTTGGTCAGAATTGAAAATTTTAATTGCAAAAATTTCCTCGAATCTTTCAGACGCACGATAATGGGCTCGGACATCTCATGATAAAACGGCTGTCCGTAATCATTTGGTATACACGTGTCATACTCCAAATGCTGTTCTGCGGTGGAAGCTTTGTCATACTTTACCGCAGGATCAAAATCTGGACACATTGCCAAGGCGTTAGGGTCTACCTCCTCACACGAGGAAAGGATCATCGCACCGCAAATAGCAACAAATATACTGAGTCTTTTGTTCCCCATCGACATCCTCCTAGCTTAAACCATCACACTACACAAAAATGTCGAGTCCATCATCTGCTTTAGGCTTATTCTTAACCGAAGCAAGGAGATCTGAGGCTGTAACCTCTACTTCTTGCATCTCAGTAATAGCCTTTTCAGCCTCAGCACCGTTTTTATCTAGGATTTTCAAATCGACGCTATCAAAAGATGTACCTCCAAGAGACTGTTCCAGCTCTACTCTTAGCTCATTCAAGGAACTGGTTAGTAGCTCCCTCACCTCGGGATCTGATGTATAAATCTCACCATGTAGTTTCTCATTTGTCGCATTGAGCGCTACCTCAATAGACTCGAGTCCTAGCGCACGCAAATTCAGTCTCACAGACCATTGCCCATCTCTTATCGCTATCGCGATTCTTTCTTGGACAAGATTTGCTAGCCTTTTTCTCCAATTATCGTACTCATCTGACTGTTCTTCTTGCGCCAACCGCTGCTCAGAGTCAAACTGTCCATCCTCCTTGAGCCCATTAGATTCATCGTCTGGCTTTTGCCCCGTACTTTGCCCGCTAAATTCTGTATCAAGAGTCATGCTATCCGACGCTTGAGTAAATTCGATGGATTTCAATAATTTTTGATCTTGCAAAGAATTAAAGTGCACAGCATTTGTATCTTTTGAGGCACCCAATCTGGAATCGAGGAACTCAGCCGAAGTTTCGAGTTGATCAACATTCGGCAATGAGCCGGGTTGAGTAGCTGTTCTTATCGTAAGGGGATTTTGCTCCAAGATTTTGGGCTGCTCGGCAGAAGCCAAAGAGGGCGTTGGTGGCAAGGTTAACAGCTCGGCATAATCCTTGTCGTGAGGGTGGTGATCATTTTGTCTGAGAGTAGGCGAGAGTTCACCGATCATCGTTGCTCGCATATAGTCCGCTAAGCCCAGTTGAGCACTTGATGTTTCATCCCTAAAAAGCTCCTTGAGCAAAGTGCCGGGATCATTGTTTAGAGACTTTATATTTGCGTCTTTTTCAGAACTACCCCGGGAAGCTGTGAAGATAAACCTACCTATTTCTTCGCTGCGTTTGTGGATCGAGAGTGGGCCCTCAGCCTCGTTGGGATTCGGCTCCTCATTAGCCAGCAGTCTGTTATCAGTGGCAATCTCTCGTCGCAACGAAGACTCTCTAGAGATATGCTCTAAGAACGTCGATTCTCTAGTTTTCGATTCCGACAATCCTTTGTCTTTCGTTCTACCTCCGTTGTAATCCGTGTCGACGCGACTATTTTTATCTAGCGCAGGAATGAAATCGTCCATATTAATTGCTCAGCCCCTACTTTAGGTTCAGCATTGTATGAGCAATTTACGTGCCAGACTGGACTGAGGCCTGGATCCACTAACTTTTTCTAGACAGCCTCGACAAAATCTGCAGGTCACGATCTTTATTTTCTCTCATTTCTTCTGCCCTCTCTAGAGCAACCCGTGTTCTTGCCTCTAGAGACTCAAATTTTTTCAACTCTCTGAAATCATCATTGTGTCGCCGTTTCAAAAAGGCTTGTTCTTTATTCATTTCCTCTAATTGCTCGCTTATAACCGTTATCGTTTGCTCTAAATGTTTGATGAAGTTTAAGGTCACACTTACCTTTCTGGCTGGATCCTCAGTCGTCGAGAATGATCTTAGACTCTCGGAATAATCTGCCTTCATTTTAACTAACATTTCCTTCTTTGCGGCCAATTCTTTCCGACCTCTCTCTGAACGTATAAGCTCTTGGCGAGTCTCATTTAGTGTTTTTCCCGCCTTCCCCAAGAGCTCTCTCCATAGTCTTAATCGGTCGCGCATGACACCTTATCCAAAACTATCTCGTAAAAGAGATGAAGAAGCATCTTGATCAAACCTCTCATCCATATCCTGGCGCAGAAAGTTCTCAAGCTGAGGCAGAAGCTGAATTGCTTTATCCAGATCCGAATTTGATCCAGCTTCATATGCACCTACATTAATTAGATCCTCACTTTGCTTGTATAAAGTCCACAACCTTCGGAAATTGTTCGCTGCTGTTATTTCCTCTTTTGACGAAATGAGCGGCATTAATCGCGAAATCGAACCCATCAGGTCAATCGCGGGATAATGTGCAGCGTCTGCTAACGAGCGAGATAATACTACTTGTCCATCCAACGATGCTCTCGCAATATCAACCACTGGATCATTAAGATCGTCGCCCTCGGCTAGAAGAGTATAGATCGCGGTTATAGATCCTTCAGAAGCGGCTCCTGTTCCAGCCCTCTCGATCAGCTTTGGTATTAGGCTGAATACGGATGGTGGATAACCCTTTGTGGTTGGCGGCTCTCCGATTGCCAAACCAATTTCTCTCTGCGCGTGGGCAACCCTCGACAAACTATCGAGAACTAACAGAACGTCTTGGCCTTGTTCTCTAAAAAATTCAGCATATGTATGTGCTAGTTGTGTGCCTCTTATTCTCAATAGTGGAGATTCATCTGCCGGTGCGGCTACAACAATTGTTTTTCGCAAACCCTCCTTTCCAAGCGTTGTTTCAATAAACTCTTTTACTTCCCGACCTCTTTCGCCTATCAACCCAATAACGACGACATCAGCCGCGGTAAACTTAGTTAACATACCTAGGAGTACACTCTTTCCTACACCTGAGCCAGCGACTAAGCCAATTCTTTGACCGCGTCCAAGAGTAAGAAGCGAATTAATCGCCTTTACCCCCACGTCCAACTTTGTATCGATCGGTTTTCTTTTCATGGGGTTAATTGCGACCCCGCTTATTGGCCTTTTTTCCCCATTTTTTTTAGGCTTCGAACCATCGAGCGGTTCACCGGTAGCATCGACTACTTGTCCCATTAAGTGAGAACCTACGATTGCTGTATCTGTCTCCGAAGAGACAAAAACTTTGGCCCCAGCACGAAGGCCACTAGCGTGCGACAAAGGCATCAGAAATAACTTGTTGCTCTCGAATCCAACCACTTCAGTTTTTATGTGGCGTCCACAGTCTGCTTCTACACAGCAAATAGAACCAACCGGAGCTCTTAGTCCCTTCGCTTCAAAAGTCAGACCAACTATCTTTGAGAGAACTCCCATTCTTCTAGGGGCATATGGTCGAATGTTCTTAAGAACGAAAGAAGAATATTCCTTTGGATCAAAAGGTTCAGTCTTCATCTTTTGTCAAATCTTGACTTTGGCTCGAATCAGGAGATAGCCCTTCGCTATTGACCTCAGGCACGCCTGGTGAAGAATCCGTTTGATGGAGATCGGCGTCATTCTCTAAGAATGGCCTCTCCAGCGTCCGATCTCCGTCGTCAATAACGTTATAATTTAGCTCTTTCAATTGCGCCTTCAGATGAGCAACGCGATCCGAAACAAAACTAGACAAAAGGGTTTCGTCAATTCGAATTAAAACGTCACCGTCAGAAAGTTTTTCGTCGATATTTATAACTTTTTCCGAAAGTATGCCCTGCAAATTGCTTGATGCTATTTTCTCGGCCCATCTTTTGGAGACAGAGAACTCTAGATTTTCCTCGAAGCTTAAGTCAAAACCCTCCAACGACTTCTCGATATGCCTTTCATAATCAAACCCCTCCGCAGAAAGAGCATGAAGCGCTATTTCCTCACCGAAAGCAAGGCTTAGCTCCCTCACGGCCTGATATAAAGGCTCTTTTTCCATCAAATTACGAGTCATGATCTCGGTAAATTCCGAAAGATCTCGTTTTAATTCAGAATAAATCATTTTTTGCTCTTGCTCCCATTCTCCTCGGAGCCTTTCCTCAGTCTGTCGCTCAATATCAACTTTTATTTGTTCTATTTGCTCTTCGGTATAGATTCCGTTCGTGGTATTCGGAGCCTCATTAATTTCGGATTGTCGATCCCGGGCTACTTTTTTGAAAGGAGCCGCCTTATTGTCGCTAGATTTAAACGGTATGAACTCAGCCAACTCTCCAGAGACCTTTTCCTCTCTAGAAAACCGAGCATCTTTTGACCACTTGAGCGTCATTCCAAAAAACTCAGTTATATATAGTCTGAACTATCGCCGGCGGACATTATTATTTCTCCCGCATCCTGGAGCTTTCTGGCTTGAGAGATTATATTTTTCCTGGCCTCCATAACTTCTCCAACAGGTTTCGGGGTAGAGACCTCCATATCGTCTCTTATCAACTCTGCGACTCTCTCAGAGACGTTATCCAGGAAATGATTCATAACCGCTTCAGAACAGCCTCTAAAAGCAATCTTCAATTCTTCTTGATCTATTGCTTGGCCTAACGTCTGCATATCTCTACTGGAAGTTTTAAGAAAATCTTCAAATTCAAACATATTCTGTTGTATTTCTTCCGTAAGCTCCTGATTACTCTCACTTATTTCGGCAAACACCTCATTACTAAGATCTAGACTTGCTCTATTAAGAATATTTGCAGCGGCTTTTACTCCACCTACCATTGGAGCTGCCTGGGCCGTAATGTTTGAATCGAATTGACGCTGTACTACGCTCTCAAGCTCGGAAATAGCGCCCGGCTGAACGGTTTCAAGACTTGCAACTCGGCCCATCACATCAGCTCTCATATTTTTTGGAAGAAAACCCAGAACCTCAACAGCAGTGTCTTCATCTAGCACAGAGAGGATGATCGCGATGACCTGGGGATGTTCACCACCAATGAGTTCGTAAATATTCTGAGGCGTCATCCATGCTAATATTTCGAGGCCTTTGCTGGATGCCGACGGAAGGATCCGGCTTAAAACAGAGGCGGACTTCTCTGGACCCAGCGCCCTCTTCAGCACCCCTTCAACATAATCCTTGGAGCCTAGGCCTAAGTTTGTTTGACCGCGCAGTTGTCCTATAACGTCGTCAAGGACGCCATCGACGGCCGCTTGTGTAACGTCGCCGACCTCGACCATGGCGGTACCAAGTTTTTCTACTTCTTCTCTATTAAGCAGACCAATTATTTCTGAAGCCTGCTGTTCACCAAGTACGCGCATAAGCAACGCTGCTTTTTTTACAGAGTCAAAGCCAGCAAGCTCCTTCTCTAAAGGGCTCGGTTCTTTAGGTGCTTCCTCGACTTCATTTTTTTTCTTTTTTGCCACTAAGATTCTCCAGCTTTGGCTTAAGCGTTCAACATTCGCTTAACTAGGTTCGCGACACGACCGGGGTCATCTGCTGAGATCATTTTCATTAAGGCGATTTTCTCGTCGTAAGTATTTGCCGTATCGAGCATATCCTCTGGAATCGAAGACCTCTTTGGCATCAGTTTCGTTTTTATATCTTGAATCGCGCCCGCATCACCTTGCCGCAAAAGCTCCAGCTCCTGCGGGGACAATTCCCCTGACACCACCCCGGGTCCGGAGGAATTTCTCGTGCCATTCATATAAAACTTCAATGCTGGTCTGATAAGAGCGAATAAGGTCAATATCACGAGTATTGAGGCCAAAATCGTCTGTACCAAGTAACGGATAGTGGGGTCATTAAACCACCCTTCCATGGTATCCCAAAAAGTCTCTGGCTCCGCTTCGATCAGCTCTGGTTGAAAGAAGACCATGGGAACAAGTGTCACCTGATCACCCCTGTCAGCATCAAAACCGATCGCTCCCTTGATTAAATTCTCTAAGTTTAAAAGTTGCTGCTCTGTTAACTCCTCCGGAAGTGATCCATCAGCTAAAGCATTGCCATTTGTACGAATAAACTCATTTCGATCGAAGGCTACTGACACTGTTAGCCTGTTAATAACACCTATCTGGCCTTTGACATAACGTATTTCACGATCTAGCTCATAGTTCTTAGTGGTAGATGAACTGGTTTGTTTAGAGCTGTCGCGTTGATTTAGCTCGGTTTGCTCGGGAGCTTGAACAAAGGTTCCAGCGGCTTCCGTTCCCTCATTGGCATTGGACTCCGTTTCATCCAAGTTGAGTATTTCAGAACGCGTGAGCCCCCCCGTACCATCCTTGTCAAAATCTTCGTAAGTAGTTTCCACCTGCGTGAAATCAAGCGCGATATCTACTTCTGACCGAACCTTGTCGAACCCAACAAACTTACTCATTATTTGTTCTATTCGGTTACGGTAATCCGACTCCAAAGCTTGCTTTTGTTCAAGTTGCTTGGAAGCAGCCTGCATAAGACCATTTTCTTCTTGCTTTGCGGTTAACAACATACCGCTATTGCTTATTACAGCTACGTTTTCTGGGGGCAAGAAAGGCACACTAGACGAGACAAGATGCACAATTGCCTGAATATTAGCCGGGCTTATTATTCTGCCGCCATAAGGCTCAACGTATACGGACGCCTTGGCAGGCTCCTTATCCCTTATAAATACACTCTGCTGTGGTCTAGCTATCTGCACCCGTGCACTCTTAATTGAGTAGATCGCCTCGATCGTTTCCTTCAGCTCACGTTCGTCAAATTCTTTTAATTGAGCAGCTTCCATATTCCTGGATCGAGTCATCGAATCATTTGACAGCAACTCCTCAAATCCTCCGGAACTGGCACTTCTTGGAATATTCTGAGAGGCGAGATATAGCTTTGCATCGAAATATTCATTCTCTGAAACCATCAGCTGGCCAGTATTTTTATCGAGATACGCCCCAAAGTTTCCTGCAGACAATAAAGCATCGTACGCGACCTGCCGGTCCGATTCAGTCAAATCGGGAAAAAGAGGCCTCGCAGCAGGCGCTGATACGTAACTATAAAGAAGGGCCAGGGCCGCCAAGCCAAAGAGTACAACGATTCCGGGAAGCGTTCTCTGCACTCCTGGCTGCTCGAGTATCGTTTTTATAATAGGCGGTGATACGTTGTTAGCAGGCTGATTCAACGGAACCTGATTCATACTGGGAGCACCTCTAGCGTCATCCGCGCTCCTAACAGGAGCCAAAGCTTGAGTTTCCGTTTGAAGAGCACTTTCTGCCATCTCTAATCCTCAAAATACCTAAACAGGCATATTTTTTATATCTTCGTATGCTTTAAGAAGCTTATTTCGGACCTGTAGTGTTGCCTCAAAAGCCAAAGACGACTTTTGCATCGCGAGTACAACATCAGTTAGAGGAATATCTTCCCCACGCTCATAAGCATCACGAAGATCCGAAGCGTCCATTTGTGTTTCACTTACAGATCGGACCGCGTTTTGGATGTAAGAGCCAAAACCATCATTTTTTCCTACAGCGGGAAGTTCGTTAGACGATGTATCACTCTGAATTAACTCCGCTCGACTATGTGACTCGCGAATCTGCGCAAGAAGGGACGAAACCTGTGATTGATATATTCCCTGAATCATGGTCGTCCTCTAGCCTGTAGCCCGCTTTGGCAGGATTCCTCTGTCTCTCATTTTCGCGAGCTTATATCTAAGAGTCCTGTCACTTATCCCTAAAAGTTTTGCAGCTTCCTGTTTAGTTTCAGCTTTTCGAACAGTTTCTGCGATAATCCTGAATTCGTTCGCTTCAACACTATGCTGCAGACCCCCCGTTGAATCTGCTAGTTCGACGTGGTTGGGCTCTAATTCATTGGAACTAGAGACAGCCCAAGGCTTTTCATCAAGCAGGCTGGTACGTTTCTCTTCATCAAAAATTAAATCTGGGGAGGAAATCTTCTCGCCTTGGGCAAGGACAATTGATCTTTGCACGACATTTTCTAGTTCTCTGACGTTTCCCGGCCAATCATGGGCAATCAATCTCGAAAGCGCGTCTGGTTCGAACGAAAAACGTTGAGTCTCTCGGCAATGTTTTACTATAAAGTAGTTAGCTAAAGGTAAAATGTCGTCGGGCCTCGCGGATAAGCTGGGAACATTTATTCTAAAAGTACTAAGGCGGAAATATAAATCCTCTCTAAAATCTCCAAGCGTCGCGAGATGCCTTAGATCCCTATTAGTCGCAGATACGAGTCTAACATCCACTCGCTTACTTCTCGCCGAACCAACTGGTAGCACCTCCCGCTCTTGGATAACTCGCAAAAGCTTCGCCTGCAACATCGGTTGGAGTTCACCAATTTCATCTAGAAATAAGGTGCCCCCATCAGCCTGAGTAAAAAAGCCCTCTGTGTCCTTGGTGGCACCGGTAAAGGAGCCTTTTACGTGTCCGAAAAGCAGGCTCTCTGCCAAGCTCTCGGGTAAAGCAGCGCAATTAACGGCGACAAAGGGACCGTCTCTTCTCGCAGAGAAATCGTGAATCAATCGGGCAAGGACCTCCTTGCCCGAGCCAGTAGGCCCTTGCAACAGAGCCGTCACATCTGAGGCACCAACGCGTTCCACTAGTGCCAAAAGCTTTTGACTCAGCTCATCGACGAACACATAAGACTCAAGCTTTAGAAGCCTCATACGAGCCGAGGAAGCTATTTGACGCCATTGATTTGAGGGTGCGTCCACACAGACAACGTCGTCAGAGCCCGCTCGCACCCCGACAATCGCTGATTCAACATCATCCCTCTCTACTCGAAGGATAAGATAAGTTTTGGGGCCAAGTGCTTCTTTTACTTTTTGAATGTAAGACTCGGATAACCGTCGTTCCTTGCTGCTGTTAAGACAAACGACACGGGGCTTATCGTCGCCAACCTCTAAGGCAATGTCTTCCATCAGATGAACTATTGAGGCCATCTCGATTTTAAAACCTGCTTCCGAAATTTTTTTTAAGGAGCTCTCCTCGATGCTAGAGGATGAATCCCAGAACAATGTAATGGGTTGATTATCGATCATAATGGCTTTTTCTAATTGCTTGGCTACTCCTTAAGCAATTTAGATGCCAGAATAAATATTCTATATATTTCAGTGTTTTATAGCACTGATCGCCACAATTTTGAGCAAATGATATTTCTTCCCAAGATAGTTGTCGGCTTCTCGACAATAGCCTTACTCTAGCGACAAAATCTAGCTTTTCTGTCGATAGGCAAAAAGCACTTGCCCTTAACTAACTAGATGTTTTTCATATTCAGATCGTATTTCTTGATCCTTTCTATAAGTGTAGTTCTCTGTATTTTCAACAATTTAGCGCTTCTACTGACGTTCCCTTCGGACTCCTCCAGCGCTTTCTGGATTAAATCTTTTTCTAATGAGCTAAGACTGGCTTTCAATGAGGGCCTATCCTCATCACTGATCTTAAGGCCCTGCGCCATAAGGATTATGTCCTCAGTTTCCTTGTCCACGACACTCTCCCCGGAGTCGTCTGACGCCAATAACTCGCTTTCGTTTGGCTGTGCGTCGTCCGACTTTCTTGTAGACGCGCTAACAGCCTCGCGCAAACCTGTGGGAAGCATGGAGGGATCGACGTCGCGTAAGTTGAGGGTTTGACCGGGATATAAGACCGACAGTCTCTGCATTGTATTGGATAGCTCTCTTATGTTTCCTGGCCATTTAAATGACGTCAAAGCCTCTGTGAATTGATCAGATAAAACTACTGGCGCCGCGCCACTCACAGCGAAAGTTTGCAAAAAGTGCTCAGCCAACTCAGCAATTTCAGAGGGTCTATCCCTCAATGGGGGTAGATGCACGGGGAGTATATTTAATCTGAAATACAGGTCTTCCCGGAATCTATTATTTCGTATTTCCTGTTCCAAATCCCGATGAGTCGCCGATACTACTCGAACATCGATATCTATAAGCTCGTTGGATCCAATGGGGGTTATTTGTCTCTCTTGGAGAACCCGAAGTAGTTTTACCTGCATATCTAAGGGCATATCACCAATCTCATCGAGGAAGATAGTGCCTGTATGAGCTTCCCGAAATTTTCCTTTAAAGTCTGATACAGCACCGGTGAACGAGCCTCGTTTGTGCCCGAAAAGCTGGCTTTCGAGCAATTCTGCTGGGATAGCGCCACAGTTAATAGGTACAAACGGCTTCGAATTTCGAGGAGATAGTTCGTGAATCTCTCGCGCATAAAGTTCTTTGCCGCAACCGCTCTCTCCCGTCACTAAGACCGAGGCGTCATTACGCGCAAAAGATTTTATAAGCTCCTTAACCTTCCGTGTCTTTTTACTACTACCGATTATGCTATGTTTCAAGATAAGCCACCGTGTTCACATCAGTACCGCCGAACGAATTCAAAAGCAACTGACTCGATTGCTAAACAATGCAACTACTCTACCGATAAGATATGGGTTCAGCAAAATTTGCGTTTCCCAAACAATTGTCAGGGCCGACACAAACAAACTGGTCGAAAGCAGGAGAACTGGTCGCGCCAAAAAAAGAGAAGGCTTTCTTGCTACTGACAATAATAATTTGGAATTACCCCTGACATAGATCGGTTCGTTTTCATGGCACCAATTTTGCTTGTGTAATGGAGTTTTATACAGATCGTTGGTTTTATTATGGCGATAGACTACGTAAATGCACTTGGCGGCGGAGCAGGTTTCAATACCAAAGAAATTGTCACCGCGTTAGTAGAGGCAGAACGTGCCGGGAAAAAAGCAATAATTGACCGAAAATTAGCCGACACTGAAGCTCAAATTAGCGGTTTTGCATCCCTAGTATCAAAAGTATCAGATTTGCGATTATCGGCTATAAATTTGAATGACGCGACCGACTTTAACAACCATACACTCACGAATAGCCAAACTAGTGCTTTCGGCGCAAGCGCTGGCTCAACAGCTACCGCAGGCACGCACAGCATAAGTGTTACCGCGCCAGCAAAAGCGCAGACTTCCAGCACTTTGGACGCGAGCACCTCAGGACCGACAGTCGGATTCTCCAGCGCTTCTCAAACGATTAATGGCGGCAATGCGTTCGATATGACTTTTACTATTGGCACGAATACACAGACTACCAAGACAGTATCGGTCAGCGCCCCAACCCCAACAGGGGTTGTCACAGCAATCAATGAAGCAAACATGGGAATTACTGCTCAAGTCGTGGCGTTAGACACAAGTGGCAGTAACTATACAATTCAGCTTACAGGCGGCACGGGAGTGGAGCAGGCTTTTTCGATTTCCGAATCAGTTTCAGAACTGAGTTTCAGTATCCCATCAGGATTCAACGCAGCGGATGCAGATCTAACCGTAAACGGAATACAGTACTCGCGCTCGAGCAATACTATTGACGATATTATCTCTGGTGTGACCCTAAATTTAGCTAGCGCCACTTCGGGCACCGCAACTTTGAGCGTTGCGCGCGACACTGCCGTTGCAAAAAGTTCAATTGAGTCTTTCGTGGGTACATATAACGACGTAACAAGCCAAATTGACGCATTAGTCAGTTCCGCCGACTCTGGGCCACTGAGAGGAAATTCCATAGTGCGGCAGATTAATCGGGACCTGCAAAACATAGTTTTAAATACCTCGTCCACACCGGGGACGGTTGTCACTCGATTAGGGGAGATGGGGATTTCAATAACAAAAAGCGGAGAGTTGGAAATCGATCAAACCGATCTAGATACGGCGTTGGCGAACAACTACGCTGATATCGCTACCATCTTTAGCGCAAATACAAACAACGATTCTGAGATCGGAGAGGCAACAAGAGGTATCGCCGGCGACTTATCAAAATTAATCAAGGACTTGACCGCTTCCACAGGTTATCTGAGCACACAGCCCACTACCCTAGCGGATAGAGTTTCAGAATATCAGCAAGATTTAACCGACCTGGAAACACAGCTCGAGATGGTCCAGGAACGATACACGAAACAATTCTTGACTATGCAAAGGTTGATAGATGAAATGAACACGACTAAAGATAGTTTAAAGAGTAGTTTTGAAAATCTTCCGTTCAATAACAGGAAAGACTGAATTAGAAAAAGAAAAACCCTGTTCACTTTGCCACATTTTCCGCAAGCTATTTCTGTTTCTCTTGCTGCCGTTTTGTGTTTTTTTGATCGCCGACAAATCAGCGGGATCCTTTTTTTCTTACCTTTATCCTATGATTACGCTTGAGAATGCTGCTTTTCTTGTAATCGGAACAACTTTTTCAATTTCTTTACTGAAGCTTCTCACCGCTCGCTTTTTTAAAAAGCAATAAAGGAACCGCTCGCATGCAAGGAAAACTTTGACCGCTTCCTTTCAGAACCGGCAAGATCTTGCCGCCTTAAGCCTCTGATTTAAATATAATTCTGTATTTCTAAAGTTATCTGATTTCAGCCCGATTTAGCCTTTGTCGATGAAAATAATCGACTACGAATTTGGCGTTAAGTCAGCTTCAATAACAATAGAAAACGAGAAGAAGGAGTCCAGTAATGGCAATCGTTATTAATTCAAACATTGCTTCGTTGACCGCCCAAAAGGCGTTAGGCGATTCGCAAAAGATGCAGCAGACTGCCATGGAGAGGCTCTCCACAGGTCTGAGAATCAACTCCGCCGCGGATGACGCGGCCGGAATGGCAATAGCTGAGGGGTTTACCTCACAGATAAGAGGCCTAAGCCAGGCCGTGCGTAATGCGAACGAGGCTCTGTCCTTGACGCAGACTGCGGAATCAAGCCTACAGGAAACCACTGACATCCTGCAAAGAATTAGAGAGCTTGCAGTTCAAGCTTCCAATTCAACGCTAACGTCATCCGACAGAACTGCGATCAGCACTGAGGTCACAGCATTAACAGCTGAGATAGACCGAATTGCCACATCCACGCAATACAATAACAGTAACATTTTGGATGGCTCAGCGAAGAATTTAACCTTTCAGATCGGTGACAAGGTTAACCAAAGTGTTAGTTTGTCCATCGCTTCCGCAACCTCATCAGGCCTGGGCATTGGGTCTACCGGTGGTGGATCGTCTGACGGGCTCATCGTGGGAGGTAAGGTAACCGCTCCGACCTTCTTAGAGTTCGACGACATTTTAATCAACGGCCATAGTTTCACTGCCAACACTGCTGGCCTCACCGGCTCAACTATTACAGATCCTGACACGGGTGTGGTTAAGACAATCGCTTACACTCAAGCAACCGCTTTCGGTGCTGCCGCTATGATTAATACTAACACCGGTAACCATGGTGTCACAGCAACGGCGGTGACATCATTCTCCTCAGATGCGGGTACCGGTGTTACAGATGGGACGGCCGATGTAGTACTCACAGGGAATGGGACCGCAACATTCACGCTTAGTGCAACGTCAAACATGAGTGAATTGGTTGAACAGTTGAACGGTATAGACACGAACATAACCGCGACATTGAACTCGAAAGGTGGAATTGACTATGTCGACACCCTCGGTCGAACGGTAGTAATCACTGGTACCACGACACAGTTTGGTTTTGAGGCTACCACTAACACCGGTCACCTGGTACTTAAGAGTGTGGATGGAAGTTCAGACATTACTATTGGTGGTGCAGACAACCTGAACGATGTTGTCGAACCGTCCGCCAACACTATAACTAGTGGCGTTGGTGAGCGAAAGGAGGCAGCGTTCGCGCTCGGATTGAACTACGGAACTTATAGCTATAGCGGCGGAACGACAGTCTCTACTGGTCAGATCGCAGATCAGTTGATCGATGGTATGGACACAGTCACTGTAAACGGGGTCCTCCTAGCCTCTACGGCAGCCGGCCTTACTACAACTACGACAACCGCTGGCGACATAGCAGCCGCATTCAACGCTGTTTCTGAGGAAAGCGGCGTAACAGCAGTGGCGAAAAACAAAGTAGTGCTGCAAATGCTTATGAATTCTGGAAGTGAGATTACTTCGACTAATGCCAACACTCTGTCAGTCAACGGAGTGTCAACGACACTTACGGGTAACATGGCGATCGCAACTCTTGTTTCGACCCTACAAACAAATCACGATACTGCGAATACTGGTTTGCGATTTACGGGGATAGACGATCAGGTTGTAATAGAATCGGATACGGGATCCAGCATACGAGTACTCGATGCCGCCGCGCAAGCGATTGCGAGAGCAACGCATGAGAGTGGTAGCGGTTTGTCTGCGCATGAAGCTGAGGTAAGTTATGGTAACTCCGAGACGTTCGAGTTCAGAGGCTTTCTCGAGTTGAGCAACGCTTCCGGAGATATCGTAATAGGTACTACAGCGACCAATGACGCTGCCTACGCGACCGCTGAGGCTGTGGCCGAAAACCTCGGTCTCGCACTTAGCAAGAAATCTGATGTCGTCAGCGGCGGTGCGGGCTTAAATCTGTCCAGCGCGACGAACGCTAGCGCCGCGATATCCTCGATAGACAGTGCGCTCTCTGTCGTAAACTCGATCAGAGGAGATCTCGGAGCGATGTCCAATCGCCTCGATCATTCGATATCGAACCTGACGCAAACTGTCGAGAATCATACAGCTTCTCGGAGTAGGCAAATGGATGCCGACTTTGCCGCAGAATCAGCCAACTTAGCAAAGGCCCAGGTACTTGCACAAGCTAGCACAGCGATGCTTGCGCAAGCCAACGCCGCGCCTCAGTTGGCCCTTCAGCTTCTGCAGTAAATACGCTGAGGTCATCTCGATGACAGAAAAAACCGCCGATTCATCGGCGGTTTTTTTTTGGTCATGGCACACATCATGCATCCAGTTCGGTGTCGTCAGAATTTTGACAAGGGTTAATCTAAATGGAATCAATAGAAACTGCAGTCAAGGCAGATCAACGAGAACAAGCTATCGTATCGGCAGGAACGCATGTGATCTCTGAACCACAAGATCATAGCTACCCGAACAATATTACACAGATCATGAAGGCAATGCACTCCGCTGTTCTGGCTGAAGATTTCCAAACGAGAGAGAGCCTGCTTTCTCAGCTATTCAATCACTGCGTAGAAAATCCCTCATTGTTAAGCGAACTGTCACTGGAGCTGCTATTTGTAGGGGCAGACGACGAGGCTTTTCGCGCCGGGGCTAAGGTGTTGTCTCTCGATATGGACAATCGCAAGTATTGGTCTCGTTTTCAAAGAATTTGCGAAGAGATAGAGGCATGCAATCTTACACTAGAGCCCGTCTCGGCCTGGCAATTGATACTTTTGCATGGAATCAGGGACGGAAAATTTGTAGCCGACGCGGCTTCCTGGCCACTGGTTGCGTCAGTTCTGCATAAAAGTCCCGAGTTCGTTGAACTCGTGCACGAACTAGAGCACCCTGAGGTGTGCCCAGACTCTATAATGACGATCGCACATCGAAATCAGCTCTTCCTCGCTTATATCTCAAGGGGAACGGTCGCAGACATTGCTACTGAAGAGCTCATCAGGCGACTCCGCTCATTATGCCTTGAACTGGAAATCAGCAAAAGGAGCGATCCCAGATTTATCGAAATAACCTGCGCTATCGCCCATACATGCCGATCTAACGAGTTTGTCATTCCCCAAACGATTCACGAAAAACAATTAGTTGAGCAGCTTGAACAAAAGCTAGGCTCTCTCTCGGCACAGGCGCTGGTCAAATCTTCAGGTTCGATTAGCTTACTCGCTTGTTATAAACCGTTGGCTAACTTTGATTGGATAAGCTCCATCAACAGAACCGAGATCGGTGGCGATTTGGACAGACTTTTATTGGAGACCGTCGATAAAGCCGCCGAAGAATCGAGGATTCTAGGCACAATCGACACGCTCACTCCAATAACGAATTCAACTTCGCTCAATGTTCAAAGCCAGTATGAGGCTAACCCATATCCAGTTTGGAACGCGCTTAGGGAGCAAACGCATCAAGGTCTCCCGATAAAAAATTACTTGGAATCACTGTCCAATAAAAAAGTGGCCGATACAGGAGGGATTCTAGATAACCCAAATATACTCATCGCGGGTTGTGGGACAGGGAAGCATTCGATCGAGGTCGCTAGAGGGTTTGCTAACCAAAGAGTGACTGCAATCGACCTCTGTCGTAGCAGTCTAGCATTTGCGTCGAGAATGAGAGGCGAACTTAACGTTGCTAACGTTGATTTTTTCCAGGCTGATATAACCGAACTTCACTGTTTGCGTGAAAAATTTGCCTGGATAGAAAGTGTGGGTACTTTGCATCACTGCGGCGATGCCGAAGAGGCTTGGTCAACACTTCGCGACCTCCTTCTTCCCAACGGAATTATGAGGATAGGTTTGTACAGTGCGAGGGCCAGATCAGGCCTAAAACCTTTTCAACGCAAAATTTCGGATGAATCAGACGAGACCGTGGTTGAGGAAATTCTTAGATTGCGACGGGAAGTCATAACCCAAACGTTTGGAGAAGGTCCGTATTCCTATGATGAACTCGTAGAGATTACGACCTTGTTAGGAAAGCCACGATCCGAATCACCTGCACCTTATCCACCAATATTATTTTCTGATTTTTTTTCTACATCAGGCTTCCGAGACCTTCTTCTGCACGAAAAAGAGCAATGCTTCAATCTATCTGAGATATCTAATATCTCAGAGCGGTTGGAGTTGGAGTTTTTAGGCTTTGAACTTTCACCGACCCTAAAAAAGGACTTCATAAACAAATTTGGAGAAGAGCGACTGACTCATTTTCAGTCGTGGGAGACATTTGAGCATGAAAACCCACGCACTTTCTCCAGCATGTACACGATGTGGTTTCAAGCAAAAGATTAGAGGTTTTGCCATGAGAAATAAGGACAGCCGTGCAATTACTACCAACATGCAAATTGTCCCACTAAATAGAGAACTCGACGAATCTGTCTTCTCTGAGGCACTTCCAATCATCGAGAAACCCCATGGAGACAATACTGAGCAGACCCTTCAGGTTGACCTGCTAGATGCCAAATACCCGATTTATATCGACTTCGATTTAGCGCCGAAGATCGCGAAGTTTCTGAAAAATAACTCTCTTGAGGATAGGGCCCTTATCGTTTCGGATAAGCATCTCGCGGCTAGATATGGCTATTGTCTGCACTCCAAGCTCCAACAGGAGGGGTTGAAGTCGCACTATCACGAATTATGCGGTGGGAAGGGGAATAAAACTATTTTCGAAGCACTTAAAATAATCGAAGTTCTGGAAAAAAATAACTTTTCTCGTGACGCCACCCTGATAGGCCTGGGTGGAGGCGTGGTTGGTGATATTGCAGGACTTGTTGCGAGCCTCTGGTATCGTGGGATGAACCTTGTCCATATACCTAGCACACTCATAGCGATGATTGATAGCAGCGTAGGTGGCAAGTGTGCTGTGAATTTTGGCAAGACGATTAATGCGTTAGGCGCTTATCACCATCCGATCGCGAACTTCGTAGATCTCCGTCTTTTACAGGATCTACCTGATAGAGAATTCAATTCCGGCATGGCCGAAATCATCAAATGCGCATTGATTGGTGACCAAAAATTCTTCGACTACCTGATTAGCCATAAAAAGAAGATTAGATCCAGAGACCAGCTAGCGGTCCGGAAGATCATACAACGCACCATAGAACTTAAAGAGCGTCACGTAGCTGGTGATATTCGAGAGGGCGGCAAGCGACTACTGCTGAATTTTGGGCACACTCTAGGCCATGCAATAGAAATGTCTACGCAGGGAACGGAAGAAAATTTGCGTCATGGAGAAGGCGTTTCGCTCGGAATGGTCGCGATTCTCAACATTTGTGAAAGATACTTTGGATTACAAAAAGACCTTGTCAAGGAGGTAAAGGGGCTTCTTGAATATTTTCATTTACCTATTTGCTTCGAATCAAAAGAGTACGGCTTTTGCAGAGGTCCGCTCCTTAATACTTGTATGAAAATGGTTCTACGAGACAAAAAACGCAAGGATGGTGAGCTCAGACTTATACTTCTAGAGCAAATAGGCGGCGCCTATGTTAAGTCTTGTTCGGATAGCGACATCCTTGAATATGGGTTCGAATCTGTGATTTCGGCCTGATCATGAATCCCGTGGACGGTCTTAAAGGAAAAGTTTGCGTTATAACAGGCGCGGGAAAGGGCTTTGGGCTTGATCTGGCTAAACTCTATAATAGTCGTGGTACTCGCCTCGCATTAATTACGCGAAGCACCGAAGATGTTATGGCGCTGCGAAAACTCTTTAGTGACGACGAGGATGACACTCTGATTTTTGAAGGTGATGTCTCCGACCCGGAAACAGTTGAGCAGTTCTCGAACGCAATTCATGAAAAATTCTCCGCTGCTAACATTCTTATAAATAACGCGGGAATGCGGTTTAGGAAGCCTTTTCTAGAAATCGACCTAGAACAATTCAACGAGGTTTTAGCGTGCAACTTGGGCAGTATGTTCCTAATGTGCCGAGCCCTGATCCCAACTATGAAAGAAAAAGGTGGCGGGAAAATAATCAATATGTCCTCGGTTTTAGGTACCAACGGCCTATCAGACTTATCGGCTTACATCACCTCCAAAGCTGGGATAGTCGGGCTGACCAAGTCGCTCGCGATCGAATTTGCGCAGAGCAACATCAATGTCAATGCTATCGCGCCTGGTTTTTGCAAAACTTCGTACTACCAAGACTTTCAAAAGAATCGTCATGACCTCTATCAATTCACTCTAGATCGAACGCCTATGAATAGATGGGGGGAGAGCAGAGAAGTGAGCGATGTTTGCTTGTTTTTATCCTCTTCAATGTCGGACTACATCACCGGCCAAGTACTCCACGTTGACGGAGGCTGGAGTGCCTGCTGAAAAGAGTGTCCTTGCGGTTATACCGGCCCGTTACGCCTCTAGCAGGCTACCTGGGAAGCCACTTTTAAAAATCCACGGCAGACCAATGATATGGTGGGTTGCCAAAAGAGTAGCAAGAAGTGCTGTAGAGGAATACGTGGTCGCTACGGACGACGCAAGAATAGAGTTATTTTGCAAGGAGAACCACATCCCTTGCATGATGACGTCGACGCTTTGTGCTAACGGCACAGAGCGCATTGCTGAGGTCTCAGAGGCCCTGGAGGCTGACTATTATATAAATGTTCAGGGAGACGAACCCCTTATCAATGTTGACGCGATAAACAAAGTCTATACCCATATTCAGAGTTGTGATGTCCGGGGCTTCGTTCAGGCCATAGCACCTCTTGATACTAAGCAAATATACGACGAATCAGTCGTGAAGGTCGCTGTTTCTGGAGCGAGTCGCATTGCCTATCTCTCAAGAAGCCCCATTCCATTTTGCAAAGCCGACAATTCTGCACAGATATATTTCCGCTGTATGGGCCTTTATGCCTATTCCGGAGTTTTCTGTCGAAACTATTCTCGAACACCGCAAGGAAATCTAGAGCAAGCCGAGCAGATAGAGCAACTCCGGTGCATCGAATCGGAAAGCTTGAGTATTGAAGGAGTCATGGTGGAAGACGAGGGCATCAGTATTGACACCTGCCAGGATTATCAGGCGGTTTGTTCAATGCCGTTCGAGAAATTTGCTCTAGAGCAACACTGATTAGGCAGTACGTTTTAAGGGCGCATAGTTCGTTAGCTTTCTGCTATTAAGGTCGGTTTAAGAACCGACTCCTTGCGCGAGATTTCTCAACTTGACGGCAACTTGCTTGGTCGTCAGTGACAAAGCCACCACGTCATACGTCAGACCCTGCGAAGCACAGAATTCATTCAAGGCCTTATATTCATGGTTTTCCCAGTCCTCGTTGATAATGAGCTCATCGAAAATTAGCACGGTGTCCTGGTCTATCACCCTCTTCGAAAAATTGAGGGCGCAAATCGTGGATGAATAAAGATCTGCGTCGAAGTTTATCAAAGCAGCTAAAGGCCTTTCATGAGTGAAAAACTCGGGTAATGTCTGTTCAAAAGGCCCCTTGATAAACTGACCGCCCTGAATCTGTGGTACGCTACCCCGAGCCGAGTAACTTCCCTTCTTTTCATTTAAAGAACCCAAACGCCAGTCGCTGGGCAGGCCCTCAAAGGTATCAAAACCATACCCTCGTTTGTACAAGTTGATCAAATAATTAAAGGAGTGACCCCTCCAAACCCCAAATTCATAGAAGGGTCGTGACTTTATGGAGTTTTCAAAAACAGCGTCGTAGAAGCGCCATTGATTGAAGTAAAGTTTTGGGAGATTTGGAAGATTGAAAACCCACTCAAGGGTTCGCACAAAAGGGTGGCCTTCAAATTCTGACTTGAGCAAGGTTCGGAAAGGCTCTTGGTCGCCTTCATAATAAAAAACAGCGGCGCTTAAACATCTTGCGTCCAAATGGTTCGGATTAACACTCAAGCATCTCTCTAATAGAAGTTTGGCTCCCTCAATGCCATTTTGTACGGCAACCAAGTTCCAGATTACGTCGGCGAATTCTGGCTGAAAATAAAGCGCTCTCTCATAGCTTTGTCTGGCTTGCATTACTTTTGCCAAACTCATAAACGTGTTCCCCAAATTGTTATGAGCGATTGCGAGGTCTGGCTTTATATCTACCGCTTTCCTAAGGGAATCGACCGACTCTTCCAACATACCTAAATCACGGAGTACTGCCCCAAGGTTGCTGTGAGCTTGGTGGGACTCAGGCTCAATCATGATTGCTCTCTTAAAAAGAGAAACTGATTGGTCTAGATCTCCTTTTGCCCTCAAGACCATGCCTAGATTATTGTAGGCGCCAGCTAAATCCGAATCGAGAGAGGCTTCAGCTAAGTTGGGTTTACAGCAATAAAAAACCGCTCTTCTGCACCATTCCTCAGCTTCTCCAAGCTTGCCCTGTTCTTGACAAATCGCCCCTGCATTTGAGTGGGCATCGGCGTAATCTGGTCGAAGTCGTATGGCCTCCAGATATGAGTCCATAGAGGGCTGGTAATCGCCAAGTTCCTGAAGCGCGTTTGCGAGGTTATAATGAGCGATTGCAAAACTAGGTGCTAGTTTTGTCGCATTACGATAACTGATTACTGCTTCTTCAATCTTATGAAGGTCTTGAAGGACACTACCTAGGTTATTGTGAACTTCAGCAAAATCCGGTCTCAACTGAATCGCCTGGCGGTAGTTAAACTCGGCCTCGACTAATTTACCGGATTCCTGCATTACTAATGCGAGGTTGACGTATACTTCTGCGGCGTTTGGATTGATGGCGATAGCTTTCCGGCAATGTTGCTCCGCTTCTTCGAGTTTACCCAGTTCCCTGAGTGTATTGCCTAAGTTGTTATGCGCTTCAGCAAAATCAGGCTTTAACGCAATGG
>PBLX01000060.1 GCA_002722435.1 Legionellales bacterium | reverse complement strand
TTGTTCGAGTATTTATAAGGCATTGGTCCTTTTGGGTCGTCGCCCCTCTTTCGAAAAAGTTATGTCAACCTCGGATCCTGGCCGGCTAAAAAAAGCAAGCTCAAAAGACGACTCTTCAAATAACGTGAATTGTTGGAAATGCAATTACTTCGCCGTGAGTTGGGACCCTAATCATCCCTATTCTTGTGGGGCTATGGGTTTTAAGAGCAAACTGCTACCGTCCATCGAGGTGATTCATTCCTCGGGAATTATCTGCCAGGCATTCAAGCAAAAAGGTTAGGCCCACAGTGTGACGAGGTCCCCATCTGAGCACCGTCGAACTAACAATTTTGCAAACCTCTAGAAAAATCAAATATTATTAGAGTATCCAACGGTAAGTGAGTTTCAAATTGATACTTTCAATGAGGGTTTCCTTTCTTCTTTTGGTATTTTTGCCTTTTAAGATCATATATTCCGAACCTTTCACTGCTGGCCTGACTGCGTTGAGCCGGGAGCATGCAACGACGGCTTATCGAGCCTGGTTAAAGGTAGCAGAAAAAGGCGATGCTGAAGGACAAAACAATGTCGGGTTTCTATATGAAAGAGGATTAGGGGTCAGTCAGGATTATAAGCAGGCAGAGGCTTGGTATATGATGGCGGCTGCTCAGGGGCTCCCCTCGGCAAAGCATAATTTAGCTATGCTGACCTATAAGGGGCACATCAACAATAAGGATTGGCGTAAATCTGTAGAGTGGCTTAAAGAAGCTGACGAGATGGACTTTGGTCCCTCAACCTACATGCTCGGAGCGTTGTATATGAGAGGTGAGGGTATTTTCAAAGATAGAGATGAAGCATTTAGGCTTTTTCAAAAAGCAGCTAGGTTAGGTGAGGTAAAAGGACAGTATATGGTCGGTTATATTCACCAGTCAGGGATGTTGCACCCTGACGAAGAGTCAGACCACGAGCGGGGGTACCTTTGGTCAGCAATCGCGCTAATGAATGGTTTTGAAAAGGCCAGATCAGTGATGATAAAGGCATCTTTGCGGATGAGTGATGAGATGGAGGCCTCGCTCATAAAGCTTGCAGAGGAATGTATAGCCTCAGCTTATAAAAAATGCGAAATTTCTTGATTTTTTCCTAAAGTATTCCTGAACAGAACCGACAATGATCATGTAGAAACAGAAGGTGTCTTCATGGACATTTCTCCGTACACAAAATACGTAAGGTCGATGGTAGAGCATGGCGAAAGACGTATTACTGAGATCAACTGGCTTTTCGAGTCGGTGGAGAGATCTCTTGCGCGTGCGGAGAAAAATTTTATCGCTGAAAAGAAGTCGCGAGCATATATTTCCTTACGTCATGCAAAGAATTTGACAGGCTTCCTTCAAAAATCCCTAGGAGATATACCCGATCAAAAGCTTACGAAGCATTTAGAAGAGTTTTTTTGCTATGTTGACACTTGCATTGAAACGTCTTTGAGATTGCCGATACATGAAGATCTGTCAGAGATGAGGGGGTTGTTAAAGGACCTTCATGAAGGATGGCTTCACCTGGTCTCGCCAATACGGGGAAGGAAGTTAGAAGAGCCCTCGGCCCTTTCAAGCGACGCATATGTAGGCTGATAGGGCTACTGTCCTATCTCTATTTCTATCCTTCGATTCTCTGCTCGTCCTTCGCGTGTCTCGTTACTTGTTACGGGGCGAGTCTCTGCGAAGCCATAAACCCGAAGCCTAGACTGATCAATGCCGGGGTCGTCTCTCATGAAAACTGCTACCGCTGAGGCCCGCGCAGAAGAAAGGTCCCAATTACTCTGAAAACGATCGCTAAATCGAATAGGCACGTTATCGGTATGGCCAGATATTGTAATGCGCTCTGGAGTGCCTTTGATGGAGTTCCTCACATTGCGAAGCGTCGGCAAAAAAGACGTTTTAATCTCTGCGAAACCGGATTCGAAGGAATCCTGTGAGGCCAACTTGATCAGAATTTTGTCATCGATAAGTTCGATTTTTGCGAGACCTTTTTCCATTTCTTGTTGTAGGTTTAGTTTGAGCGCTTGAAATTGTTCCTCAATGCGTTGTGCGTAGCCTTCGTCTTTCGCAAGGTCTGTGAGACTCAAATCCAGGTGTTCTATCACTACTTCGGTTTCAAGCTCGGCCTGCACATCTGCGATTCTTGCATAGAGCTCCATGATTTCAGACTCAATTTCTCCCTCCTCTAGAGTGTCATCGCTATCTGATATGTCATCGCTATCTTCTTCTCCGATGACTGTTACCACCAATTTGCCAGAGTCTGCCTTAAGTTCGATGTCGCCGGCTGCAATGGCTTGTGCAAAAGTTTCTTTTAATACCTCTATATCGGCATATGTATCGAATTGCCCCGCATACTCGCTAACAGCCAGCGCTACGTCTCGGGGCATTTCTTTTGTGGTCTTTTCCTTTACTTCAAAAGCCTGCTCTGTCCTCTGATTCTTAAAATTTCTCGCATTAATCTTGTCTGCCTCTGGAATTTGGTCTCCCCCTTCTTTGGCCAAAAATCCCATAGATTGTTGGAATACGCTCCCCAAAGCCTTCCATTCGTCTGGATCGGCAACCCTCGTTTGAGAAACCAACAGGACAAAAAATGCCATCAAAAGAGTTGCTAAATCGGCGAAGGTTGACATCCATGGAGGTGATCCTGGCGGGCAATCATCTTGTCTTTGAACAGGGTTACTCATCTAGATAAATCTCGATCCGTCTATTTTTAGCCCTACCTTTTGCGGTTAAATTATCTCCGATCGGCTTAGTATCCGCCAGTCCACTGATTGTAAGTCGGCCGTTTTGCAAGCTGGTTTCATCAACCAAGAAATCCGCCACTGATGCCGCCCTTGCAGCAGAGAGATCAAAATTGGATTTGAAGGTTCTGCTAAAACCAACCATCTGATTGTCTGTATGTCCCTCAATTCGGATAATCCCTCGAGTTTCAGATAAGGCATTGCCGACCCTATAAAGGGTATCCTCGAAACTTCTAGATAAACGCGCCTGACCCGACACGAAGCTGTCAGCCTTAGTGAGTCTTATCAAGACGCTATCGCCGTCTTTTTCGATTTCGGCTATCCCTTCGTCGATCTCGTCATTGAGAGCCTCCCGAATTTCTTCGATGCTGCTTCTATTTACAATTTCCTTACCTCTCGGTTCCCAATTTTTCTCTCTTTTTAGGACTATTTCAGATGTCGCGAATGTTCTCAGATCTTCAAGCTTTTTTGCGATCTCTATGGTTTCCTGTGTCACGCCACCTTTGGCTTTGCTTTTTTTGCCACTCGCGCCCGTATCTCCCTCAGTCATCTCAACAACTATTTTCTCGCCCTCTATCGTGACGGTCACCTGACCAGACTCGAGTTCGTACTCTAGTTCTTCGAGTACTTGCACGTAATCGCCTTGTATGTTCGAAACTGCGGAGCCTCTCTCCGTCATCTGTTTGATATATTCCTGAGTCGTGTCTTTAGAATTTTGGGTCGCATCCGAATCGATAGTTCTCTCAGCCTCAGCGGGGGTGTACATTGTCTCTAGCAGGGTCTCCCCCATAGGAATCTCGAGTTTGGGTACTTTTCTTTCCACGCCGAATGCTAGCGCTACTGAGCCCATAACCGTTTCCATTCGCGGTGAGTCGACAACTGATCTAGCCAGGATTAAAACGAAGAATGCCATCAAAAGAGTACCTAGGTCGGAGAAAGTTGCCATCCATGGTGGTGCAAGACTAGGGCAAGGATCTAGTTCAGATAATTCCGGCGCCGCGGTCTCAAAGCTCTCTTCAGCGTCGCTTAGCTCCCCCTGCCAATCGGGCGGCGAAGCGCCTGTCTTGTCATTATCGCTATACCCCATCCCTTTTTTTACGCGTTGGTGGCTTCTTGCTGATTATTTTCTGCCATCTCTGCTCGCGCCTTGGGTGCAAGCCGACTTGATAGACGGTCTGCTATAAGTCGAGGATTAGTGTTGGCCTTGATCATGAGGGCTCCTTCGACAATGAGCTGTTTGGCCTGAACATCGGTCTTTGAGTAACCCTCTAATTTTTCGGCCCACGGCTTTGCAACGGTGTACGCTATTATTGCTCCCCACATCGTTGTTAGTAACGCTATTGCAAAGCTATCGCCTATCCCTTTGAGATCGTCCATATTTTTGAGCATCCCAACAAGCCCAATCATGGTCCCTATCATTCCAAATGACGGGGCGACGTCCGCCCAAAATTTGAGCATGTCTACAGTCACTTGCTCACGCTCCCTAGTGATGGCGATATCTGTGTTCAAAGTTGTTTCTATTATCGCCGAATCGGTTCCATCCACTACCATATCCACTGCTCTTCGCAGGTCTTTATTGGCGACCTCGATATTTTGCATCGCGATAGGACCGTCTCTTCGGTTGACGTTAGCGAGTTCGACCACCTCTTGCACGAGCTTTAGTTGATCAGGCTGTGAGTAGTAGACGAACTTACCGAAAGAGCCCAGCATTCTGAGAAAATCCATAAAAGAGTTTCTCATCAAGGTACACATCAAGGAGCCGCCTGCTACGAATAAGAAGATTACCTCTTCGAAAAATCCCCCATAAAGTGGAACTCCAGTATCAGCGATTTGATAGTAGATAAAGCCGTAGGCAGCGAAGAGGCCAATTGCAACTGGCATCAATTATTCCTCTCAAAAAGTTGCGACCAAGATTAAGACTTTTTTGAGCGTAGGACCATTAAAAACTCGAAAAACGACTAAGAAAATTTATATTATCGGCGGCTATAACTGCTTACGGGATAACATGGTTGTCCAAGCCTGGCGCAATTCGTCGAGGGCTTTATAAATTTTTGCTAGTGCAGTAGCGTCTTGACTATCCTTTGCCTTCAATAAGCTTGCCGCGATTGAGGTGTATGTGTCAAAGAGACTCCTCGAAAGCTCGTCACCCTCTTCTGTCTTCAATACGAATCTCAAAGAGAGCACTATTTGAATCGCATGAAGGCAAGACTTATGGTAAGACTCATGATCTTCTTGAGCGAGGCTTTCTGTGGAAGAGCGAACGAGTAGGCAAGCTTTATCGAAGAGAAGCTTTATTAGCTCTTCTGGGCTTTTAGATTCTCTAACCTGCTGCGCTTGTGCTTCTCCGTAGGCTCTTATCCCGTGATCCTTCTTGGACATATCTTATTCCCTGAGGGCACTTCATAAGAATCGCACATCCGATCCGTTAAATCGAACTCTACACCGAATTTTTCCGAGTTGGTCGTACCGTCGTGCTTTTTCCTAATATCGATTGGCTAGGGTTACTTGGACTACAGAAGCCTTAAAAATGCTCATTTTTTAGGGCGTAAGCTATCATCGCGCTTGGTTGTAGAATCCTCGCTAATATACTGCTCAGTGAAGGCCTTGGCTTGTCAGAAAAATCCATTAGTGAAAACTAGGGGTAGGCATGCACTGTGGATCAATTGCTGAATTTTAAAAGCGTTTGAGGGTCTTGAATTGATCCCAAGTGAAGGTGTTCCTGTAAAGGGGAGAGCGTTATTATTTTGTTAAAAAGCGCGTTTACAATAGGTTGATTGGCGCTGTATGGATATCAAAAGAATAACCGATGCGTCGGGACTAAAACAGACCTGCACACTTAGGTGGTCTGGCCCTCCACGGCCTGCCAAGCATCTCTCAGCTCGGTTAAGGCTCCCAGGAGCTTAGTTAATTCCTCGGTGTTTCGCTCTTTACTGGATTTCCACAAGCTTGCCATTATTGCTGTATATGTATTATGCAACTGATTCGCTAATTCGCCCCCGCTCTGGTGGTCGAGCACCTCTCTCAAGGCGGTCACAATCTGAAGCGCCTTAGATATAGACATATTAAATTCCTCAGTGGCTCTCAAACGCACTTCCCAATCTTCAGAATCCATCTCTTTATGCCCGATGATAAGAACCGATCTTTTTATAGCAACACAGGCTCGTTGCAACAAAAGCGTTATCAGCTCCTCGGGCCCTCTTTCTTTAACGGCATTTGATTGCCCGATATCTAAATATGTCGTCGACGCGTTGGCTGCTGGCATTTCTTGTCATCCTTATATGAGCAACATAAAAATATTCCTTGTATATGATTAATCGGTCGCCACCGTTTATTCTTTAATCAAGCTTTACTCGTATGCAGGGTCAAGCTGCATCGAGTAATACCTTGGTTAACAAGCTTGTTCCCGCGTTCGCCTGTGCTAGCAGAGCGGTGTTTATCTCTTGCAAGACCATGGCTTTCGCGAGCTTTGCAGACTCTAAAGCGATATCGGCGTCGAGAATGGCGCCACTTGCAATTTCTTTACTTAACGCCTGATTTGTAAGAAAGTTTTCGACAAAACCCAAGCGAGATTGCGCCGAGCCCGTCCGGCCCCTGATCTCGCTTACTTGATTGATTGCGCCGTCGATCACAGCAATAGACAGAGAAGCGCCGCTCGCGGTTTCGATAGAGACTGAGGATAGTGAAGACAAGGCTGGGGTTCCGGTGGATGCATAACCTAAACTTGATGTGCCGGACTGGGTAATTGAAAACGAAGACTCGGATGTTAGTCTTAAGGTTCCAATTACGCGGGTGGCGTCGTTATTATTTGTCGCTGCCAGACTAACCGCATTTCCTTCGGTCGTGGCGCCATCATACCCAACTGCTTGAATATCTAGATTGACGTTAGCCGAGGTGTTCTCGATCGTAATATCGTCCCCATCCGCATCGTGAAGAAGTACCTGGTTAGAACTCGTTGTTGTTGCCACCACCCCTGTCGTGGAGCTGATTAGATTTATTTTGCTCACGGCATCCGTGACGCTTGAGTTGCTGATAGAAAAAGAGCTAGTGGAAGTGCCATTGATGGAAACTGTGTAGTTCTCAGAACTGCCGCTAGTAGAAAAAAGAAGTGCAAATGTCTGAGCTGCTGCAGACACTGAAGTGTCCGCCGTCACCGCATTGACGCTCGCGGCTACGGCCTTAGCGGATTCGTTGTCTCCCACTTGAATTGTAGTGGAGCCCCCCGCAGTTGACAAAATAATATCTTCGGATGTCGTTGTGGTGTTGGCTGTGGCGGTGCTGGCTGCCGCTAGAGCGCCTCGAGTTGGGCCGATCGCAGAATAGGCTCCGAGGCTTTCCGGATTACTTGAGGCGATCGATAGAGAAAGCGTATCTGCAGAGCTCGGTCCAGCTTGAATCGTTAGACCTGTGAGGCTTCCGTCAAGCAACCTTCTTTTATTAAAGGACGTACTGCTGGCTATAGATTCGATCTCAGCTAAGAGTTCCCCAGTCTCGTTTGCAAAGACTGTTCTCTCAGTCGCCGTGATTGCGTCGCTGGAAGACTCTACAGCAATGGTTCTCATTCGATCTAAAATATCTTGTATTTCATCGAGAGCGGCATCTGCGGTGTCAAGCAATGACAAGCTTTCTGAGACGTTTTTTATAGATGCTTTAAGGCTCGTCACTTGCGACACCAGCCTTGACAGCTTGATCAGCTCCGCCCCCACCTCAGCTGAATCATTAATTCGTTGTCCGGTCGTCAGTCGTTCCATCGTATGGTCTATGCCCCGTTGAGACCGCCTTAAACCCTGAATTGCGGTGCTCTGCATCTGTGTAATATCTGAATACATTTATTCCTCGCCTTAATAAACGGCAACTTGTTGCCGGAAGCGGCATTTATTTGCCGCTTGCAAGATCGGTCGGCTCGTTTCCGAAAAACTTTAATTTTTTTTAAAAGTTGGTGCGCTCGGAAGAGATTTAAAATGTCTCGCACTTACGTTGGCACATGGTAAAAAACTCCACTAGTTGAACGGGCTCTACTTCAAACAGCGTAAAATACGCCTTGGAGATAGAGGTGCTCATAGGCAAAGAGCGGCCATAGATAGTTCTTAGTCTGGGTTCAACGATTCTGGAAACTTCTATCTTGGACTCTGAGGGATATCTTGAAGGCGCTCTGTTAATTGACTTGGAATCCTCATCGCTTGGGCAGACTCATGACATCCTGGCTACGCACGAAGAGCTGATGGGGGAGAGATATCTCAATATATCTGGGTACGATAAATAACTGGGTATTAGGAAAGAACAGAACCGTACTGGTTGTAATCGAACTAAAGTAGGACGAGCGAGGGACTCTGATCGACTAGGCCCAAGACAAAGACGACGTGACTATAGTCCGGGCGAACGCTTGTCAAGAACTAGAAGCATCAAATCTTGATGTTCGAACCAACCATCAGAAATGAATTAATATCTCACGAAATTCCGCATCAGGTGCAGTTAATTCCTGCCGTCACGGATGAACTTTAAAGGGACTGACTTCTAAGGCGTCGAAGAGCAGTTAGTACCGCACTAGATGTCCCTCGCGGAAAGTTCTGCAAACGAGCGACGAAATTTGCCTCCTTCCGGAAATTTATTTCCCTCTAAGCATCCAAAAAACTGAAAAATTGAAACTCTGCTGGAGAAGAACCCCGTCGCACATGGAGTTGTTACTATCATAAATAGGCACGATCTTTGCAAGGTATCTGGAGGAAAATAACAAGATCTTCTGAAAACACTATGCCAAGATTAACCAGTTCGAACAGACAAAGGACGGCTGTTGAGACGTCTCCTTTGTCGTCACTCCCCCTCCAAGGCTCTGTTCATAACCTGACGGCGCAATCCTTGCCTAATATTGGCATCGTCGAGGGCTCTCTGACAGAAAAAATAGTCGGGGAATTATGGTCCGCGGTCGAAAACGCAAAAAATGAACCTGTCAGTCTAAAAGGCTCTTTAGCAGGTAACATAACCGAATCATTAGTCCTGGATCATTCTGCTCGGATTTTAAAGGATTTCACTACGGAGGTCTTGCCGGGTTTCATCAAACTTTATTTAGAGAAATTTGGGGGTCCCCCTGTCAAGTATATCTCTCTGAAAACCAATGATTATAATTTCGTTTTGGATAAATTGTGGGTCAATTTTCAGAATAAACATGAATTCAACCCCCTGCATGATCACAGCGGCGCTTTAAGCTTTGTGATTTGGATGAGAATTCCGACTTCACATAAGAAACAAGCCGAGCTTCCCCACATAAAAGACGCAAACGTAAAACAGTTTGTGTCTAACTTCTGTTTTAACTACGTCGATATCCTCGGAAACTTAAAGACTTTTGCTTATGGAATGGAAAAAAGTATGGAAGGGAGGATGGTAATGTTTCCCTCGACACTCAATCATCAGGTTTACCCCTTTTTCGAGTCTGAAGATCAAAGGGTCTCGATATCAGGGAACATAGGTCTAGAAGCTATATAAGGCGGCCCTGGTGGGCGAGATTTGCGGTCAAAAAGCCATCATCCTGAAGTTAAGAGTTTGAATGTGGGGAGAGTGATAGAGGGCGATTTTTATTCTGCATGGCTACAGGTAGTCGGGTCGAGCGAGATTAATCAAAGGCGCAGGATTCCTGCCATTTAGCTCGAAAAAGAAACAATTTTAGTAGAGAGGACATGATTCTTATGGATAAGGTATCTTTAAATATAAACATGGAACTGCCAATTGTTGAGCTAGCGAACTTATATCGGAACAACCGCAGTAAACTAGCTCGTGTTGGCCTAGACAGCGGGCTTGAAGATGTGCCCCATCGAGTAATCGCTACCAACGCTGTATTTGCCCCCTGGGCCTGTGACACAGGTTTTAGAGATCTTTTCGAAAAAGTTAGATCTAATACTTTAGTCGACCAGTATTGTTTGCACGAGTTATGGAGTCTAGCTGGTCAATTGGCGAATGTTCCAGGCGATGTCATTGAAGTTGGCACCTGGAAGGGTGGTTCGGGTTGTCTAATTGCCAGCAGATTTCGCCGTGAAGGTATCAATCTTACGACCTACCTTTGTGACACATTTAATGGCGTGGTGAAAGCGGGTGAGAAAGATACGTTTTATAAAAATGGCGAGCATGCGGATAGCACGGTCGAAGATGTCGAGAATCTTGCAGAATCGCTAGATGTGAGAAGTTCGATAAAAATCCTTAAGGGCGTCTTCCCAGACGACACAGCTCGCGAGTTAGAGAATCATAAATTCCGACTGTGCCATGTTGATGTTGATACTTATCAGGGTTCGAAAGAGATCACAGAATGGGTATGGCCACGTCTAAATATAGGAGGCGCCATCATATACGATGATTGTGGAAGTAGAAACTGTCCTGGTGTCTCGAGGTTTGTACAGGAACAAATAGACCACACTGATCGATTTACCATCTACAATCTGAATGGCCACGCTATCACCATGAAGACTGGTTAGGCAGCGGGGAGAAAAATGCAGCTTGGAGGATCAGCGTCGTTTTCTTAGGTGTGCGTGTTGAAAAGAGCTTTAAAAAGGTTCAAAAAGCGATACTCATCTCAAGTAAAGGCTGACTCCTTAACAACGATAACGTTTCAGAAGTAAGGTTGATCGCACCAGGTTGCTTGTCCTAATTTTTATTAGTCTGATCTCTCGCATAGGATTGAATGGCATGGCCTTTTCAATAGATGACTGCATATTGTCGTTTTGGGTATTTGTAATCATTCAATTTGAAAAAGCGAAATTTCTGAGAATGTTTGCGTCGCCTTGGTTCGCGAGTTTTAGCTTTTCTGCGTTCAGGTAAGCCTTGGCATTTAATGTCCAGTAGGCTCCGGCTGTAAATCGAAAGAAACGATAATCCTATCCGTATCGGTCGTGAAGGGGATAGTTCTGTGATGGAGCGACGAAGGGAAAAGAACGAGGTCCCCCACTTCTGGTTGAAATATCAAACTAGCGGAATTTTTGTGATAGTAATTCCTGCCATTCAGACTAAACTCAATCGCACCCTCATTCTTTTCAAGAGCTGGGACCACCTTCAAATATAATACTCCACTCAACCACCCGCAGGGATGAATGTGAGGGGCTTGATGACCCTGCTTTTTTAGAACTACATGCCATCCCTTTATTGTTTTTTTGGACGGCCATTTTTCAATAAAAGAACAACAATGATTTCCAAACTTCGAATAATAGGCATCAATTTCATCTAATATTATTTCCTTCAGTGCGCTTATTTTCTCTCGCGGATTTTTAAAAATATCAACGTCTGACTGAAAGCCATGTCGAGTTGTCCTAAGCCCCCATTTCGTTTTTACATATTGAAGCTCATCAATGACCGACTCTATGAAAGGCCTGTATTCCTGCTTACTGGAGCGGATGTTTGCGAAATACAGAAAATCCATTGGGTTGTTACAGAAATTGTGTGGAATGGCTTTTTTTTCTTGTCCAGTAAGAAACGCAGAGATTGCGGCAATTCTAAGATTTGTATCATCCGAATCAGCTCCGGCAGCAAGCCTTGAGTAAATATCATCGATTCTCCCTAGAGCATACAAGGATTCAAGCATTTGGGCTTTTGACATCGGATCGTCATAATCTTCAAAAGCCTCTAATGCCTGTTCGAAAGATCCTTGTTCGAAGAGCATAGTCCCCATGCTTTGAGTATTCGGTTCTTTATCAGATTTAAGGGAGCTCCACGTTTTGTAGCAAACTTCGGCTTCGTTAAATTTCCCTTTTGCCTGCAGAATAACGCCCAGTTGATCATAAGTTTCGGCAAAATCTGGCCTCAACTCTATTGCTCGCGAAAAATTGGCTTCAGCCTCGTCCAATCTCCCCAGTTCTTGAAACGTGGCGCCCAAATGTCTGTAGGCCTCGACATGGTCGGGTTTCAAGGCCACCGCTTGCATGTAGCTGGCTTCAGCTTCGTCTAATCTCCCTAGCTCTTGAAAAGTTACTCCCAAATTGCTGTAGGCTTCGGCGTAATCAGGCTTCAACGCTATAGCTTGCATATACTTGGCTTCAGCTTCATCTAATCTTGCTAGCTCTCTGAGAGTATTACCCAAATTATAGTGGACTTGAGCGTAGTCGGGTTTCAAAGCTATCGCTCGGTTATAGCAAACTTCAGCTTCATCCAGCCTTCCTAAATCCTTCAGAGTAATACCCAAGTTATTGTGGGCTTCAACCAAGTCAGAATTCAGTATTAATGCTTGGTTGTAGCTGATCTCAGCTTCCTCTAACCTGCCCAACTCTTTAAGTGTATTACCCAAATTGCTGTGGGCTTCGGCATAGTCAGACTTCAAAGCTATCGCTTGCTTATAGGAATCTTCAGCTTCATCCAGCCTTCCTAACTCTTGGAGGATGATACCCAAATTGTAGTTGGCTTCGGCATATTCAGGGTTCAAAGCTATAGCCTGCTTGTAGGTCGCCTCGGCTTCTTCAAACCTGCCCAGCTGGGCGAACGAGTTACCCAGATTGCTTTGCCCTTCAGCGTCTCGTGGCGATAAACGGACCGCCGCCAGATTGGCTTCTAAGGCTTCTGATTTTCTCCCTGTCGCCCCAAATACTGCGCCTAAAACTTTCCAAGCAAATTGATGCCTTGGAAATTGTTGAGTGACTTCCGTAGAAAGCTTTTCCGCCTCATTGAATCGCCCGCTTTGATAGGATTCTAGAAGACTGTTAAGTTGTTCCTGCGAGGGCATGTTATTATCGACTATCTTTGTAGATATAGAGTACAAGGCCTCTAGTTTCTCAGCGCTAAATCCCTTCTTTTTGGCTTTTTCAACAGCCACCATCGCATCCTTAAGCCGCTGATTTCTTACTAGAGCATCAATATAGCTCATCCAAAATTGTTCTATGTTTGGGTTTGCATGCAAAGCGGTTTCAAATAACGGCAGAGATGCCTCTATTTGGTCCGACGCAATCGCTAGCAGCCCCAAGTTATGATTTGCATCGGGATGCTTTGGCTGTTTCTGCAATACTTCTCGGTAAACGCGCTCTGCTCTCTTCAAATCTCCTGCATTGTGCGCCGCAATAGCCTGCTGCAGTGTCTGTTCAATGGTCAGTTCCATGATTCTGCTTAGTTATAAACATTTTACGATCGACATCAAAGAGCGTTTGGTGTTCCTCAGTGAGAACATTCTTATGCCTAAAATCCGGCCAAAAAAAGATGTCGTTTCTGGGTCCGAGATTCTGTTTGCCCTGTAGGAGATGTCCTGGTTAATATTCTTCAACAGAAACCCGAATCTTACAATTCTGATCACAATAGAGTTTGTATCTTATTGATAATAAGAGTGCTGTTATTTTGTTTTATCTTAAGCTTCAAGAAGAATTTTAATAAATAAATGATTCAAGACCCTATCCTACTTTCTATTAATTGTGGCTTTGAGCTGATGAGGATTTTCGCCGAATTAATGCTGCTGGTATTTCTGAGCTCTTAGGAGTGCCTCCAAAAAAAACCGAGGTGTCCATTCCAATCGCGTAAGGCGCATTATACAGAAAACGCAGAGGCACGCGGGATGATGATCGCTTCTGTTTCAAGATAGATTTAGCCAGCGCGTGGTCGGCTCGGTATCAGGCGGTTATAAGTCTCTGAAGTATCGGCCTTAGCAATATTTTGAAACGGTGGCGCGGCTGGGCGTGAGGCAGCCTGTTGATCTGCGCACGCATAAGAAACTTCCAATCTATATCCCCTCTTAGTCCAACGGAGAATCCACGCTCACGCTTTTTTGTATTTTGGCCGAGTATTGAAAGAAACGAGACTTGGCCGGCTCCATTATTCCCGGAGGAGATCATGTAATACGGAAGTGCTCGATCGAGCCTTTCTGTGCGAGCCTGGTGCTGATGGAAGCTTTTTGATTCGATGTGGCTCTGGGGGAAAGACTTAAATTTCGCAAAGCTTCGGTTGACGCCAAGTGATCTTGCACGAGCCTGGAGAGCCCGTTACAGAAAAAATCTTTAGAAACGCTGGAACTGTCCCGTATAAAAGGCGCGAGGGGTGATATCCAAAAAGCGCAGTGGATCGTTTGAATCGTTTTTAGCAAACGACGCGGGAGAAATAAAAAAAGGCCGCATGATGCGGCCTTTTTTATCGATGCCTGCCTTACTGAATAAGTTGCAGTACCATTTGTGGAGCGGCGTTAGCTTGAGCCAACATTGCTGTTCCAGCCTGCATCAAGACTTGAGACTTAGCCAATCGTGCTGATTCAGCTGCAAAGTCAGCGTCCTGCAGTTTGCCCAAGGCTTGGGTAGTTGCTGCAGAGCTATCCGTTAGGAAGTCAATGGTATGTGTCAACCGATTAGATAAGCTACCAAGGCTCGCCCTCATTGAGCCAACCTTTTCAATCGCTCCATCAATTATGGCGAGTGAAGAAGAAGCCAATGCTCGAGTAGTCAAGTCAACGCTGGTTAGTACCGCAGCTGCGCCATCAATCGCGGCAGCAGAGCCTGTGAAAGCCTTCGCATTCGCGGATGCACCAGTATCAATGTTGAAAGCACTGTTAGAGGTAAACTTGATTCGGCCAGCAGCCGCCGCCAGATCTCCATCGGCCCCCGCGTGTTGCAAAGTAGCTGAGGCGCCCAAGCTATCATCAAAATGAACAGTATTGAGAGTGACATCAGCTCCAGTCACCGCGTCTTCTCGCTCGATCTTGATATTATCCCCGTCCGCATCGATTAGGAAAAAGCTGTTTCCGTTAGAGGCTAACTCCGCAGTTACGCCAGTAGAACCGGATGAAGCGTTGACCGCAGTTACCATAGCTCCATAGGAGGTTGTAGTAACAGCAGCTGCGGCAATGAGGACGTCATTAAGCTTGAACTGCAACGTTCCCCCAGCGGTCGCGACCACGCTTATTCGGGTGTCGGCAGTAGCGGTCACGCCTGTCGTGGCCGTTAAAGCGTTATATGCCGCAGCTACAGTTTTGGCAGAGTCTTGAGCGCTTGTAGATACTGTGGTCGAGAGGTTGTTTGCTACGACCGTATCAGCTGTGCCGTCAAAGCCATAAGTTGCCGCCTGGCCAGCTATACCAGATGCCACAACGTCGGGCCCGTCACCCGAAAGGCTAACTGCACCCAGAGAACCTGCGGCTACTGACTCTTGCGTCATCGCAACAGTCTCTCCGGCCTCAGTGCCAAGCTGGAAAGTTTTGCTAAGGTTACCATCTAAGATTCGCTCGCCGTTGAATCTGGCAGAAGTTGAAATCCTCGTAAGCTCTGCCTGCAGGGCTTCTACCTCGGCATTTAGATACTCGCGATCCGTGCTGTTAAGAGTGTCATTGGCAGCCTGAATTGATAACTCCCTCATACGTTGAAGCATATCGTCAACTTCAGTAAGCGCTCCGTCGACGGAATCAATCAGCGACTGAGCATCAGAAGCGTTCTTTGATGCCATGTTAAGACCATTAACCTGGGCTGTAAGTCTTTGTCCCATGGCTAGGCCAGCGGCGTCGTCCGATGCCGAGTTTATACGTAGACCTGTGGAAAGTCGTTCCATACTTGTTTGCATTTCTCGGTCAGCTCTTACAAGGGCCGCTTGAGATTGCAAGGAAGGTATATTTGTCAAAACACCTAGTGACATTTTTTTCTCCTTTGGTTTAGTTACAGTTAGCGATCAATCGTTACGATCGCGTTGATCGCCAACTGGCGACAAAACTCCAATCGGCAAATTGCCCTGTTACTTTAATGCTCCGACCTCTCGGCAAATAAATTTTTTCGTATCGGCAAACTCTTGCCGATTACGGACTAAAATCGGCAGAGACTTGCCTGATGTAGGTTCATTATCAGTTAATTAAAATCGGTGGGATACAGTTGTCCTATGCACTCATAGGAGAGGTTTAAATTATTAAGTCCCTTAATTGGATCTAATTGCCTCTCCCTAGGCCACTTCAGGGCGGCTTGTGGCGAGACACCCCATGCCAAAAGATATTGTTGCTTTAGTCCGGGTTAGAGCGGCGATAGTCGTCTAGAGATTTTATAATGGCACAAACTTTGCTCCTAATAGTTTGTTTTTGGCTGTTAAGAGCGGGGCAAATGAAGTAATGGCGTTAGAAAAATTGAACGTACCCCTAGTACCAGACCCCGAAGCGGGCAGCCGTGGAGGCAGCCCTTCCGTTGCCCAAGAAAAAAATCATCTTGGCCAGCTTGATCTGCCATCGGAAGAAAGCTTGGAAGTGTTGTTAGCTGCTTTCGAGGCGAAGAATATAGTCCAGGCAGAGTCGCTCGCGCTGGAACTCAGTATAAAGTTTCCCAAACATGAGCTTCCTTGGAAAATCCTATCAATTGTTTGGTTGAGGCATGGGCGCTTAGATGAGGCTTTTATCGCGGCTCAGCGGGTCAATAAAATAAACTCCAATGATTGGCCAACTCAGAACATTCTCGGACTGGTGCACCAGAAAAAGGGATATTTAGAGCTCGCGGTTGAGTGCTTTCAACGTGCTGTAGATTTGAACGTATACTTCGCCGAAGCCCATAACAATTTAGGTAACGTGTACCAGGAAATGGGGGATTTCGAATCAGCTTGGGACAGTTATAAAAACGCGTTATCGGCCTCTCCAGAATATCCGGAAGCTCTTTACAATTCGGGCAATATTGCTGCCCACTTTGGGTGGCCGCGGAAAGCTATCGATTTTTATTCAAAGGCTGTTGAGCTGAGACCAAGCTACTCCGCAGCCCTAAATAACTTGGGTACTCTACTTGAAAGAATCGGCGATGCGGGTAGAGCTGAAACATGTTTCAGAGAGGCGCTCTCCACCAATGGTCGATCTGAAAACGCTATAATTAATCTTTCGCACTTGCTAATCTCCAATTCTCGATGCTCCGAAGCTTTGGAAATTCTTGGTTCACACGAGGCTAGAGCTATAAAGGAGCTGAGACTTAGCTGCTTGTTTGAGTTGGATGATCGCCCTAAGTTTTTAGAACAGCTCGAAGGTCTAATAGTGAGCGGCAGGCCCAGCCCAGCCCTGGGGTCATATACCTCGCGTGCGAACCTTCGATATCAAGTAGAGAAAGATAATATTTTTTGTGAAAAGCCGTTTGATCTTATTGAAAATGTTGATTTGCGAGCCGTTTGTGAGTTTGATGATCTATTCGTTGCGCCTTGCAAAAGTCTGCTCGAAAACGACGAGTCTCCACTACGCGAGCAACAATTACTAAAGAATGGCGTTCAGACCTTCGGTAATATTTTTGAGACGCAGTCAGAGTTAGTAGAGGAGTTGCGGCGGATAATTGTTAGTCAAATTGAGAAGTATCGCTCTAAATTTTCCTCATGCAGAGAAGGATTAATTACCCACTGGCCGAAACAATATGCGCTCGATGGCTGGATTGTCTCGATGCGCAGCGGAGGGGAGCTGCTGCCCCACATTCATGAAAATGGCTGGATCAGTGGCAGTGTTTATATAAATGTTCCGCAAAAAAATTTAGTTAATGAAGGCAACCTTGTGGTGTGCCTCGATCAGGCGCATCTGAATACCAGAGGCAATGTTGGAGAGATAATTGAAGTCTCTACCGGCCTTATGTGTTTGTTCCCATCGTCTTTAATGCACTATACGATTCCATTTGAGTCATCAAGTGACAACAGAGTTGTTTTGGCCTTTGATGTTGTACCCCGCCATTAAATGTCTTAAGCCTCTGGGGTTGAAATGTCTTTTTCGTTAAAGCTCAGCTTCCTCTCTACTGAGGGCTAGGACCGAAACTTTGGGTGATATTTCCTCGCGGTGAGAGTGTCGTTACGTCATCAAATAGATTATCAAAGCGCATAGAATGATAGACAGCAGGAAACGCCTCACACTCTTACAAATGGGACAATCGGTAAAAAGAAGTGCTTCAAGCGTAGTTCTCCGATCTTTCATACTCCGTCAGTCTTTATTGGTGAAAGGCAGATTCTCAAAGGAAGTGACCAGATTGTCTTTGGTATTGTTCAAAGAGTCTATCAGAGAGTTCATGCTCGCAAACTGGCTGTTGTATCGACTCTGTAGAGCTTCCATCTTTTTCTCTAAATCCTCCAATTCTGATTCGTAAGATGTCACATCGGTATTTAGCTTAGAGGTCTGTGTTGTTAGATAACCTGTTGAGCTCGAGAGATCCTCGATCAATTTAGAAAGGTCACCTGAAACACCTCGGGAAGCGATGCCAGAACTGGTTTGTTGTTCGGTCTCTGCGCTGAAAACCTTTCGTACGTCATTAAAATGATCCGATAATGCAGTTGATAATTTAGCGTCGCTTATCTCTAGGAACCCGCTCCGGTTGATGCTGACTCCAAGGTCTGATAGCCGAGTAATATTGGTTCCAGGTGTGCTCGACATGTTCAAAAAAGTATTGGTTACTGATCGTATTGCTTGCCGGAAAATTGAGTCCCCAGCGAGAGCGCCGCCGTTTTCTCTATTCGTAAGTTCGTTTAAGGTAACCTTCGCATCGTTGTATGCCGCTACTAACGACCTTATTTTTGTGTCGACCGCTGATGTGTCTTGGGCCAAGGAGACCGACGCTGAGCCACTCGTGGCTCCATTCAAATTAAAAGTTACGCCACTGACAATATCATTGATCGAATTAGAGGGCCTTGAATAAGTCACGCCATTTACAATGACAGAGGCATTAGCAGCCGCCTCACCGGAGGGCGTGTCGGAAGTCAGCATGTTGGAAACGGAGGGTGTCACAGTAAATTGATTATCTGTACCGCTTTGTCCTATTAATTGGACAATATAGTTTGAGCCAGAAGTTCCCTTGTCTAATAATTGAGCCGTGACGTCTAGATTTGCTGCATTAATTGCATCTACCATGCCCTGTGGCGTCGCAGTTGATACCGAGACAGAGTGGGTGACCGTCGAGGAATCCCCAATATCTATTGATAGATTAAAAGCGGCACCAGAGTTTAGTAATTGTGAAGCGCTCGAAAATTCGGTTGCGCCATTTGGGGTGAGGTTCGTTCTTTGCTCTTTCGCGACTGCAGAAACGGTCACATTGTGAGAACCAATCGAAGCGTTCGCGTCTGCCGCGACAGTAAAGGCTGTTTCTTGAGAGTTCGACACAACAAAATTATTGAAGTCTGATGTATCTTTTAGATCGTCAGCAGCAGTCTGGATTAGCTGCAGACTCGAGGCCGCCTGAGCTAAGGCAGATATTTCTGACTCAGATGTTTCTATTCTCCGATTTAGCCGGGACTCTTCTGGCGCTCTCTCTGCATTCACCAGGGCTGTCACGATTTCTTTGGTATTAAAACCGGCGCCGGCTCCCAAAGTGTTGATATAATCTACTGCCACGTCGCTACTCGGAATTAGTTACGAATAAGAAAGCATTATTCGTGCCACTAAAATAGTTAGAGGGCTGGCTAAGATCAGCCAGACTGAATCGGCTGGTTGACCGGCAAAGTTGGGATCTCAAAGTCTGAAACGCAGTCGAATTAGTCAGAGAAGGTCCCCTATATTT
>PBLX01000059.1 GCA_002722435.1 Legionellales bacterium | reverse complement strand
GGATTTTGTCAGCAATAAAAAAGGCCACTTCCTCGGCCAATGGCAATCCGAGCAGCTGCGCTTTCTGTATTAAAATAGCAACACGGGTCTCAAGCTCAGGTGGATCGACACCGACACAAAGCCCCCATGTGAATCGGGATTTCAAACGATCTTCAAAACCATCCAGCTCCTTAGGATAACGATCACTTGTCAGGATAACTTGTTTATTATCTTCCAGTTTTTCATTGAATCGATGGAACAGCTCTTCTTGGGAGCGTTCTTTGTTTGCAAAGAACTGTATGTCGTCAAGCATCAACACATCGGCATCAGATAGTATCGATTTGAACGTGTCCATAGTGCCATGGCGTAGGGATTTGATCATTTCAGAGAGAAACTTTTCAGCATGTAAATAAAGAATCTTCTTGTGTGGATCTTTGGCAAGCACAGCGTGCCCAATGGATTGCATAAGGTGGGTCTTGCCCAAACCAGTACTACCAAATATAACAAAAGGGTTATAAGCCGTGCCTGGATTTGCAGCGGCCTGCTGGGCAGCCGCAAAGGCAAATTCATTTGATCGGCCAGTGATGAACTGGTCAAAGCTAAAGCGGGGATTGAGTGGATATGGGCCACCAGGCACCCGAGCAGTTGTTTTTTTTGACTCACTTGAGCTTTGTTCACTTTCGGGGTTTCCCATCACAAATGAGATGCGTATCGCTTCGTAAGCAGACTTTTGGCCGCGAATATGTTTCTCAATGACAGCTAGGTAGTTTTCCCTCACACGATCAAAGATAAATGAATTGGGCGCGTATACAACAACACCATGGCTACTTTCAACCATCTGCAAAGGGGCAATCAGCTGGTGAAAGTCATCTTGATTATCGATACAGTTGGCCACCTGATCTAGGCATTCTTGCCATAACTTCGTAGTGGATTCACTGTGTTCAAGGGTCTGCGTCATAGATTGAGCTCGCAACGGTCACCATAGTCTAGTACTTTTTCACCGCGTTTGCCAGCAGCCATCGCTTGTTGAGGCAAGAAGTTAGTCGTCATGATTAGGCGACGGCATGCCTTCATCAAACCACTGTTGGAGTATAATGGCTGCGGACATGGCATCAATCGTTTCCTTTGGCGCATGTTTCGGAGAAAGATCACGTGCTGCACGGGTTGTTAACTGTTCACAGACAAAAATACAAGGCAGCTGGTAACGGTCGTGCAGATGATTACGAAACAGTTTGACGTCGCGCGTGATTTTTTGCTCTGAGCCATCAAGTTGGGTTGGGTAGCCAATAATAAATCCACAGGGTTGCCACTCTGAAACTAGCTGATCGATAGCCTTCCAGTCAGGTACGCCCTTTCTAGCAGAAACGGTTCCAATTGAAGAAGCATGTTGGGTCACTGAATGACCAATCGCAACACCAATATAGCGCCGACCATAATCCAGACCCATCCAATTCACGATATTACGACTTCTCATTTAACCAGCAACAAGGGTTATCATGACCACTTTGCGGAAGTCAAGTGCGTCCACGGACCGTTAACGCGCTCGTTAGTTAGCATTTGATTGAAGTATGATATCAAAAATCACAGAAAAAGATCGCACATTCATCCATAAATTTATATTATAGATAAAACAGCAGAACATTTTATGTCCAGAGCAAGCTTTTACATATTTGCTATTTTTTCGAGAGCGTTTTTTTTGGTCAGCTTAGTGGCTGCATATACTTATTTCAGCTTGCCCAATGTCAGTAGCCTGAAAAACGTCCAGTACCAACAACCGCTTGAGATATTATCGCAAGACGGAGAGCTCATCGAATCTTTCGGTCGAGTATTTCGCATACCTGTGAAAATAGATACAGTGCCAACTGGTCTTAAAAATGCCATTCTCGTAACGGAAGACCAACGATTTTATGAGCACATAGGCATTGATTTAATCGGTCTCGGTAGAGCGCTCAGATCGCTTGTAGCAACGGGTGAAAAGCGGCAGGGTGCAAGCACGATCACAATGCAAGTTGCTCGAAACTTCTTCCTCGGCCGCGAGAAAACCTATTTTAGAAAGCTTAATGAGGTGTTTCTAGCGCTTGCAATCGAGAGAAGCATCTCAAAAGAAGAGATTTTAGAGCTATATCTCAACAAAATTTATTTAGGTCACCGATCTTACGGTTTTGCCGCGGCAGCAAAAAACTATTTCAACAAAACATTAGGTGAACTCACGCTAGCAGAGATGGCCATGTTAGCTGGTCTGCCAAAGTCTCCATCGCGTAATAATCCCATCGACAACGCAAACTATGCAATCAGTCGTCGCAATCTTATTCTTGGGAAAATGCTGGATAAAGGATTGATCACTGAGCTGGCACATCAGGAAGCCATTCAAGAACCCTTGAACTTGCGCTCAGAAAACCAAATGTCATCACTTAAGAATGCCGGGCGATACATTGCAGATCTCGCAAGGCAAACTGTTGTCAATGTCTATGGAGAGCAAGCCTACGAAGCAGGTATCAAAGTGTACACAACGGTGAATAGCAAGAGGCAGATCGCTGCAGCAGAAGCCTTGATCTCGGGGCTGGAAACTTACGATAAGAAAGAGGGCTGGCATCAGCAGCGGCGTCAGAACTTGTGGAATCTTTATCAAAGCAATCCCACACAATGGCGCCGTCAATTACAACAAGAGGCGCCCAGCCCATCCATGCTCGCTGCTACAGTTGTCGACATGCATGAGCAGGCATTATTGGTTGATACCGACGATGCCAGCACCTGCGCCTACGTAGACCTAACGGATGCTTGTTGGTTAGATAAGGCTTGGTGTCAGCCAAACCAAGATGGTGATGGTAAAGCACTCAGTGTCGAGTTTCTCAAGCTACAGAGAGGAGATACCGTTTACCTAGAATCGCAGAGCGCTCAGCTGTATAAGCTCACCCAGATGCCAACAGCACAAGGCTCGCTGGTTGCCTTAAATGCGAAAACCAGCGAGGTGGAGGCCCTCATCGGAGGCTACAGCTTCAGAAAGAGCCATTTTAACCGGGCAGTGCAGGCTTATCGACAGCCAGGTTCAGCAATCAAGCCGCTAATCTACGCAGCTGCTCTGGAAAATGGCTTTACGATGGCGTCTAAAGTGAACGATGCACCAGTGGTGATTGAAGACATTCATGGAGAGAATGATTTATGGCGGCCACGAAATGTTGATCATGTTTTTGTTGGGCCAATTCGACTGAGGCAAGCATTGATCCAGTCCAGAAACCTAGTTTCTATCCGCTTGGCAAACGAGGTTGGTCTCGAAAAAATCGCTGGCTATTTAAGTGGATTCGGTCTCAACAGCAATAAGCAACCCAAGGCATTATCAGTATCCCTTGGATCGGGTCTAGTCACCCCGTTGCAGCTGGCACACGCATTCACGGTATTCACAAACCAAGGCACTCTGGAGCCGGTACAATGGATTAAAAAAGTGGTTGATAAAGAGGAGCGTCCTATCTGGGACAATGAGCAAATACGGGCTGCTGAGCAAGCAATGTTACCGCAGGAGACGAAGCCAGAGCACGATGTCATCAGTCCAGAAACCGCTTACATGATCACAAATGGGCTGCGGGACGTTATTCGCTTCGGCACTGGGCGCGCCGCAAATGTCCTTAATCGAGATGATTTGTCTGGAAAAACAGGTACCAGTAACGATCAAAAAGATGCATGGTTCTCCGGTTACAACGCTGATGTTGTCGCAACAGTCTGGGTCGGCCATGACGAATCTCACGACAGGCATCTCAAAGGCATGGGGTCACGCGTAGCATTACCTGTCTGGATTGAATTTATGCGTAACGCACTATCGAAAGACTCAAGGAACGTAGAAATGCCCGATGGAATTGTTCGCCTACGTATAAATAGAGACACAGGATTACCAGTGGTTGGCGCTGTGAAAAACAGCATGTTTGAACTTTTTGCCAGAGATAAACAGCCTGAAAACCCACAAACAGTACAACCTGTGGAGGAAGAAACAACCCTTAGAGATGAGATATTTTAATTCATCATGCGATTTTATGAACCTACCATAAGCGCTGATGAAATCAGCAACACCTATCGACTCAATTGCGACAATAGCCACCATTTCTCGCATGTTTTGAGAGGAAAAGTTGGTGATGGTATCGTCCTTTTCAATGGGGTTTCCGGAGAGTATTCAGCCGTCGTCTGCAGCATGAAAAAAGACCATGTTTCTTGTATTGTCAATGATTATAAACAAATCAATCGATCTCGAGAGGCTCAAGTTGACTTGGTGTTTTCATTGGCAGCAAATACCAAGTTAAGCCTTATTCTACAAAAATGTACAGAGCTTGGCGTCAGCCACCTTTATCCAGTGCAAGCAGATCGTAGCCAATCACGACTCGATAAGTATACAGCCCATCATCACTCGAGAAATCAAAAAATCATTATTGCAGCAATGATGCAATGTGGGCTTAATATCCGGCCAAAGCTTCATCAACCAACGATCCTTAGCAATCTACCATGGCCAGACTGGGAAGAATCAGCGAAGCTTATCTGTCATCCTGGGCAGCGTCGTGAAAAAACACTGCCAAGCCAAAAACGTACCATTTGGTTTGTCGGCCCAGAAGGTGGCTGGACTGATGGGGAGGTGGCGTACTTCGGTACAAAAGGCTGTCAGATGAGCACGCTCGCACCAACCATCCTACGCATGGAGACCGCTTGCATTGTCGCTATGAGCCAAGGGATTGAGAGCATCTGACAACGTTGACGGTGTCACCAACCAGTGCTACACTTCACAAAAAACAGGCACATCAACCTCATGAGCGGACTCATTCTTACGCCTGGATTTGAGACCTCGAATCAAACAACGGACCACTACACAGTTTTTGTTGCAAATCTGTCTGATGAGAAAGCCTCCTTACACCTTAGCGATGAAGAGGTCACGCTCTTCAGTAATTCAGCAGTCCGTAGTGCACTTTTTTTTCAGCATCACATGATGCAGTACAATAGCCAAGGCGACATAGTTGCGCGTCCACGCGACGAAATCAAAAGCATCATACAAACCCTTCAGTCATGCAACCTGCATCGAGCCGCTCAGAGTATACCCACATTAGAGTTCGCATTTGATGCTGAGCCTGCTCCAGTGCAAACCAGGCGCTATTATAACAATCCCGATGGTTGGCCAAATGATGAGATGCAGCAAGCTTACAAAATCATCGACATGATGCAAACTGGACAAATAAAAGATTTCCTCGCTGATGAGGTTCTAGACAAAGGGTATTTTCCCCAGCTTCCAAGTCAACGTTTACAAGGCAGTATCGGTACTGATAATTTAAGATCAGCAAAGCTACTTGCTCAGGGAATAGGGCAGATAACAGGTTGCGCCATGGGTGCGCTTGGCATAGATACACTGTACGCACCAGTGATGGATCTTGGCGCAGTGGCTTTTCACGAGCGATGCTATGGCAGTAATCCTGATATTACAATCGATCTTGCAGAGCAATGGGCTCTTGGTGCACTCTCACAGCCTGGTATCCAGCGTATTTGTTTGAAGCACGCGCCTGGTCATGGTGTGGAGATAGAGTCGAGTCACGATACACATGACACACACAATTCAGTCTGTCGTTCGCGAGCAAGCCGAACAACAATCAAGCACCATCTACACGTATTTTCTGAGGTCATTCGCCGGTTGCGCCAGCACGGTGTTTCCGAAGAGGCAGTAAGGGTAATGACAAATCATATTGTTTACACAAATCTAGACCCTCACGCGCCGGTATCACTCTCCAAAAAAGCAATGTATTTCATCCAAGAGCATATGCCAGATTCTGTGCATTACATCGCCGATTGCGTCAATATGGCGTCATTTGGTGCTGACAATGGTGATTTTTTAACAAATCTTAAATGTGCAAATGAGCTACATAGCGGAGGAGTGATCGCCACAACACACTATGTCAAAAAAGCCAGTAGATTGACAATGATGAACAGCATCAAAACCCGTGTGCCACAGCATCAACTCGCATCGACCCAGAAATAACCCAAGCCGATATGATCTATGCCTGTCTTTGCCTTATGTAAGATGTGAGCGTTCTTGATAATGCAACAGCAATAATACACGGTGGAATATAAGATACCCCGAACAACTCGCCAACAAAAATGACAGTAGCAATCGGTAAATCAAGGACACAGATCAAAGAAGAAGCAACACCAGTGACAACAAATAAGGCGTGTAACCCTTCAATAACAGGTAGCCAATCCAGCATCATTAGTAAGTGATAGAGTGCACTTGATGACATGGCGCCGACAAACATGGCAGGCACAAGAAGGCCTGCGCTGCCTCCAGAGACCACAGTGAACCCAACGAGCACAATCTTTAAGATCACTACAACGCCAAGCATAACCCAGTTGGAGTACATCGCGTCATGACCAGCGTGCTCAAAAAGTAATGAAATCGTTTCTTCACCGACGCCGAGTAAATGATGCGGGCTGATATCAAAAAAGTGGTACATCAATATTGCAACCAAAGCGCAGATCAAAGCACCAACCGGGGCATGAGCAATCACGGGTAACCCAGCGTAAATTCGCCGAACGATGGAGAAGACAAAAAGCAAGCCAATGCCACTGGGTATACTGGCAAAGACAGTGACGACGACCACGATGAAGTATTCGAAAAGCGTATAACTAATGTCATGCTGAGCAAGTGTAAACAAGGACTCTGCGGCCATAATATAGTCAGATAGAATAAAAGCGACCAATGAGGAGAGGAGTGATATGGTCAATAGACGGTAGACGAACTTGCAACCAAAAACCAACTCAAGCGAAAAAATTGCGCCCGTGAGCGGCGCGTGAAGAAGCGTTGTAATTGCCGCTGAAATACCACACATTTCTAAAATACGTAGCCACACAATATCCTTCACCTGATAAAGCTTGGCAACGCCTGAGCCTACATGCTGTCCCACCGGAATAGCAGGGCCCTCAATACCACCGCTACCGCCAGCCCCAAGCGTCATAACAGTCACCAGAACGCGCTTAATAGCAACCAAAAATGTACCGTGTCGGAAGGTTCGATTGAGAAGTTTGCGTACAGTGAGTTTCTCATAAGTACTTTTGAAGTGGTTGAGGGCTTGACTAGCTCCATCGCCACAGGCGTCTTTAAACCAGCTAAACTGATACAAAACAGAGCGAATTATCGCAACGCCGACAATGATGCCGATAAAGTACACATTATTTCTTGAAAAAATAGTATCCTTGGTAAGCGAAGAAATGAGTAAGGTATTACCATGCAAAACCAGTTGCATCATGACAGTTGTAAAAAGCCAAGAGATGAAGGTCACTAAGATGACGCTCGAAGACAACTGCCATATACCAACAGATAGATCAGACAGATCACTCTTGTCATCGCCCAAAATAGACAGCTTGTCAGATAATTTAAAGTTGGCCATCGTGTCACGGACTCACTAGAAATTTTGCACACAGATACATAAAAACCAATCCATTGGATAAGCATTTAACCAATACATCGTTAATAATATGTCAATAAACGAACAGATTCAATACACCAAAAAATCAGCGGGGCATCAAAGTTATCGCACTAGACAAGACGTCTGTAGCTGGTTTTCAAACAATCGGCAAACTGTACAGATAGTTGCGTTAACATAATAGATAGCGTAACATATAAAACACGTAATATATGTATAAAAGCAGTGTAAATTAAGATGCGAAGATCGTACTTTCACAGTGAATTCAGATACCACATTCCACTAGCTTGCGTGTTGCTTGCATGTATTTGGTTCTATCTACACATCCTTATCGCCATTACATTACAGGACTTATGGCTTATCACAACCGCAGCGGTTCTTCAGCCAGTAATTGTGCTGGTCGGCTGTGCGGTTCTCGTCACAGTATTGATCAGTCTATTGAATCGGATGACCATCAGCTGGTCTTTTAAAGAGCTAATGCAGTATGTTGAGGGCGAGGACATACAGTGTCTTGACAAAGATGCAAAAGAAAGGCTGGTAAAAGCGATGAATCACCCCAGCTTCTACCAAAATATTGTCACCGCAATCCATGATGGAGCCAAAGGTATCGTTGTGGGAAAAAAAACCGACGAAAAGCTTACCAAGGGTTCATCAAAGCTTTCTTTAAAACCTTACGATACACATCGCCCCCACTCTTTAAGTGGTTACAATAGAACAACAGATACCTCACTACCAAGAAAAATAATACTTGAGTTCGGCGATAAGTCCCCTAAGTCTTTTTTTTCAGGAGGCTCTGGTGACTACAATCACATGTTTTTTCGAATGCACATACTTCGCAAAAAAAAGCAAAGGAATGGAGAAAAATACGCAATCAGATCTAAAAACCAATCGAATGACCAACAAGAGATACATCACCCACATGCAACATCGCGTGGTGGATCGAAAACATGCCACGTAACTGAGACGCTAGACGGATCAGCACAAACGCATTATGCTGGGGTTGCATTACAGGATAATAATGAACATCACAGGTACTCATTCGAAAAGTTCCACGGGGCATCGCTGGGCGCATACCTTTGCCGAAGGCTAAAAGAAAGGGCAGTGGGCGCAAACCATAAAACTCAAGCAGTTACGGAAGATGCAGTATGCAGTATGCTCGAGCAATGCTGCAAACAATTGAAAAGCATACATGATCAGGGGGCCTGCCATGGTGATATCAAAATGGAAAACATATGCTTCAATGGCAAACGCGGCTACACATTGATCGATTTTCCTGAAGAAAACGAACTTTTATACACCGCCATGAGTAGTATCCTTTCCTCAGGCCATGATTTCTTTAAAAAAGTCATAAAAGGCGAAGAGATCACGGTGTGCTCTGACAGAGCTAAGCATGAGAAAGTGAGTAGCACAGTCAGCAAAGAGCAATTCGATGAACTTGAGGAATTGTTAGTTCAGTTTGAAGGCAACAGACCGAGGCGGGTCTATGGAAAACCAGATACGCCACAAAACGCTCCCAGCACTAATTACTACCTGGGGGTAACTTCCAAGACAAAATATCACGATACATTTGCACTTATGTACGTCGCATATGTGATGTGTCACATCGATAATGGCTGTGCCCATGGTATAGATATTTTATTTGAAAAAATGAGAGACATGGCCAAAGACTATATGGAAATATACAAAAACCTTGCTGGCAACAGCCAAGTATCTGGCCTCGATCGGCAGACAAGAGCATCGATCATCGCGAACATGAACAAAAGATGGCCATTAGAGGATACAATCAGGAGCGTAGCTGCAGCACTCAATCCCCGCACAAAAGCCCACCATACAAATCAGTCCAGCGTTTTTGGGAAAATGTAGCCAGTGTTGTTTGTTTGCAATGAAAAAATCAGAAATATAGTGGTCCACTGCGTGTTACTAGGCGCTCTACTCGCCATATACTCATATACCGGTCATACTAATATAGCTTGGTTGTTGCTACTTGTTGTGTTAAATGGCGTCGTAAGTATTTCCAGTTTCTCTGTGCCCATCAGATACATAGTGTTATCGCTGAGTATTCTAATCGGATTGTATCTACAGATCGAAAAACTCAATATATTACCAAATATTATATGGCTAGAGAATGTCAAAACGGCGACGCATGCGCCATTTTTCAATATTGGGCTAAACGGGGATAAGTTATTCATGGCGTTGGCGTACTTACCGCTCCTCCCCATGATTAGGTTGCATCCGCGCCAGGTCTCAGCTGCTGGCTTAATTTTCATCACATTTATATACCTCATGGTGACATCGAGTATTCTAGTCACGGCAGGCCTCTTCTTCGACTATATTAGATTTGATTTCACCTTGCCGACCTTTATCCCAATATGGGCGTTCAACATGCTGATTGTCTGCGCATACGAGGAAGTCTTCTTTCGTGGTGTCCTTCAAAATGCACTGATGAAGTGCCTACCAAGGTACTCATGGGTTGCAATACTCGTTGCCTCCATTCTATTTGGCTATGCGCATCATCAAATGGGGTGGACAATGGTTGGGTTATCTGCAATCTCGGGCGTATTCTATGGTTCATTGTACAGGTTATCGCGGACGCTTTGGTGCCCAGTCATTCTTCATTTTGCGACGAACAGCATCCATTTTCTGTTTTTTAGTTATCCTCGACTGGGCGCGTAACCAGCTGATGTTAGCTGGGTAAACCAATGATGTCATCCTGGATTGGCCCACCTTTTGAAAAGGCAATGAGCTTAATCAGCTCGCCCATTTCTTGGGGTGAGGTCAATATGTGCGCCGATTGTCGATAGCGTAAGAAATCGAGATGGCTTAGTTGTTTTTGAAAGTATTGAAGCACGTCAGCAATGCCATTTGCGTATAAGAAATACATCTGTTTAGTAAGACCAATGACATCAAATCCAGCTGCAACAGCTGACTCAGCAACCAAGGTAAAATCAACGTGACACGAGATGTCTTGGTCGCCCGGTTGCATCAGTACATCATCTATGAGTGTATGGTTCCTGAACGCTTGCAGCGTTCCAAGATGGCGCTGTGGGTGATAATACATTGAGCGAGAATAGCCATAGTCAAAAAAAAGACAAACTCCTTGGTTCATGCGTTGGTAAAGCGACTGCAAGAACGGTGCAATATCAAGAGAAATTTCATAGCGATAATGATGATGGCGTGGAATCTCACGGTCACAAAATGCTTGATAAACATCCGGGCATAGCACGGACGATGCCCACTGATAACCATCGTTACCCCTCTCGACCTGTACAGAGGAAAGCTGGCCTGTTTGATCAGACTCAAGCAGATGAACAGGCAGTGCGTCTAAAACTTCATTAGCAATCACAACACCACTGAACGCATTCGGCAGAGTGCCATACCATTGGCAGCGGTCGACCAGACACAGTTCTTGATTCGCTATCAATGCTTTTTGTTGCACTCTGAGATTGATGTCAGGTTCGATCAGGCAGTAGCTTTCTGGACATTGATCATGCTGATGCAGCGCTGCTAATAGCTCTGCAGCAAGACCACCTGAGCCGGGCCCTATCTCAGCGATAGACCATGTTGGGTTCTTTTTAAAGATAGGTGCAAGACTGTGCGCAAGACATCTTGCAAACAGAGGGCTGATACTTGGTGCGGTAATATAATCTTTCTTAGCACCTTGCCTGACGGATCCTGATTGATAGTAGCCAGATCTAGGGTGATAAAGCGCGCGTTGCATGAAGTCACGGAAGCTAATCTGTGATTGCCCTTGTAAGACAAAGTCATCCACGCTAGTGTTTTAGACCATAGCCAGTGCGCAGTAGAATATATGAAACGCAAAATAGAACGGCGGTAATGACGCTCACCACGATAAGGCTTTCGGTGATGTCATGCGTGCTCACGCCAATGGTGCTGTAACGAAAAGTATCAACAATATAGACGATTGGGTTATACCAGCTGATGGAGCCCCACGGCTCAGGGAGTGTAGTGACGTCATAAAAGATACCTCCAAAAAAGGAAAGGGGCGTCAAAATAAAAGTCGGGATGGTCGGGATTTCATCAAACCGCGTCGCGTATAGTCCGTTGATAAAGCCCAAGAAGCTAAATAGTGCACAAGTGATGAGAATCGTATAGGTAAACAAAAACCAGTGCTGCACAGTAATTTCACCAAGCCAGAAAACCAATATGGAAGAAATGGTGCCGGCCAGTAACACGCGGACAACGCAACCCGAAAAATAGCCAAGTAAAATAGTCATTTCATGTACCGGTGAAGTCACCAATGTCTCAATGGCTTTGTTATACTTATCGATCATGATGGAAGACGCATTATTGTTGAAACTTTCATTGATAACAATATTCATGATCAGGCCTGGTATAATAAACTGGAGATAGCTCACTCCAGATATACCACCTATCTTCCCACCGATAATCTGTCCAAAAACAATACAAAAGAGAAATACAGTAATGATTGGCGGCACAACGGTCATTTTCCAAATGCGCAGGATACGCACGCTCTCTTTACGAGAAATGGTGAACCAGGCAACCATTTGGTGGTGCAGGAAAGAAGGGGGCGCCATCTGGGCGTCGTGCGTTGTGGATGTTTTTTGTGCGGTCATAGCGTTGCCTGATGCAGTAGTTGTTCAAGTTGATGGCTCGATGGAGCAATATTTGTGATTTTGAGGCCTGCAAGATGCAGCTTGTAGACAAGATGCCCAATATCTTGATCGCCAGAGATACGAAAAGAAGCTTTATGGTCCGAACGCTTCTCGGCGTGGTAAGCAGAAAACCCGTGTAGATGTTTTGCACTTATGGGATCATCGAAATGAATAGAATAAAACTTTTCTTCCAAACCTTCGATGGCATCATCAATTGATCGATCCAGAACCAGCTCGCCATGATGAAGAATCAGTACATTCGAACAGAGGATTTGCGCCTCCTCAAGATTATGGGTTGTCAACAAGGTTGTCATACCCTTGCCATGCTCTAGCTGCAGCAGATCCCATATGGTTTTACGAATTTCGATGTCCAGGTTCGCAGTGGGCTCATCTAGAATCAAAAGTTTTGGTTTTTGAATAAGGCAACGAATCAGCATCAGCATGCGCTTCATACCACCAGATAAACTGCTGACCGGCTGTTCTATTTTCTTTAGCAAGCGAGCTTTCTTCAACAGCGGTTCGGCACGGCGCATGACTTCCTCAGGCGGGATGCCGTAGTAGCCCCCGTGGAAAACAAGTGAATCACTGATTTTTGAGAAGGGGTTGAAATTGATTTCTTGCGGCATGATTGCCATGTGCGACTTTGCGCGATATGGTTTCTTGGAAATATCATCACCAAAAATACGAATTGTCCCTGAACTGATATGGTTCAGGCCTGTGATCATGCTGATCATTGAAGTTTTGCCCGCGCCATTCAGACCTAGTAAAACAGTAAAGTCGCCTGATTTGATATCAAAGCTAACTTTCTTAACTGCCTTGAAGCCGTCTCGGTAAGTCTTGCAGACTCCCGACACAGAAATAGGAGGTATATTACCTGTTTGCGCCATTGTTGAATTGTCTATTTGTATACGGACAAGTATAATATATTCAACCCTGGAGATAAAGCATGAAAATATACTTAGTGGGTGGCGCTGTGAGAGATAAACTTCTTGGACTGCCGGTAAAAGAGCGGGACTGGGTCGTGGTAGGCGCAACGCCCAAAAAAATGCTGGATATGGGTTACAAACAGGTAGGCAAAGACTTTCCAGTATTTCTTCATCCAGAGACGCAAGAAGAGTACGCGCTGGCGCGCACGGAGCGTAAAGTCAGGCCAGGGTACGATGGCTTTGAAGTGCACGCCGATCCTACGATAACGCTTGAGCAAGACCTGCTTAGGCGAGATCTGACAATTAATGCCATTGCAGAGGATGACAACGGGAAAATCATCGACCATTTCAATGGCGTTGAGGACCTCAAAAGCAGGGTCCTCAGACATGTCTCCGCTGCGTTCTCAGAGGATCCTTTGCGGCTGGTGCGCTTGTGTCGTTTTCAAGCAAAGTTACCTGCGTTTGAGATCCATCACGAGACCCTAGCAATGTGCCAAGACATGGTCGATCGTGGTGAAATCAATCATTTGACTGCAGAGCGTGTATGGCTGGAGTGGCAAAAAGCATTCAAAAGCGGGCAGCCAAGTATTTTTATCAAGACACTCCAGCGTGTCAAAGCATGGCCGATACTTATGCCTGCTTTTGATCAGCCAGATCAGGATGCCAAGCAGGTCGCGCTATCTGCGCAAACGATCCAAGACGATCGGCTAATGGCCACTCTTGGATGGTACTTGGCGCCATCGGTTTTAAAAACCGCTTTGAAATCGCTTCGACTACCCAAAGAGATCGTTGAGCTGAGCGCCTTAGTATATGACCTAAACCATTACCAGCAGCAAATGGGCCAAGACCTTTCTGCCAAGTCGCTGGTCGATGCATTTTACCGATGGGATGTTTTTCGCCGCATGCAACGCTTTCAGCAAGCCATTGAACTGCTTGAGTCTGTGATTGGCCAGGATCAAGCTATGAAAAATACGCTGCGAATTGCGGCTATTGTTGCTCAAGAAAAACTCAATAAATCAGAAATACAAACGCTATCAGGTGAACAAATCGCCAAGCTTATCTATCAAAAGCGCCTAGAGGCGTGTCAAAAAAGCCTATGATGTCAGAAATGCTAGCCGCAATGCTATGAGTACTTGACCTTAGATACGATTTTCAATAGTCTGGACTGTGTTCACTGAGAGAAAAGTTCGTCAAAGCCATGCCACATATGAACAGAGTATGTCTTTTATGATTTTGTCAATCGAGCTAATACTCGCCGTTACCGTTGGTTTTGTGATGGCTTGGGCTGTAGGTGCCAACGACGTAGCCAATGCCATGGCAAGCACAGTAGGCTCAAAGACACTTACGGTAAGGTCTGCTGTCATTACAGCGGCCATCTTCGAAGCACTCGGTGCTGGATTGGCCAGCGGCCAGGTCACTAACATGATTCGTTATGGTATTGTGGATATCTCCATCTATGCACAACACCTAGATTATTTTGTCATCGGTATGCTGTCGGCACTGATGTCCGCTGCTACATGGTTGATTATAGCCACGCATCACGGGCTTCCCGTGTCAACAACCCACAGTATCATAGGTGCCGTGATCGGTTTCGGTGTGGTGAGCATGGGCTCTGAACATATTCTTTGGTACAGCGTGTGGTCAATTTTGGCCAGCTGGGTTGCAACCCCATTGTGCGCCATTGTGCTTGCCTACGTGGTATTTCGTTGCATTAGTTATGTGGTTTTTTCAGCAGAAAGTCCTATAAAACAGGCAAATTGGTTAGTGCCATTATGCATGATGCTGCTGGTGCTCATATTCAGTGGTGTGACCATATTCCAGGGGCTCGATACCATAGGCATTCAGTTACTAGACTGGCAGAAGCAGGTCATGATATGGGCACTGGCATCAGTAACCTATGCAGTTGGATGGCAATATACCAATAAGATGCTGAAGCGCACAGAGCGTCTAACAAGGGAAAAACAGCTAAACGCAGTGGAAAAGAAGTTTGGAATTCTTTCAATCATGACTGCAGCAAGTATGGCCTATGCCCACGGGTCGAATGACGTTGCCAATGCAATAGGTCCTGTGGCAGCAATTGTTCAAGTACTGCACACCGGTACGTTAGCAGAGGGAGCAACCATACCCGGATGGATAGTAGCGCTGGGTGCAGGCGGCATCGTCCTCGGATTGACAATGTATGGCTACAAAATCATGGAAACTGTCGGTACTGGCATTACGCAATTAACGCCAAGCCGTGGATTCGCTGCTCAGTTCTCAACTTCAGCAATCATTGTCATCGCTTCCGGGCTTGGATACCCAGTTTCCACGACCCAAACCATGGTGGGTGCCATACTGGGTGTTGGTCTTGCCAGAGGAATGACGGCATTGAACCGTAAGACCATACGCAGCATTTTTATTTCCTGGCTTATTACACTGCCCGCAGGTGCTTTTTTTGCGGGTATATATTACATGATTATTTCATATTTTTTGCGATGAGTTGGGATGTCTTTAAAGAACAAGGGCGATCATGGGTAATTATGTCGTCGGCGACGTACATGGTTGCTTAAACACACTGAAACGACTTTGTGATCAATGCGGCATTTGTGATGGTGATACCGTATACTTCATCGGCGACCTGGTTGGTAAAGGCAGCGATGAATGGGGTATCCTCGAATTCATAGACACATTACCCAGCTACCAATTGATTCTTGGTAATCATGACCTGAATTTCCTGAGAACGCATTTTCGTGCGCACCAGGAGCAGTCACTCACTGAGCGACAAGACAAAGCATACCAGCGTCTTCAAGCGGGTTCCCTCGCAAAATGGCATGCCAAAAGCGATACGTTGATGGTTCATGCAGGTATTTGGCCTGGCTGGTCACTGGCGACGACAATGTCTCTCGCGGCTGAAGTTGAAGCAATACTTAAAGACACCAGTCTGGCTTCGCAATACTACGAGGTGTTTTTTGGTGATGAGAATCAATGGCATGCACAACTGATTGGCTGGCAAAGGGTTCGTTGTATCATCAACATATTGACACGGATACGCATGCTCACTTCAGCGTCAAAGATGGACTTTGATTACACAGGGCCGGCAAATCCCACAAGTGATACAAATCATGGCGATAAAGACCTGACACCATGGTATCAATGTCGAGCCGATTGGCCGTGCCAACAAATTGTCTTCGGGCACTGGGCCATGCTAAAGGGCCAAACAGGCCGAAAAGATATCATCAATATAGACGGTGGTTGTGTTTACGGAGGCCAGCTAATCGGCATGTGTTTAGAGACAGGCGAGCGCTTCACAACTGACAATATGGACTAATAATTGGAGGATCATGCAGATGAATGATAGACAAGACCAAGCAAAAAGCATGCTGGCACAACAAGCGATGCGTTTGCTTAGTGGGCACAAAGTCGTGGGCCTTGGTGCTGGTACAACCGTTATAAAAGTTGTCCAGGCATTGAGCAAAGAAGCACATGGAAACCTCAGGGTTGTTGTGGCATCGCTGGCCACGCTACAACAGTGTAAAGAAGCTGGCATAGACGCTGAGTTGATGCAGTCAGTTGCGCATATTGATCTTTATATTGATGGCGCGGATGAGGTTGATCCCAGCTTCTGTTGTATCAAAGGTCGTGGTGGTGCAATGGTTGGGGAAAAGCTTTGTGCGCAGATGGCAGATGAATTTATCGTGTTGGTAGATGACACCAAATTAGCAGGCTATTTGGGAGGAAAGTGGCCAGTGGTGCCACTAGAAGTTGTTCCATGGGCGCGGTCCAGTATCGGGCGAGCCATCGTTGCCATGGGCGGAAAGCCCGAGCTGCGCGAAACGAAGTCAGATATGGGAAATGACATTATTGATTGCCACGGGCTTGATCTATCCGCGCCATATACACTCTCTGACCAACTCAATCAAATGACCGGCGTCGTCGGTCATGGCTTATTCGTACACGAAAAGCCAACACAGGTCTGGAGCTGTGATGGTGACAAGGTATGGTCCCTTAAAAAAGAGGGCTAGGGCATGAAAAACAGATTAGGGCCGGGACTGCTAGGTTGATGAGTCGTCAGAAGTAAGCTCACTCAGTGGGCGTCGTCTTGAAGCGGAGTCGTCGAGGCTATCGCACCAATGGCTGACTTGTTTTTCGCCATGCACCCAGGAAAGATAGACCACTTTATCAGACAGTTTGCAATGCCACTTGACTAAGCCTTGGTCAATACTCGCGACTGAACAGCCACGCTCTGATAGAGCATTGATCTCTTCTTGTATATTCGCCAACAGTAGCTTTAGGCTGCTCAGTACATCGATAGACTCGTCGTCAAGCGTGCTGTGCAGCAACAGCAGCTGCTTATCATCACTCGGAACAAAGTCAATCCCGCGCTTTTTGACAAGCTTGAAGAGTTCCTGCACCTGGATTTGCATCTGCTTGATACGAATAAACGCCAAGTCAAGATCGGGAATCATTAAGTTGGCCTCATCGACAGTATAATACTGAGTCGACTGGCTGGCTTTTGACTTTGTTTTAGTGTCACTATTCATAGTCAGTAGTCTAGCGAATGTTGTCGTTTTTGTCAATGCAAAACACCTTCCGAGACAAATAAGGTCCGGATTTAATGATATTTTTATGATGTATCTAAAAAATGCATAAGCAAAAACACGCTCGATTGACAATCGAAAATGGAGAACCATCTGGTGCTTTTATACTGGCGTCACGGAAAATGATCCGCCATGCCTTTTCAAATAGGATAGAAAGTAAGCAGTGGCATTCATTGATGGATAAGTTGCATTGAGCAGGATTTGATTTCTATCTAATAATATGATAATATACATAAAAATTATAAAACAACCATGAAAAATTATCAATTACGCCAGTTGTTTCTCGGATTGCTACTACTTGCCACGACCTTATCGCTAATGCCTGCAAATGCTTTTGCTGCCACATCAGCGGCTCACAAGCCAGCTAGACAAAAACAGCATCGCGATGACTTTATTGAAGAAGTCAAAGAGATGGCGATTAAAAAAAATCGACAAGTCACGCAAGAAAAAGCGGCCCTGGCAAGATTTCGAACCATCACAAAAAATGGCCAGACCCTAAGTAGAGCTGACAAGGTATGGGTGCAAAAAGTGGTTGTACGCTATCAGATGAGTCGGCTTGCAGATAAACCTATGCACAAGTGGACAGAGCGTGAGTGGCAAGAGCTAGACACCAAAGTTGACATAGTCCCTGTATCAATTGTGGTTGCACAGGCCATACATGAGTCAAACTTCGGGCAGTCTAATATTGCCCAGCAGTCTAACAACTTATTTGGTCAAAAGACGCCAAAAGTTGGCTATATGATCAAGTGCGGAACCACAACCAAGTCATTTAAGATCTTTAAATCGAGAACCGATTCTGTGAATGCATACATTGATAACATCAATAGTTGCTCAGCCTACCGTGAGTTTCGGGCAGCTCGACTGGCTTGCCGAGATAGCGATCGTTGTCTTCAAGGGCTGGAACTATTAGACCACATTGCTTCACGTTACGCAGAAGACAAACAATATAGCAAATGCATCACGCGATTGGTCAACCAATACAACATGCAAAAATTCGACCATATAGAAACATAATCGATTGCCAAACATCAAAAGATACCTATCATAATGTATCCTCAGTGGAGACACACCTAGGCCATCGCATACAAAAGCATCGGTTCTCCCACAGCTTGTGTTCGCTACAAACCGCCTATACAATACCGCCTAGGCTATCAGGTAACCAACCCAAGCATGACGATTAGCAACTACCGTGAGCAAATTATCGCGGTCGCGCAATTGATGCGCCTAGATAAGCCATGGGGCACAGTGTTACTTTTGTGGCCAACGCTATGGGCGCTGTGGCTAGCAAGTCATGGTCTACCGTCACTTAAATTGATATTTGTTTTTCTACTCGGTGGAATTATCATGCGTGCCTGCGGCTGCGTCATGAATGATTGGTTTGACCAAGATATTGATGCGCGTGTTCGCAGAACGCAAACGCGTCCAATAGTATCCGGAAAAATAGCATCAAGATCTGCATTGGTGATCGCTGTGGCCCTGGCTAGCTGCGCTGCAGCACTGCTATTAATTCTCAATAGGCAGACTCGATGGCTTGCCGTATGTGGTTTGTTATTGACCATGGTTTATCCAACCACCAAACGATGGTTACGCTGCCCGCAGCTTTTTCTCGGCATAACATTTGCTTGGGGCGTACCAATGGCTTACAGTGCCTGTGGACAGAGCTTGGATTGGGCGTGTTGGGTACTTTATGGCGCAACGGCCCTATGGATTCTGGGTTATGACACCATTTACGCCATGCAAGATTTGGCAGATGATCGACAATTACCAATACATACCATGCCAAAGGTTCTCAACGGCCATATCGACCGCTTTATCATTGCGGTATATGGATCTTTTTGGCTGATCTTAGGTCTTTATGCGCATTCGATCGGTCTCCGCTGGCCCTTTTTTGTCTGCTGGGTGGTTGCCGGTTACCTACTCAGACAACAGCTCAGTATCATAAAAAATCAGGGAAAAACGGTTTTTCTACAAGCATTTCAAAGTAACCAATGGGTTGGCTTCTGGTTGTGGATGGGCATAGTAATGGCACAGTAAATCATAAAATCACAAACTGGCAATGCCATATGAGTCCCATTAAGCTACCGGTCGAGAAAAAATGCTGATATTTCAGCTAGACCATCAGATTTGTGCTATACGAGCGTCGAATAATAACAATAAACGTGATGCTCATCGAATTAGGCGCCCTCGCAGCAATCTCAGCCGCTGCAGCACATCTTAGCAAATACTTAGTGTTAAACCCTGTCATTTTAGCTGTCAATCAATTGAACATGCAAGATTGGACACAACTATCGTCAATCGAGAAACAACGACTGATACGAAGCGTATTGCAACTACCCGAAGCGAGATACGCACTTGAGGATCATATCCCAGTATCTCCGTTGCTTGATTTTTTTCAACAAAGAGACACCTTCCATGAAAAAATTCCAAAGTTGATCAAATTTTACCTCAACGACGGTGTGACGCAAGATAGAATCAACAATCCCGTCGACACGATGGCTACCCACGAGCCAGCTGTACACTTTGCGCTTGATTATTTGATTGCAACGACTCCAGTAGGTGGAAAAGATGAGGTAATTGCCTCCGTTATAAAAGCAAGTCCATCTGAAATTATTGACTCGTATCTCGATCGACCAGAAACCACCTCGATCAATCGGGATGCAGTAAAGCGTTACTTGGAATCATTGACAGATACCCCAGACAATGCTGGATCGACAACGGTCACGATGCACTCAGAGAAGAAAAACCGCATGGAAACGATTCTAGAGAAAGAAAAAAGCCATAAAAAATCGACTATACAGCCGTCATCAGATCAAGATAATGGACAAAAGGAAAACCAAAATCCAAATACGGCGCCTGATAACAGACGGCGTAGCAAGCCGCATCAACCTTAAAGACAAGCCATTGCTTGTTGGATAGCATTGCCAGTATGCTCAAGCTCAACAGTGTCATGAGCGCCAGATACAAAACAAGCCTCAAAAGCTGATGGTGGTAGATAGATGCCCTGAGCAAGCATGGATTGAAAAAAAGCAGCAAAGCGATTGGTGTTTGATTGGCATGCCTGTTCGTAGTTATTAACAGGTTCCTCACTGAAGAAAAAGCCAAACATACCGCCAACATACTGGGTTTGAAGCGGAATGCTATGCCGATGAGCAGCAGTTTCTAGTTGAGCACAAATCACTTGTGAGCAAGCGTTGAGGTGAGCATAAAGTGTTTCAGACTCCGATTGGCAAATGGACAATGTTGCAAGCCCAGCAGCCATCGTGAGGTGATTACCAGACAACGTGCCCGCTTGATACACCGGGCCAACTGGCGCTAGCATTTCCATGAACTCCCTCCGGCCACCCAATGCCCCAACGGGTAACCCGCCACCAATGATTTTCCCGAGAATGGTGATGTCCGGCTGAATACCAAACAAAGACTGCGCGCCACCTAGAGCAACACGAAAACCTGTCATAACCTCATCAAAAACCAATAAACTACCATGCTGGCGACAGAGCACTTGGCAGGTCTCAAGAAATCCAGGCGATGGCATAATCAACCCCATATTGCCACAGATTGGCTCGAGCATTAGCGCGGCAATATCATCAGAATGGGTCTGGAAACACTGCGTCAACGCGTCAATGTCATTATAAGGGAGACAGAGCGTGTCTTGCGTTACAGCTTCTGGAATACCCGGGGAAGATGGCGTGCCGAATGTCGTAGCGCCGCTACCCGCCGCAACCAACAGTGCATCAGTATGGCCGTGGTAACAGCCCGTGAATTTGATGATCTTCGAGCGCTTCGTCGCTGCTCGGGCAAGCCGCACAGCCGTCATAGCAGCCTCAGTACCTGAGTTGACCATGCGTAACATTTCTATTGATGGCATCAATGATTTGACCAGCTCTGCCATTTCAACCTCGAGCGGATTACAGGTGCCGTAGGTCAGGCCTTTGGCTGCAGCTTTCTGGATAGCGGCGACAACTTCAGGTCGGCTGTGGCCAAGAATCATCGGCCCAAAGCCTCCAACATAGTCGATAAACTGTCTATTGGAAGCATCATTGAGATAAGCGCCCTGGGCACCAGTTATGTAGAGCGGCTCACCGCCGACTGACTGAAAAGCGCGAACAGGTGAGTTCACACCACCTGGCATCAGGGTTTTGGCCGTATCGAATAGAGTTGCCATTGCATTGGAAATCATTTTTGCAAATAGTAGCATTTTTAGCAGCGTTTTGCACCCACACAAACGCCAAAGTGCAGCTAAAACAACGCGAAGGGCACACACAATCAAACGTGATCGTCAATCAAAACTCAAGCCATCGCAAATTTAAGATCAATCCAGCCATTTACAAAAGTCGAGAGGCGCTAAGAGGACTTGGGGAAACTATTGTTTTTTTGATCAACTGCATCTTGAGGCGGGTTTGCCGAAACCGTTTCGTCAGGGGGTATCATTTGTCCAGGCAGCTGATCCTCTTCAGGCATATTCTGAAAGGGAATGATGGTTTTGGCGCATATGGCATCATCAGAAGAAACAGTATGAAGTGAATGATGGTCAGCAGGTTTTTGTAGTAAATGGCGAACACCCCTCATAGCCGCCATGGGGGCAGATAGTGCAAACGTCATATAAGCACATGTCGTTGTGGGCGCGAGCTTCATGGAGGTGAGACATAACGTAGTCACCACAACATGTGCTGAATAGTGTGCCAGCGCATCAATCTTGAGCATCGAAATAAGTTGATTGAGTGTCCCAGTTGATACCAACGCAAAATAAAATGGCTCTAGATGAACAATGCCAAGTGCACAAGAAAGCCAAAAAGCGACACTCGTCCTTGTAAAAGTTCCCCCATAAGGCTTCTGATAGGCCAGCTGCCACTCTTTCATTACGTTGGTGATCATATCCGCTGAAGTAAGCATCAATGTCACCTCAACCGCTTCATAAATATTGAAAGATAACACGACATAATCTCCTATTTGCACAATCAATCGCAGCCGAAAAGATATAATTTATGGCAATAATGGCCAACAATATGACATAAGTTCATGACAATCACCAGTATCCGTTGCTAACGATGACAAGAAACAAAGAACATAGGCGTTCATTTAGATATGAAGCACAGAAGCGTTAGCAGAGAGCAATCGGTAGGAATATTATGAAGATATCCACTGGTTTGACTTGATTTAACTGTCAGAAAAAGCTAGTTTTTGTGGGTGGAAAACAATGGCAAACATAAATATGGAAAAATACATCTGTGTCATCTGCGGGTTCATCTATGACGAACAAGAGGGTCATGAAGAAGATGGCATTGCGCCTGGTACAAAATGGGCAGATGTTCCTGAAGATTGGTATTGCCCAGATTGTGGTGCCACCAAAGATGACTTTGAGAAAATGGATTAGATGAGGACTCAGTGGATGCGTGCATGCTGGTTGGCAAATGAGAAAGAAGTTATGCTCAACGGCCCTTGTGGCCAACTACAGGCAGGCTTTATTTCTGGAAAAAGAGCGGATGTTGCCATGTTGGTATGTCATCCACACCCACTGCACCAAGGAACCATGTTCAACAAAGTTGTGACCACAGCTGTGAAGGCAGCCTACGATCAACAGATGAGCACGTTACGCTTTAATTATCGAGGCGTCGGTTTAAGCGAGGGCAGCTACGGTGATGTTGAAGGTGAAGCCAGGGATGCGCTCAGTGCCGCCCAGTGGTTATTGAATACGGCAAACTGCCAACACTTATGGTTGGTTGGATTTTCATTTGGTGCGGCAGTGAGCTATCAGATACAGCCCTCTATTCCCAGTTGTGGTACGGTGCTAATTTGCCCCAGTGTCGAAAGAATGGCATTTAGCAAATCAAGCAACGCACCCACACATGTGATACAAGCTGCGGACGACGAGGTCGTATCCTCGCAAGCGGTGACGTCGTGGTGCAAGGAACAAGCCAATGTCAATATCCAGCTTGTACCTGGAGCAAGCCATTTTTTCCATGGAAAATTACCCGAACTAAAAGCCTGTCTGACACAAATACTTGAGGATGAACCGCGCATAACACCCACGACATCTATATCGCAACGTACCAGCTAAACGAGGTGTGCTCTGTACACATTTATAAAAATCGTTTATGCTATACCAAGCAAAACCAAGAAACATCGTGTCAAGCCAGTCCACATGTCATGCAGTTTGTCTAGCTGATTCCTTTCGACAAGAGCAATTGCGCCGACACTTCAAATCGCAAAAATACGCTCAGTGCGTTCTCAAAGCAGATTATCTCTATCTACAACAACCCAATTGGGGAGAGGCAGTTATCTATCTCTATGGTTGCGTTGTGTTATGGCGTATTGAACAAAAAGAGGCAAATAAACTTATAAGAACCCTCAAATCAATCAGTATCGAGCCTTATCAAGACCAAGTTGATGAGGTTTACAACATAGAAAAAGGCAACGAAACGGCCATTATTGACAGTAATATTATTTTGCAAGACGATGACCTTGACGCAAAAGTTGCCATCAGCTATGCGCTAGCGCAAGCGGTCAAGCTAAAGCATTACGAAGATATTTTGACCCACACGTTACCAGACCTACTCACATTACCATCCGATCTTGCCAAGAAAGGTCGCATTCGCATCAGTAAAAAGAATGCGTTGAAGAAAACGGGTGAAATTTTCTTGGTTCGTGCCCAGATCAATCTGCACAGTGACCTACTAGACACGCCTGAGTATTTTTGGGAACGCAGTGAGCGCGAAGAGCAAGTTTACAATTTGGTAATCCACGAGATGGAGCTGGGTAAACGTGTTCGCAAGCTAAACCATCGTCTAGACATTATGCAGTCTACTTATGATTTGCTACGAACACATATCGAGCATGAGGACAGTATCCTTCTTGAACGAACCATTACCATCCTGATTGCACTAGAAATTGTATTTACCATCATCCAATATGTATGGCCACTCCATACTTTGTAGATTAGTAGCCAGCTACCCCTCGCCATTTTGATGCTGGTTGGGATCATGTTTCTCATAGATCGTCTGAATCTGCTGTGAGTACTGATCGATGATGATACGCCGCTTGAGCTTTAGGGTTGGCGTCAGTTCTCCTGTATCAGAAGACCAAACATCACTGGTCAGATGAAAGTATTTAACCTGCTCGGGTCGTGAAAAGTGACGGTTTACATCCGCTATATGATCACGGATAAGCCGTTGAATAGTTGGGTTGCTCGCGAGTTGACGCCGGGTATGAAAACGGATGTGGTGTGACTTAGCGTAGCGCTTCTCTCCACCATCGTAGCGCAAACAAATCATGGCAGCCAGATATGCCATTCCATCGCCACACAAGCAGACGTGGGCGACAAGTGGATGCCGAGCAATTGCGCTCTCAATATGGCGTGGCGCAATATTTTTGCCATTCGATAGTATGATAAGGTCTTTTTTTCGACCAACAATTTCAAGTTCACCACTGGGGTGAATGGTGCCCAAGTCACCCGTGCGTAGCCATTTTCTATCCAATGCTGCGTCAGTTTGACGTTGATCATGTAGATAACCTTTAAACACATGTGGCCCATACACAGATATTGCGCCTTGAGCATCCGTACGCACTTTAGTTCCTGGCATGGGTAAACCAACTCGGCCCGGCATACAAACAAAAGAAGATGGTAATTCAATATTTTGAGACTTAAAGAATCGTCGCATATTCCTAAATAAGTCCTCATTCCATGATACGGTTGCAGGTGCACTATTTTCCGTAAGGCCATAGCCTTCAACGATGCTGAGATCCATTGCTGCGAAAAAACCAATCACTTCTGAGTCCAGTGGCGCAGATCCTGAAAGACACAGCTTACAATCATCCAGTCCAATAGAGTGGCGAATTCGACGGAATAATAAGTGGGAAAAGAATCCATGAAGCCACTTGCGCCATCGGGGAATATTTTTCTGAGCTTGCTTTAAGTGCTGACAATAGGTGGCGTTAGCCAGCGCACATTGGAAAAGCCCACTTAAAACAGACGATGCCAATTTACTGCGGATACCTTGTTCAATTTTTTCATAGACACGCGGAACACCAACAAAAATCGTTGGCTGCACAGCCACTATCGCTTCTTTGAGCTCATTCACCGACCACACACAATAAACCACATGCCGGCTGTAGATCCAGCCATAGTAGCCCACAACACGCTCAAAGACATGAGCAAGGGGCAAGTATGAAACCAATTTCGCCCGTGGAATATGTTCTGTTCCAACAACTTGTATTGTGGCCGCAGCAAATAAGACATTTTCATGGTTTAGCATGGCGCCTTTGGGCTTGCCAGTTGTGCCCGAGGTAAAGATAATACAAGCCACGTCTTGAGCAGAAGAATCAGATATAATTTTATCGATCGTCTGTTGGTGGTGTGTAAGGCGAGAACGACCCTCGCGTATTGCGGCAGACCAGCCAATCGTGTCAAGATATTTTTTCGGATGGGGCGCCATGAGAATGAGAAGAGGGCGATGGGGTATGGACTGTAAAGCTTGCTCAACACGGTGGTACATCTCAATATCATCGATGATGATACATGAGGCGTGTGTCACTTTAACGATATCAGCAATTTGCTCAGATGTTAGCGTTGTATACATGGAGGCAGGTGTATTGTGCGCGTAGAGCGCTGCCAGATCAGCAATAAAGTGCTCTGGTCGGTTCCTCGACATCACCAATACGGTTTGTTTTGTGATTTTTCGATTTAAGAGAAAAGCGGCGAGCTGCGCTGCAGACTGATGAACCTCTTGCCAAGTCATCGAATTGAGCACTTTATATTGATGCGTCGGGCTTGAGTAGAGCGCTGGATCGTGTGCATGATCCTGCGCATTACGCCGCATCAGTTTCATAACGGTTTGGCCACGAATTTTATCGAGCATTGCCGGTTTCAGGGCATATAATGCTTGGTGAATATGTCGAAATGATCGCGATGTTGTCATGTTGCTACTGACAATGAGTTTCGTTCTATATAGTCTATAATTGAGTAACAGACTGATTTTTTATAGAGAAGCAGGTGATAAAGTTTCAGTCACAGGTCGTTCGCGTAAGATGCGTCGATGTGTCCAGTGCCAATAGAGAAACATGGCCGTGAGCTTGAGGCATTTTTCCGCACTGAGAATGACCATGACAGTGAGCAATGACGCTTCTGAAAAATACCGCAGGGAAAAAAGCAGAGGAATGCGAAAGCCATAAATGAACGATAGATTGATACTGACTGACGCCACCGTTTGGTCAATTGCTTGTAGTATTTTCAGCACGACCTGACAACCAACATGTAGAAACAATGTAATCAACATCATCTGCACAGGTAATTTTGCTGCGGCCTGAAGTGCTTGATTACCAGAAGCAGTCAGCTCAAGAAGCCACTGGGTGTTTATGCTGAGAAGGCAGCCAATCAAACCGATCAACCCTGAGCCAACGAATAAAATAGTCTCACCACGTCGCCGAGCAAGACGTGGGTTATCTCCATAGGCCCTAGAAACTTCTGTCAGCGCAGTCAATCCAAAGCCAGCACCAGGCGAAATACCCTGGATACTGGATAACAAGTGTAAGCTCGCTAATGGCAGCATGCCAAAGTAGTGCCCAGTACATGAAAAGATGAACGTTGTACCGATGTGATCAACAACGCTGTGTGCAGTCAATGGCATGCTGAATCGCAGAAGCTGGGTGTATCTACGCCTGCCAGGTAGCACAACAGACGATAACGTCATATCATGTAAAAATTGATCACAATAAATAGCCAAGCCAAAAGCCATTGAAATACAGTACGATAAGCCCAGCCCGTAGATGCCAAGATTGCCAATAAACCAGGTGTCTTGTAAAAACAGACGGTTACACAGACAGTGCGTAGCCAAAGAGAGTGCAATAACCGTGAAGAATATACGGTTATTACGATAGGCAGAATAATAGCCCCGAAGGCAAAAGATGAGGCACTGGAATGCGCAGCCAACTAACCGCAGGCGAAAAAATAGCAGTGCACTGGCATGCGTTGGGGCATCCCGCGACACAAATTTAATAAACGATACGGGAAAAAGACCAAGCAAAACAAGAATTGGCACCACCAACACACCGGTCACTATCAGCCCGCTCAAGAAGTATTGGATATTATCTTTATCATCTATAAAGCGGGCCGTGAGTGTTTGTATTGCATAGCTGGTAGCGAGCACGATGCATTCCGGAATAAAGGTGATTAAGTTTACGGTGCCCATTAAAACAACTTCGGCAGGCGTGAAGTAAGCTGTTGCGAAAAGTTTATCGACCAAAGGCCGTAAGTTGAGAAGCAATATACCCATCACAAAAGCAGGGGTAGTATAAAATAGTGAGCGCCTAGTGAGCATACAATTGCCTCGATGATTGTCTGTAGCTTAGCATCTGGTCAAAAAAAGTCAATTACTCAATTTGTTGTTAGAAAATCGCACAAAGCGCATCAAAGACTCTTGAGCAAGCATATGACCAGCCGTTTTAGCCATTGATTGTAAAATCAAACCAAGCTAGGGTAGTAACAACCGCTAAAGACAAAGTAACACCATGATTGACCGAAAATTGTTCTCTTCCGAATCGGTATCACCAGGTCATCCTGATAAGGTCGCAGACCAGATTTCCGATGCCATCCTCGATGCAATCATTGCAGAAGATAAGCAGGCTCATGTCGCCTGTGAAGTACTGGTGAAAAACAATACGGTGATTCTTGCTGGTGAAATACGATCAAAAGCGCGCATTGTGATGGAAGAAATCGTTAAAGAGGTAATCGCTGATATTGGTTATCTCAGCACAGAAGACGGTCTCAATGTCGAGCAGTGCTCAGTCATCAACATGTTGACAGACCAATCAGATGACATTGCGCAGGGTATCGATAGAAAGCACAAGAAAGAGCAAGGTGCCGGTGACCAAGGTCTAATGTTTGGCTACGCTACCGATGAGACAGAGTCACTGATGCCCATGCCGCATGCATTGGCCAATCAACTCATGCATAAGCAACACCAAATGTTTAAGAGCCAATCATTGCCGTGGTTGAAACCGGATGCCAAAGCACAAGTGGCTGTGATCTATGAAGGAGATCAATTGGTTGGCCTTCACAATGTTGTATT
>PBLX01000058.1 GCA_002722435.1 Legionellales bacterium | reverse complement strand
GGTACTTTTTTATTGGCGTTCGTTTGGTGTCTATACCTAATACACAACCACAGGATGAGCACTCCGCTGCTGCTTCGTGCGTTTTGGGCGTAATATGCTGATGAGGCTGTCGTTATGTCGTTATTAAGTTAGTTGCCACACTTTTTTGTCAGCCGATAGGCATGCAATACCATTTTTTGTAGATGCTGCACCGTTGAGCTGCCGTTTCAAAGTGTACGGGCGACAGGTGTTGCCGTTGTTCTGGTAAGGCTGGTTTGCGGTGAATGTGTATTCCGTGTTGTCGTCATCTGTCCATGTAGAGGAAGCCTTGGCGAGTGTCGAATTAAGTATCTGTGCTGCTTTGTCGCGGTTTTTCTGGTCCTGTTGCCGGCCCATCTCTCCGCCGACATAGCTTCCAACTACTGCGCCAACTGCTGGTGCTTTGTCATCATTAGACACTTTGTCTGCAACTATAATTCCTGCAAGACCGCCGATTAGACGACCGCGGTTTTCATTACTGGCGTTTGGGTCTTCGGTGAAACAACCATTTAATAGACAAGCAACGCTAAGCGTAAGCCCAAGGGTGACGATATTTTTTTTCATAGCAGGTTCCAAGATTCAGTCCTTCTATTTGACCACAAATCGACGCCTTAGCGCAATACTGATGTGTCTTTTCAACTCTTTTCATTGGCATACATTTTGCCAGCCTCGATTTTTCAGATCAATTGAGTTCTTGACAACCCGTCATGCTCAACTGCCATTGTCATGCCAACATTTTCTCATGAATGATGCTACAATCACGGCTGCTACAAGTAATGATTTTATCGTTGGGCGCAAGGAGTTGTTGGATTGCGGCTTGACTGGTCTCCGATGATATGATTTCAACGGGCTTTTGATGCGCTTTTTTGAACTGTTGATATGGAAACTTATCTCCCTGATCCACCAATAGAACCATATCGCAGTCCGCACTGGCATCGACAAGCTCTTGCCACATGACCCCGTTTGACTGGGTGAAATTTGATAGCTGAAAGCAAATGATTAAACGATTGTCTTTGAATCGTTTGCGGCAGGCTGCAATCACTTTTTTCACCGCAGTTGGATGATGTGCATAATCATCCCAAACCTCTTTACCATCGTTGCTGATACCGATTCGCTGCATGCGTTTCTTGACCCCTTGAAAACTACAGAGGGCCGCAACAATCATATCGATATCTAGACCAAGCTCGATGGCGCCACGCATCACAGTCAACGCATTGCCGGCATTGTGCTGGCCAAATAAATCCCACTTAACCACGTGGGGCTTTTTTTTGCCATCCATAATTGTGAACTTAGACCAGTCATCGGCCAGCGGCTGAATATGCCATGGTTGCTCTATGTCTGTGGAGTGCGTTGGGCAAGCATTACACCAACCAGCTTCGTGTACCAACTTGTCGAGAAGTTTACATCGTTTCGGGTAAACAATTTTTGTACCAGGAATCAGTGTTCGTAGGTAGTAGCGAAACTGCTTGACAATATCATCCAGATCTCTGTAAATGTCGGCGTGGTCAAACTCTAGATTGTTGATGACTAAAAGCTCAGCAGGATAGTGAAAAAACTTTGGCCGCTTGTCTGAAAAACATGTGTCATATTCATCTGCCTCGATGACAAAGTGTTGACCGTCCCCTTTTCTGGCAGATGTGTTGAAGTTGTTTGGTATACCACCGACCAGAAAACCCGGAGATTGTTTTGCCACCTCAAGCACCCACGCGAACAAACTACTCGTGGTTGTTTTGCCGTGTGTTCCGCTAATGGCGATGGTCTTACGATTTGCCAAGACGGCTTTTGATAACCATTCAGGACCAGACAAATAGGACATTCTTGCTGACAGTAGGCCCTCTAGCATAGGAACACCTCGAGAGATGGCATTGCCAATCACAACGGTATCTTTTTGCGCTGGTAATTGATGGTCGTAGCCATTGCGCATCTCGATATGATGGTCTTCTAACTGATCCAACATAGGCGATTGGTACTTTTTGTCATAAACAATAACATCCAGCGCCATCTCTTTAGCAATCGTGGCTAGCCCAGCCATAAAGCTGCCGCAGCCCGCAAGCACATGCATTTTCATTGATACCCTTGGTTTTTCTTGTTGATAGATTATCATAGATCCCACAGTGCGCCAATATGCGATATGGTCTCTTCGCCATGCATCTTCTGAATACGCAATACCATAGTCTTGCGGCGTGTATTTAGGCTTCATCTTCTGCCTGTGTTGCCATTGATGTCTATTTGTCGTGCAGTGAAAAAACAAATAAACACAGGGATATCCCATACCCATAATCTTTTGACTACAATTTGCGGATCCCGGTCGCTTGATGCCATTCGCCCGATTCCAAACGTTTGATTACAATGGGGTGCGGCGGCGACACCACCATCCCCCTGTAGTTGACAATTACTTAAGCGTATGATAATATTATCAAAATTAAAAATAACATGCGCATGCTGATTACACTCGCAAAACGCAAAATTCTATGGTCTATGGGTGCCTTTTTATGCATGGCAGGCTTTTGGGTCAGTACCCCTGAACCAAAGGAATATCCGCAAGTTCGCCCTAAAGCGGTCATACATAACAATATGCCGACACTGCAACCCGAAACTCCTATGAGCGTTACCACGCGCCAACCATTACCTGATACAGAAAAAAAACCTACCATCACCCCTATCTCCGGTCTTATCGAAACAACTCCGGCACCATGCGAGCCGTTCAGCTTGACCCACATGGTCGGCTTTGGCTTGCGCGTCGCAACAGCGCCTGTTAGCACTATGCTTATCCCGATATCAGTACAGGTTTTGGATCAGCCCACTACGCCAGCAGGCGACCTATTGGATACGAAAGCTGCCGATGCGTCCGGGCAATCCACGCCTGATGTACAGCAAACACTGAACCTTGGATTGCAAATTGCTGGATCACCGACCGAAGCCAAAATCCTGCCGCTTGCCCTAGATGCTATGGATCGAAATATGGCTGATCTGAGCGCGGCACCGCAGACAACCGTCACGACTGAGGTCACAGAGGCATTTGCATCGGATCTGCACCAAATGCTTCTTGAACAAAAGGACTTTACGGCTTGCCCCGTGGCCTCGTTGGCGATTGACACAATTCATGATAAGAACCCTGTCGCCAAAAAAGCTGGCAAAGTCTCCCAATCAATACCCGTCATTCACTCTGTTTAAGCCTCAACAACGTCGTTACCATCTTGTCCAGTGCCAAATGTAGCGACCTAAACACGCAGCGCATTGTTGATCTTTGACAAAATCAACCCACAAGTGTTTAATGACCACCAGTGCTTGTAGATCAACACAAATGCCAGATACCCATATCAATCGAACGCCTCAGACCACCGCTTATCCACCGCGCCCTATCCCTTCATTATGGACAATGGGCGGTGCTCTACTCAGTGCTAGCGTGGCCTATGCTCTTTGCCTGTTGATGCATTATCTTTTAATCGGCTACTGTGGCATGGCCCTCTACGGTGATGTTATCTTTGCTTATCAGGCGTTGATGGTAACTGGCGCCCTTCTCACAATGGGGACAAAGCATCTTGTAAAAAATCATCTACAAGCTTGCCCCTCACCTGATACGGATACGCATAACCATTTCTTGTGGTGGCATGCAGGATTTCTAACGCAGTGTTTATTGTTATTTTCTATTGTTTACGCTTTATTGGTCATGAGCTTTGCTTTTGCTGATCATGTTGGTGCGCTTCAACTTGATCGATTTCATATCGCCTTTTGGACGCTTATCAGTGCCCCGTTCTTTGCCATATCAATGATGATGACGGTCTATTTTCGCGCTTTTGGCCATGCATTTGCATACCACTTTTTCGCGAACACATTCGTGAACCTACTATGGATAGCAATGACTCTCGCTTGGGCTCGGCTATTCCCTCTGCCAGATACCTGGGACATGGTTTTGTTTATGGTGACACAATCATTCATCGCTTTTCTGATCATCATTGTGTCTGCCCTCTTTATCCTGAGGGATCAACTACGCACGCTGATCCACTTTAAAGCGCCGCTCGAAATCAGGCCCGACTGGACCCAGGGTCGATTCTCAACTCTGATGATTGACTTATATGCTCAACTGCCTGTCACCATCGTGTTATTCTGCGCGGAGATAGCTGGGTCGCCCGAAAGTCTTGTTGGGGTACTGAGCCTGAGCATGGGGCTTTCCTCGATTCTCATGCTGGCCTCGCAGGCCATCTATCATTCGATTTATCCGTATTTGGATAGCCTGATTCAATCAAAATGGCGTGATACCACAGCTCGAAAAGCCTTGGTGTTTGCCAATCGTATGACTCTGAGCTTGTCTGTTATTCTATTGATGGTATTTATTCTCAATGGCCACAGCCTTCTAGCATACTTTGGCGCACATGGCCCATCTACCTATGGACTATTTACAGGCATGCTTGTCGCCACGACAATACGCAGTTTCCATCGGCCCTTGAAGCATCTTGTGATCGCCAGTCATGAAGAGACCCGTCGAACAGGTATGCTCAACCTCCTATTTTACCTTGTCTTGCTTATCGGCGGTCTGATAATGACATCCTATGTTGGTGCGCTTGGCTTAGTGATCAGTTATGGGATTTTTTCTGCTTGCCAACTCGGATATCTGCATACCCAATGTTACCGACAATATCGACACGCGGTATTTGCACTGCGTTGACGGATTGGTTCTAACGCTCAATGCGAGCCATTGTTATTTTCAGTACTCTTGCCTGGATTGATCCCATAGGTAGTGGCTGCATTCAGTCCGACGCCTTGTTAGATCAAAGATAAAGCGCACCCCTGTCATCTCGACGAATTCATTGATCTCGACACTGTATTCTGCTAATGTGCTGATTTTTACATGCATTGTGCTTAATGATTATGCAATCGTCCGCACCCATTCATCAACACTGGTGGCCGGCCACCTCCACGCGCTCAGCGGTGGATCGGCGTGCACGCTCTGTTATGGTCTATGATAAAATTCTTGACGCTGTTGCAGTGGAATACCGTCTCTGTCGTAGTCAACTCTTGATACAAAAGAGCGGCCGCGGCAAGCCAGTGGTTATGCAAACGGCTGACTCAGGAACACGTCCTGTGGAACGATGCCATATTAGCGTCAGCCACTGTCGCCAGTTAAGCGTTTGGATGATTCAAAACAGGCCATGTGCTGTTGATATCGAACCGATTACTGCATCGCGCACGGTCGACAGACTGCTCAAACGCCTTCTTAGCTGCGTCAATGATAAGCACGACGCAAGCCAATGCCGTAGCCCAGAGATTGGCGATCAAGTCAGCCTACTCAGCCTTCACGAGCGCACATTACTATTTTATCGACTATGGACCTACTTCGAATCGTGGTGCAAGTGGCATGGTTTGACGTTATGGCAAACATTCCAGCAGCAAATTCCTTTTCCCTGGCCATCCGTTCGCTCGTGTCTATCTGGCGAGCCTGTTTTGCTTGGCCCACGGATGCTGATTAGCTATCGGCAACTGAGCAATGACTTCTCATTATGCGTGTTTTCAACACCACACTGATTACATACAGCCATCACTTCAGCCTCATATATTGAGCCCCTCTGTAAACGTCGTGCTGATGCTTCAGCCATACGATAGCATTCGGCCTTGTTGGCTGGCGCCGTTATCTGTGCTGCCAATTTACAGTAGTACTGGGCCCATGTCAGATCATGCTTTGCTTGGTAAAGTGCGACATTCTCAGTTGCTCCGCCAAATTCTTTCAGTATTGACTGCGCATCTTCGAGATCTATACGCTTGCTGGTTCCAAAAAATAAAAACGAGTAATCAGGTCGTTGTATCAGTGCCTGCGCTTTGCTGTATAACAGAAATTCATCGTGCGGCCAGTGTATCAGTGCGTTATTGGTCGTATCCAGCGCCTCACCATAACGACCAAGTTTAAGTAGCAATTCTACTTTTACTGCCTCAATCTCAAGTAGGGCTTCCCCACCCATGTCGCGCTGGTAGTTGGATTTGATGACTTCAAGCACATTGAGATAATTCTCCAAATCGCTGAGGTTTTTTGTGCGATAGGCTGACTGAAGGCTGGTGTAGAATGTCATGCTTATTGGCCAATGTCCCCTTTGTTGTTTAATAAACGCATTTAAGCTGCGCTGCTTTGCTTGCATTTCTTTGGAAAGCTCATCGAGCGACGCCTTATCACAGCCATTTGGAATACCAACACAACCCAGTCTAAAAACATCGCTCTTTTGTGCGACGATAATCGCCTCCATGTATTCTCGGAGTTCGTCAGGTGTGCAAGCCGCTCTTGCATTTAAGCGACCTTTTCGTATTGTTGTTATAGGACTGGTCGACACTATGCCGCCCTGTTGGCTCTTGGGGCTGTAAGGATGTGCTTCGATGTTGTAACTTGACATATGCAGTTCTCATTGTTGTTATTGAGCTTTTTAAGCCGCTATATTTTACCACAAATAGCCATAGTTTTCAATTGACTACACCAAATCCAAACTTGTTATCGGTTATTTCTTGACCTTGACCCAACACATGAGGCAGGCTTCCAATAAGATTATACTTTTATGTCAAATTATGTCTGTATCGTTGTTGAACTGGTTTGATCAAGCATTGCAGAAAAAGCCCAGCGTTCATCGCTTTATACATAAAAACCATGCACTCACTTATCTTGCCTGGGGGAATCCGAACAAGCCTCCGATGATCTTTCTACACGGCGGGCTTGCAAATGCGGCATGGTTTGCGCATATTGCCCCTAGTTTCACGGACCAGTATTATGTTTGTGCCCTCAATTTTAGTGGCCATGGCCTTAGTGACTGGCGTGATCAGTATCAATTATTGGACTTCATCGATGAGCTCGATAGCTTTACATCCCAGCTCAACTCGCAGCCCATATCCCTGGTTGCACATAGCCTTGGCGCCCGAGTTGCCTTTTGGTATTGCCGCACCCGATTTAACCGTGTGAACTATTTATGTTTGCTCGACCCGCCTGACATCACCCAATCACGCGTGCAATTACGTCAGGATCTTAAAAAACATCGAATTCAAACGTTTTTTCGGGATGCGCAGGCGCTTATTCAACGATTCAAACTGATACCCAAGCAACCCCATTATCATGCCCCGATTATTCGCTTTGTTGCAGAACAGTCGATCACGCTAACCCACGAAGGCTACCGTTGGCAAGCAGACATCAATTTGTTTGCAAAATTTACCAGTGTTGACTTGCCGCCTGGACCAGAGACATTCACATTCCCAATATGCGACTTAATCTATGGACAACACTCTGAGATATGCACAGCTGAGGCCGTTAATACAATCTCGTGCCATTATCCACAGATCCAGACAATCTTACTACCTCATGCTCACCACGCGCTCATGCTTGATCAACCCACCGCGCTTGTTGAACTGCTGCAGTCACGTGTTGATATGCATCACTAGTCTACTCATCCCATGCCTTGACGGTCTCATGTACTGGGCACCGTGGACACATCAGTCTGTGTAATGACCCAAGCTGAAACCTCGATATTGTCTCGATTCAATGTAGCTACAGCCTCCCTCAGGGTTGCTCCAGTTGTATAAACATCGTCGATGACGGTTACTTTCCGTGGCAAGCGACCCCTTAGTGCAAAACACCCGACCATATTCGATAAACGTTCCTCGCGACTGAGTGACTGTTGTGGCGGTTTGTGCTGCAAACGTACAAGCGTACGAGCACGCATCGGCACTCTGAGGCTACGCGCTACCCACCGCGCCAATAATCCCGGAGGATTATACCCTTGCTGAGCACGTCGACGCCAGTGCATTGGTATCGGCATAACCAATGCTTGATCATCGCCAGTCACCCTCATTGCCTCTACAAGCATGTCTCCCAGGATTGGCACTGTCCACAAAGCGTGGTTGTATTTTAAACTAATCAGCATTTGCCGCGCTAGACCCTCATGCTGGAAAAGTGAATGGTGTCGCGAGGCGGCTTGCGTGATTGGACATGGATCATGATATGTTGTTGCCCTTATTTGACGACCTATGAGCATATGCTGCCTGAGATGGTTGTAGCAAAGATCGCATATCGCGTATTGACCACTTCGTTGCTGATCACATAATTGACAACGATCCGTCCCCAGCAACCGATTTATGATCTCACTTACTGAACCGTTACTCACTTTTCCAGACAAATCTGACGGCTTTGATCTTTAGCACCCTTGGTTAGCATTCCTGTTCTTGGCCCATCAGTCATGTATGCATTTAGATTGCATGATCTATGGCCGTGCCACAATACCGGGTCGCGAGCACTCTATTGCGTGCTTTATGTGATTCCAGTACACTTATTGTAGATTTTCATGAATAACCAATGAAAAAAATACTCATTATCAAGCATGGCGCATTGGGCGACTTGGTACAAGCTGAGGGCGCGATTCGCGACATCTGCAACCATCATCAGCATGATCATGTCAGCCTTTTGACTGAACCACTCTATGGTCAGCTGTTTGTAAACCATCCAGGCATTGATCAAATCGTGGCTGATACGCGACAGCCACGCTGGCATCTACTTTACTTGGTACGTCTGATGATGAAGCTTCGACGCGCGCAGTATGACTGCGTCATTGATTTACAAAATAGCAGCCGTACGGTGCTTTATTACAATCTTCTTCGTCCAGTGCAGTGGTTTGGTCGCGCGACTCTAGGTTACTTGGTGTCATTCCAGGAGATTTTTGCCAGTGCAAACATACCGATGCATCATATAGATAGGCCTCAGTGGGGCTGGCTACAGTCGCCCGTCAAGGCCATTTTGGCTCAAGCAAAAATCACTACGCCTTTTATTTTACTCTTACCAGGTGCCTCGGCAAACCATCCAGAAAAACGGTGGCCTTACTATGCAGAACTTGCCCGGCGACTTCAAAACAGAGGACATTGTGTCGCGTGGGCACCTGGGCCCGATGAGCGCTCAATGATTGATGCATTCCCTGCAACATGCCTCCTCGATGGTGAGCGCGTCTTATCCATATCTCAGTTGGCTAGTCTTGCAGCGCATACCCAACTGATTGTGGGCAACGACTCTGGGCCTACCCATCTATTGTCATATTGTGGTACGCGAGGCGTTGTAATTTTTCAACGAAGCGACTATGCAGAAAACGCCAGAATCAAGGATAGATATCAGGTTGCTTGTGCCAGCGGCTTATCTACCATTTCTGTTGAGGATATTCTTGCTTACATAGACACTGTGCAAGAGACCGTTGTTTTGTAGCGATTTGTGACGTCAATAACAGCCTATAATCTCATCGCGTCGTAGGGGCGCTGAAGTTGAGTTACTGAATGGACTCTTCTGTCTTGATCTCAGTTTACCCAATCAAGCATAATCTTCGTAGCTTTTTTCTTCAATAATTTGTGAGCCTTGCAGCTGATTGATTTGCCGCTTGATATCACTGCGTTTGTCGTTGGTAAAATAAACAGCCCGTGCAAGCTCAATGAATGTCTCATCAAATTGCTTTTTTGACTCGCAGCGGCGGATGGAATCCTCTATATCCCAGAGCCTTTCATTGATTTGCTTCAATGCCTCTTCGAGCAAATCACTCTCAGTCGTTTGAATAAGTTGTGCCTTGACATTGTTGAGTAAAGATAGCTCGTGTTCTATATTCTTAAGCTTTTCAGGCGACTTGATCCGAGCACGCTTGATTTCCAGAATGGTAATCTTGTCTACTAACTCCCCAATTCCAATGTCAATTTTAATTGCGTTGGCCATACTTTCTCCTCATATTTCTGTTTGTCTGGTCATGCTCTCTCATTGTACTTAACCAACATATAAATCTGTTACTGTTTTCTCAGCCACTTCGGCGGCTAGCCCAATGGTCTCAACTAATGTGGGATGAGGATGAATGGTTAGCGCGATATCAGCTACTGTACAGCCCATTTCAACTGCCAACGCCAATTCACCAATTAAATCACCCGCGTTGGCACCTACGACTCCCCCGCCAAGCACACGATCCGTCTTTGGGTCAAAAAGAATTTTGGTTAGGCCGTCATCCTGACCTAGGCATAATGATCGCCCATTGGCTTTCCACGGAAACACGCCACGCTCATAGACCACGCCTTCTTTTTTTGCTTGCGTCTCAGTCAATCCAACCCAGGCGACTTCGGGGTCCGTGTAGGCGACAGATGGTATGACTTGTGCATCAAAAACCACTTGTTGTCCAGCAATCATTTCAGCCGCAACTCTGCCTTGTGCAGTCGCTTTGTGGGCCAACATATAGCCACCAATGATATCCCCTATCGCACGTATATTAGGGTTCGTAGTCATCATAGTCCTCGGATTGGCCTGGATAAACCCATGATCATCTGTCATCACTTGACACGCCTCTAGTCCGAGTTGGTCCGCGTTGGACTGTCGGCCTACCGCTTGTAAAATAAGGTCAAAATCGGTGATTGCCTCTGTTCCATCAGGCTGCTCAATGGTCACTTTCAAAGCCTCTTTTTGTGCAATGACCTGCTTTACTTTGGTGTTGGTGTGGATTTCAATCCCATGGCTTTCCAATCGTTTCTGGCACGGCGCCACCAGATCGCTGTCAGCACCCGTCATGATCTGAGGCAACATTTCGCAAATAGTGACCTGCATACCAAGTGCTTGGTACACCGTGGCCATCTCGCAACCTATGATACCACCACCAATGATGAGCAAGCGGCCTTTTGTGGTTGGCAAATTCAGTGCACCCGTTGAATCAATGATGCGTGGGTCGTCAGGTAAAAAACCAAGCTTAATGGGCCGCGAACCGGTTGCGATGATACAATGCTTGAACTGATGATTGGTCGATTTACCTTGACTATCCATTAGTTGAACCGTATCTGGCCCAGTGAATTTTGCAACCGCATGCCGCACGTCAACCTTTCTCTTGCTCGCGAGAAAGCGCAAGCCACTTGTCAACTGCTTGACAAGATTACCCTTAAATTGTAGAAGTTTGTCTTTGTTGATTGTTGGTTTTGGGCACTCTAGTCCAAAATGCTCGTAAGATTGGTGCCCATTGATGAGCTCTGCAACATGGAGTAATGCTTTTGATGGTATACAGCCAACGTTGAGACAAACGCCACCAAGACTTTCATAGCGTTCAACAAGCGTCACACGCATGCCTAGGTCCGCTGCCCTGAAGGCAGCAGCATAGCCACCAGGCCCTGCACCTAACACTAGACAATCGCTATCCATGCTGTTTCCCAACTTGTGATCTGTCTTTATTATGCATAAACCATGTGGGTTTGCCAGCTCGTTTGTAGATAAAAACTACGAAAAAAAACTGACAGTTGATGATTAATGTACTATTATTATGATTAGTAAACAATCCTAGGATAAAACCATGGCTAAATCAAAACCAACCACCGCAGTGACAACGATCACTAAAGATTTTACAGAAACTTCAAAAGAGAAGGCTGGCTTTGGCAAGAAAGTCAAGCTAGACTTTGGCACCGACGGCGTGATCATGATCGACGGTACAGGCAAGAAAATCGCCATATCAAATGATAATCATGATGCTGATATGACTGTTGTTCTGACTGTAGATACCTTTACGCAAATGGGCGAAGGCAAGCTGGCTGGCGATAAAGCTGTTGAGCAAGGGCTACTGACCATTGATGGTGATTTATCACTCGCTAAGGTACTCGAAGATACACTTAGCGGTAATTAAGCGCTCTGCTATTATGACCGCTAGTGAAAGACTACAAAAGGCGACTGATAACATTGCCAGCCGTGTTGCTGGCAAACCGCCGTTCAGACACAAAGTAAAACTCATACTAAGTGACGCAGGCGTCGTCTTTGTAGATGGTACTGCTGATACGAACATCGTCACCAACGACGATGGCCCTGCTGACCTGACTATGGAGTCTACGGTGGCTGTGATGCAGGCAATTGACAGTGGTGAGCTCGATCCTTTTTCTGCTTTTATGCAAGGAAAGTTATCTATTGAGGGAGACCAAGGCCTTGCTGCGGCTTTTGGTACACTCATCGAAAAATAACCCTCCTTTTTATTTAATTTGCAATGTCGCGACGGTCGTAAGCGTTGTAATAACTGTGTCGCCGTTCATCTTCTATTCAATCCTCAGATCCCCTACCCGTCCCTGCTTACCCATATCGTCCGTATTAAATCCCTGACAAATTCAAGATTCTGGACTATAAAACAAGTATAACAATATGACTGTGTACTTATGCCAGCTTTACCAATTACTGACTCTGAAAAAAAATCGCTTCGTGAATGTGTTGAAAGATACGCAGCCAATCCATGTACTGCTACACGCGAGGCATTACAAGGCGAAATTGTTGCACTTGGTTACCGGCATCGGAAAGTTCGCGGTAGTCACACCGGAGGGAAATCAGGTAGTCTTGCCTTTGACATAAACCCTGACCCATCGAAAAACAGTGAATCTTCGCGACAACACGAGTTATTCACTGACTTGATAGACTTTGTGAACACCTCTCTGAAAAACGCCCGGAACACACCCTCGAAATCATCTGCTAATTTTGTATGGCGAGGCACAACGACTTATCAGATTAAAAAAGACCCATCGAAAATTGTATCGAAAGGTTTCTTTGATGTGCGCGCTATTCAACGAGAAGAACTCAATGACAATACAGCGGAGCTTGTCGTTGACTGTATCTCCGAGACCCTCGAAGATGATGATAGCCCAATCGTGCCTGCTGTGCATCCGTCATCAACAGTCTTTGCAGATCACGATGGACAAACCATCATTGCTTCACAATACTTACCCGATACGATCAATACGCTAAGTGGCTTTGTGCGCGATTGTATTCAGTCGCTCGATATTGACGATCGCTTAATCAAAGAGCACCAACTTGATATTGATATTGATAAACTACGTGATCGATACAAAAACTTCCAGCTCGATGCGGAAGATGAGATTGCTATTGTCGAGAAAATCCCTGATCGAGGTAGATTAATAGAGGGTATTACTGGGATTAAATTGGAAAATATGATTGAGCGAGATGACTTAAACCAATTGGCAACCCTTTTTGTGTTGAAGCATGAAAATGATCACGATTTTCACGGCCTTTCACTTAATCAACCGATCTTTCAGGGCCTTCTTGAAGAGCTCTCTTTTTCACACCTTGTTGCCGATCATGATGTGAACCCAGGTAATTTTGTGATCAGACGTCGTAATCATGAACTTGAGGTGTCACGTATTGATTTCGGCATGGCCAATTATCATTTCACAAGAGGACGTATCTTTGGCTTTTCCCGCCGTCCGTTCGCTAACCTTTTTTTTGATATCCCTAAGGAAAGCTTTCGTGACTTTATCTGCCGAGAAAAGATAGGATTTGGCATGCACACCTTCCTCAACCCGTTCTTAGTTGCGAGCAAAACATTTAAGCATCTATTAGGAATCAAAGCCCTTTTTGACAAACCACCTATTCATGATAGAGCACTAGTCCAAGATATATGCCACCGCAATATGGAAATGCACGATTATCTCTCGACGCCTTCAGCCCATCGGCGCATCATCGAACGATTTATGAATAAAATTAATTACCTACCTAGCTCCAATAAGTTAGACATTCTTCGTGATTTAAAGCTTATGGAAATGCAAAGTGTGCGTACTGCCTACCTTGATTTTCAACCAGGGTTTCGTGTGAGTTCAACACTCAAGCTTCTGGGCATGATTACCACGACACCATTATTTATGGCAACCAGATTGATCATATCTCCGTTTTCATATGCCTTTCGATTTCGTAATCCTGTCCCGCTGACGACCTGGACATTCATACAAGAGCAATCGTTGAATGAAACCCTACGTGTTGGTCGGTCAGATCCGCTTTTGGCCGATCGAGAAATTGCAGGATGCATGGAGCGCTTGTTGAACAACATCGCTGTCGATAATAAACCACAGTTGTCGCCTGACGCATTGTCATCTGTTACCAAAGAGGTGATCGAGGCTAATCGATTTGAAGGCCTACAATTGCCAAAAAAACTGACGCGGCGACCGCCAAAAAACACTACACATACTCGTAAAGCGAACACACGTAGAAGTCAGTAAGCGACTACAATGACGATGCATTGAGGTCCAATTGCACCAGCGTCTTAAGCTCTGACATATAATCATTGAGGAAACGCATGGCCTCCGCACCATCGATCACACGATGATCATAACTGAGAGACAATGGCAGCATCAGTCTAGGATTGAATGTTTTGCCATCCCAGATGGGCTGATGTTCGGCTCGACTGATGCCGAGAATAGCGCTCTGTGGCTGGTTGACAATCGGCGTGAAGAACTCACCACCCAGGCCACCTAAGCTTGACACCGTGAAGCTTGCGCCGGTCATGTCTCTGGGGGTTAGCTCCCCTGCGCGTGCTTTCTGACTTAGATCAGCCAATTGTTTTGCGATCGCAATCACACTTAGCTGATCGACATTCTGAATAACTGGAACCACTAATCCGCCCGGCGTATCTACTGCAAACCCTATATGATAATACCCTTTTTCCCAACGGGTTTTTTCCGCTTGTTGATAGCTAGCATTGACGTTTGGATGCTTTTTGAGTGCAGGAGCCAATGCCTTGATGTTGAATGCCAGCATGGTCAGGCGAATTGACTGTGCCTTCAACGCGTCTTTATGCTCGCAACGATATGCCTCAAGCTCGGTGATATCAACACGGTCAAACTGTGTAACATGAACCACGTTAGCCCAAGACTGCGTCATCGCTTTTGCGGTGGCATTCTTAATTTTACCGAGTTTTTTGGGTTCGCATGGCCCAAATTTTGTTGGATCTTGCCAGCTTGTCGATGGTGCTGCCGTTGTCGCGTTAGGTAATACCTGCTGTCGCGCAAGCACAACCGTTACCAAATCGTCTTGAGTCACTCGACCCGCCGGGCCAGTGGCTGGCACCGCCTGTAAATCAATGCCTAACTGGCGCGCCAATCGTCTGACTGTTGGCGATGCATAGGCTTTTTCAGCTGAATATTCGCTACTGGATTTTTGCGCAATCGGATGCAACGGTTTAACTGTGGTCGAAATGGATTGCGGCTGTTTTGCGACCGCTACTTGTGATGGCGTGGTTGTTGAGGGTTGCGAGTCTACTTTGGTAGGCGCACTCTTTTCAGTCATCGCCTCTGTGGCTGCTTGCGTAGTGAGCCGTGCACAATCATCGCCTTCGCGCACCTTATCACCTGGCTTGAGAAGGATTTCACTCACTGTACCGACACGATCACATGGCACATCCATGCTTGCTTTTTCTGACTCGAGACTCATCAGCGGCTGGTCTACAGACACCTCGTCACCGACCTTGACCAGTATCTCGAGTACTACTACTTCATCAACTCCACCAAGATCAGGTATTTTTATCGTTTCATTCGCCATGACATCTCTCTCTTATACGCGTGTTGGATCTCTATTCACTTGCTCATCAGTCACTTGACCGCGCAGTGTACTCAGTAGTTCACTGGTTTTTGCGTGGCCACTTTGCTCAAGGTGCACAACGCTCTGTAGCAAAATACTTTCAGCGTTTACACCAAAGAAAGCCCGTAGATTGCTGCGACTGTCGCTTCGACCAAAACCGTCAGTACCAAGCACTGCATAGGGACTTTTGACATGTTGCCTGATCTGATCTGGATAGGCTCGAACATAATCAGTAGCCGCGAGCACTGGCACATCTTCAAGCAGCTGCGATTCGAGATAGCTGGCGGTCGCTTCACCAGTAAGTATTGCTTGACGCTGATGCTGATTGGCCTCTCTTGCAAGCTCGGTAAAGCTGGTCACACTGTACACGCGAACACGTATCCCATGCGCACGTAACTGCTCAGCAGCACTGATGACTTCACGCAATATGGTGCCACTACCTAGCAACTGAATATCTGGGTTTTCATCCTGATTGGGCAATACATACATTCCTTTGATGATCCCTTCTTCTGCACCCTCTGGCATCTCTGGATGATGATAGTTTTCATTCATCAACGTGATGTAGTAGAAGACATCATCACAGTCAACGCCCATGCGCTTGGCGCCATGCGCCATGATGGTCGCGAGCTCGTAATGGAAACACGGATCATAACTGATACAGTTTGTGATTAAAGAAGCCATGACGAGACTTTGGCCATCGTTGTGCTGTAAGCCTTCGCCACCCAGCGTGGTTCGCCCAGCGGTCGCCCCAAGTAGGAACCCGCGAGCGCGAATATCGCCCGCTAACCACAGTAAGTCTCCAACACGCTGGAAACCAAACATTGAATAAAAAATATACATGGGCAGCATTGGCTGATTGGACGTGGCATATGATGTTGCAGCCGCTATCCATGCTGATAGCGCCCCTGCTTCAGTCAAACCCTCTTGGAGCAACTGACCATTTGCGCGCTCTTCGTAGCGCATGATGCTTTGGGTGTCTTCTGGCTGGTATTGCTGGCCTGCACTGGCGTAGATACCGATTTTCTTGAATAAACCCTCCATACCAAATGTACGCGCTTCATCTGCAACGATTGGAACAATGAATGGCTTTAGCGGCTCGCAACGCAGCATCATATTGAGCATGCGAACAAATGCCATTGTTGTTGATGCCTGCTTATCTCCTGTGGACTCGCGCATGCCTGACCAAATGGCATCTGGCAGGACTGGCAGCTTGGTGGTGGATGGTTGTCGTTTTGGAAGATACCCACCCAACGCCTGACGACGCGCTTGGAGAAAACGCACTGCTGGTGCATCATTTCCTGGATGGTAGAAATCAGCATCTTCGATTGCTGCTTTGGTCATTGGTATTTTACAGTAGTTGGCATACTCAGAGAGGTCATCCGAAGCCATCTTCTTTTTGTTGTGGGCAATGTTGCGTGAATGCGTCTTTTGCCCTAGCTGAAAACCTTTAATCGTATGCGCCAATATCACTGTTGGCTTGCCAGTACGCTCAGTTGCATGCTTGTATGCAGTGTAGACTTTGATGGGATCATGTCCACCAGGAAGTAGTTGACTGACTTCGTGTGCTGATAGTTGCGCACAAATCGCTTGGCAACTTGGTGACTGAGCACTTAAGTGATCGAGTAATGCCTGTGGACCTTGCGCATAAAGCGCCTGATACTCACCATCGACAAGGTCGGCAAGGGCAGCTTGCAGCGCCCCCTCTGTGTCAAGTTGCCAGAGCTTATCCCAGCCACAACCCCAGAGTACCTTGATCACGCGCCAGCCAGCGGCTGTAAATTGTGCTTCTAACTCGCTGATGATTTGCCCATTGCCTCGCACAGGACCATCTAGTCTTTGCAAGTTACAGTTGACCACAAAAATACAGTTGTCTAACTTCTCCCTACTGGCCAGATACAAGGCAGCCGTTGACTCTGGCTCGTCCATCTCACCGTCGCCGCAGTATGCCCAAACCAGACGATCGTTGTTAGCGAACTCGCGACCCATTAAATAGCGTTGCCAGTAAGCCTGATAGATGGCCTGGATAGGCCCTAATCCCATTGACACTGTTGGGAACTGCCAATAGGTGGGCATTAGCCATGGGTGCGGATACGAACTGAGCCCTTTTTCGTCCAGAGCTTCTTGACGAAATCTTGACAAATTATGCTCGTCTAGTCGCCCTTCAAGGAAGGACCGTGCGTATATCCCTGGCGATGCATGGCCTTGGAAGTACACCAGATCGCCTGTGTGCTGATCATCACCCTTAAAGAAATAATCAAATGCGATTCGGTATAACATTGAGCTCGATGCATAAGTGGACAGATGTCCGCCAAGCTCACTGTGCATTTGGTTGGCGCGCACGACCATGGCCATTGCGTTCCATAAGATAAACTTTTCTGCTTGTTCACTAAGCGCTAGATCGTCCGGTATCTGCGTATCGTAGGATTGGTCGTAGGTATTCAGATGACTTGACGTCGTTTCCAACGTGAGCTGGCCTTGCTGCTTGACATGGTTCACCACTTGCTGGATGACTTGCTTGGCGCCGTGTAGCCCGTAGCGACCGATAATATCGTCTATAGACGATTGCCACTCCTCTAACTCAGTGGGGTCTATTGCACATGTTTGGTCGGACATTCAGTTTTTTTGCAAATTGTTGATACCATGAATGTAGAGAATATTGTCCAAGTTTGCAAGTTATTTTTGATCGCAAAAGCACAACAATTACGGCGTAATGGTGTGTGCAAGTGTTCGATTGCTTAGATTGCGCGACAACGCAAATCAACGCAACCGCCATCTAATCGTCGACGGGTTTTTTGATCATCGCAGGCGTGCGGAATCGCTGCGTCACCCAGTAGGATGAGATCACAAAGCTCAGAATTGTGGTTGCCTGAATAATCCCTGACGCCTCTGGCGAGATCAAGCGTGACTGACCGGCAACTTGCGCAACAAGAATAGAAAACTCACTGGCTTGCCCCAGTCGCACACCGACCTCCCAACCAATATCAGCCTCATCTGCTGAACGAGATAAGGTCCACCAATAAAGGGATGGCTTGGCAACCATGATGGCAAACGTGAGCACGATGACTGGTACCATAATATTCGGCAGTGTCCAAATGTTGAGATTTGCACCGATGGCAAAGAAAAACAGCACAAGAAAAAAATCCCTTAGCGGACTAAAGCACTCTGACAAGTAGCTTGACACGCTACCAGTAGCGATGGTAACACCGGCAATAAATGCCCCTATATCATGACTCAGACCGATCCATGTGGCGATTTGTGCAACCAATAAGCACCAACCGACACTGGTGATAAAGAGATACTCTCGAACCGACTCAAACATATTGAATAGCTTTGACAGGAAGAATCGTTCAATGAAAAAAGCATACATCGCCAGCAGCGGCACCGAGAGAAACACCTTGACGAGATGCGTTGTTGAGAGAGACTCATGCCCAGATGTCTGCAGCACTATCAGCGTTAAAATCGCAATTAAATCCTGAATCAGAAGAATGCTGATGATGACTTCACCGATATGTTGTCCGTGCAATAGACTATTGGGCAATAACTTCAACCCCAGTAGCGTACTAGAAAACATCATGGCAGCACCGACTAGCGCACAATCCATCATTGAAAATCCAGAACTATATGCCACCCCAACACCGATACAAGCAAACGCGACGGAGGTAAACACGGTCACGAACACGGCGCGCTGAAGCATGGACAACAAGTTTTTTGGATCCAAGTGCAGCCCAGCAAGAAACAAAAGAAAGATCATACCGACATGACCAATGTCTTGTATCAAATTGTCGTCACTGACCAGCTTGAAACCGAAGGGCCCCATAACCATACCGAGGAGAATATAGGCAATGACGAGTGACTGGCGTGAGAATAGCGCGAACGTAGCGACAATGGCTGCACCTGCGTATATTAGCGATATTGATGTTAGTAAATCGTGCCCAACCATTCCCTTGCTCTCTGATCTGATAATCAGTTAGTGTTGGTCGATAAGCCGGGTTCTGTCGAGGACAGTTATTTATCTGGGACTGATGTCACCACCAGCCTCAAGCGATCTACCCAGGTCAAATGCGAGTCACATGTGCGACCTTTACTTGATCTTGCTCCGAGTGGGGTTTGCCTAGCCAGCTTTGTTACCAAAGCTGCGGTGCGCTCTTACCGCACCCTTTCACCCTTACCCTCGCGGGCGGTTTGTTTCTGTAGCACTTTCCGTAAGTTTTCACCTCCCAGGTGTTACCTGGCACTCTACTCTTTGGAGCCCGGACTTTCCTCTGGCTTTCACCAGCAACTGCCTGACCAACACTTATTATATTGTAGCAAAAACTTCCCAGCAATCCAATGACCTACATCGGCTAATTGATGAAAAATATCATAACGCCGTGCACGTCAATTTCGCAATCGCAATAAGCTCCACTAACCCTTGATGACGGCCTCGTTACCGATGTTTCTTGTGTTTGCCGAGATGCTCGTGCTAGAATAAGGGCATGACAACACACAGACGTTCACGTGCACAGTCATATGGCTCATATGAGGGGCTTATGAAAGCAAGCGGCACCGCTGACACCACACCCCCAACCAGCGAAATTTCCACACCTGTAAATCCGTCTTACATTGAACAACTTAATCAATGGAGCCAGTCCGTGCACAGTGCATCTCGTGTTGCGATACGGTTTACCAACCGATTACTAGAAACAGGTAGCCTTGCGCCACCACCTCAGCAGGCCAGATCGCCCTCGCCAACAATAGCTAAGCACTTACCGCCCAATGGACCTCGATGCATCATTGCTTCAACATCTTGCGAGTCCACCAACGCATCGCCATTGTCACTTCCGAACCTCACTCCCCTTCCAATCAGTGCCCAGGCCCTGAATACTACTGCCGCTTTGCCATTGGGGCAGGAACCGACAACTATCATTCATAATATTGGCTATTGCGGACCAGCTGTTCTTGGCCTGCAGCTTTTTGAGCTGATCTCGCAAGAGAAAATAACGACAACCAGTCACGGCGGTATTTATAAACAACCACTTCTGTTGTTGACGCAGTTGTTTTCAGCTTACTATGGCCAGACGATGACATCACCATCCTCTCTGGCCATAAAACTTGGTCATTATGACGTAGACGCCGTCCAGTGGATCATGGCGCCAATTTTACGACTATTCTTGTTATGTATCTATAAAAACGCGGACGTCACATCAGGCGATGGGCTTTTTGAAAAAGACCATTTCTTTCGTGATCAAGGTCTTATTGAGCGCATTCGAGCAATCGATGAGCACTGCATTGATGAATGCATGTCGATAATGCACTCTGGTAACCAATGTAAAACCGCAACCTCGGAACCTTTATCTGGATTGGCCCAGCTTGCAGAGAGATCCTACCATTTTTCTGCTGATGATTTGTTTGTATTGTGTCGCTGTTTATCGATTCAACTTGATCTTCGATTGTCTGCATCCAGTGACCATGACATGCTTACATACAAAAACGATGTACAGAAACAAATCAATCAACGGCTAGAGTCTCAGAAAGCGCATTTTCAATCACTGATCGATGGCCATGAGACATCTGTCGTTTATTATCATGCCTTCATTTTTAAAGATTTTGGTATTGCAGGCCACTTTGATTGTAGTTGTGATGATATTTTACTCAAACGCTCGATCCGTTGGTCTAAAATAGGCACCCGTTCCGTGGACCCAAAACAAGTTTCGTATTTTGCAGAACTCGGCCATACCGACGGACCAGCCCTACTGCAGCAATTGTCCTCAAGCGGATATGATTGCCTACAGTCTGCTGGCACAGTCTTACTTGAATCCATGATGTCGACGCTCGCGTCCAACGCCGTTGCACAGCAGACCTCAGAAAAAAGCATGCATAGTAGCGTACTCAATAAGCAGGCTCTCGAGCAATGCACGGTTTGCATCAGCCCAGTGAAAGCTCGCAGTGGATCGACATCGCCTGCATACTCAGATGATGACGAGCTTAATTTCACCCAACATGGCGACCTATATTCTCCAGACAGCACCCCACCAGTCTCACCGAATACTCTACTCAATCACGATTTCACAGTATTGCAGGACACCATACAGAAAAGCCAATGTTGCTTGGCGGAGCCTTTACCTCTTGATCACCAAACGATGGCGCTAAACAACACACCTCCCAGCCGGACCAATCCAGCGCATGTCTTGATGGAGCCTCTGCTTACAGATGATGCAGCGTCGCGCGCCGGTGAAGATGCTCATCATAAGGCGTCAGCACCATAAAGCGACCTCAAAGCCGCGATGCTTGATATATCACGCCGTATGACGCTAGTCGCCATCCTTGAGCGCTAGTAATCGTTTGTAAAGGGCGTTTTTACGTACTTCTGTGATTGGACTGACCATCTCGACAATGCTGTGAGGCGATATTCCGTTTTTTAAGAGCGCCTGCAGGCACTCATCTAGATCGATGGTGGGCGCCACTGAATCTGCTGCCCGCTTCTCCGCCCCAGAAATGACAACGACAAATTCACCCTGTATGCTATCGCCACTAAGCGTATCCAGCACGCTCTGGATAGACCCATGCCAAAAGCTCTCGAAACGCTTAGAGAGCTCTTTGACCACGAACACCTGACGCTGTGCAGTGAACGCCTGTTGACAATCCTGTAAACAGCTGATGAGACGATGTGGACTTTCAAAAAATACTAGCGTGTCTTGCGTTGTTGACAAGGCCTCCATTACTTGAGACCGCTCACCAGACTTTCTCGGCAAAAACCCTAGAAATCTAAAAGGAACCACCGGAAAAGGACAATTAGCCAATGCAGCGGTCACCGCGCATGGCCCTGGCACCGATATCACCCCAAAGCCCTGATCATGTGCAATTTGTACAAGCCGTTGACCAGGGTCGCACATCAGAGGGGTACCGGCATCGCTGATCAGCGCAATCCCACCTGAGCCGACTTGATGCAGATACTGCTGAATCCGCTCTGGCGATTCGTGATCTGTCAGTTTCTGTAGGGATTTAGGCTGAATATTAAAATGGCGCAATAACCGCAAGCTGTGTTCGGTGTTTTCACAGAGCACACAATCTACTTCTCCGAGAACATCCAGCGCTCTTTGACTGATATCCGCTAAATTACCAATTGGGGTTGCAACAATATACAACTTTCGCTGACATTCATTTGATTTTACCACGGTAATTCCCTATTGATTTTGACTGTTTGTCGTATTGTCTTGGGTATACAGTTTAACATAATGCCGCAGGAAGAGAAACGCTGAGATCTGCGATCCACTCAGCCTGAGCCGAAGGCCCATGCATAGATTGCTACGCGCTGACGCTCCACTTACCAGTACGCCATGGGCCCGACTACGACAGTTGATGATACGGCATGAGCAGTGCCAATTGAAGCGCTAAATCGTGTATTATTTTGGACGCTTGGCGCACCGATACTGATTTGACTTTGCCGAAGATATTCCTTATCTTAGTCTATACCTACCGATGGATCCAACCATGCGTCGTGCAATGCTGCTGTTATCGGCTATGAGTGCCCTACTGCTTCTCTGCAGCTGTAAAGTTTCGAGTAACGCCACTAAAACCGATAATCCCAATTTTGAAAAACTCAGCCTTCACGCTGTCGAGAAACAAACATTTGTTAGCCAAGAGGATCTAGATACCCTTTTCATGCAAACTCGTTATGTGAGCCAAGCAGACAAGAATCAGTTGTATTTGACCATCAGTAGACGCCTGACTAAGGATTCTCAATATGCACTTGCCAAGATATTGTTGGATAAAATTGATCAACTCTCTGCCGATGAATACGCTGAGAAACACGCCCTACTGGCGCAACAGAATTTAAGTATGCGCCAATTTACCCAGGCGCATCAAGCGCTGATGCATCTTCAACAAACCTCTGCGGTGGACCCTATCCGCTATCGTATGTTGTTGAGCTGGTATCTCTTTGAGCGTGGCAGCTTCACCAGTTATATGTTGAGCACGACGGAAGCTTATCGCCAGGCGGAGCAACAACCAAAAACGCAACGCGCCATTCTCGCCATCACCTGGCGCAGTCTCCAGTTAGCGCATGCAGCTCAGATCAAGCAACTCGCAGCACATCCAGATCCAACCATTCAGGGCTGGTTAGCCCTGCGCGCTATTGTGGACCCAACCCAAAATCCTAAAATGATTAGCTCACCACAAGATACGCTGCTATCGCTCAGACAATGGCGTCAATCCTATGTGGATCACCCTGCTGCTGCACTGCTCAAAGCGCCGGTTGATGACCCCAGCTTTGCACCCACTTCTGCAGGCCGCATTGGCCTGATGCTGCCTATTACTGGAAAAAACCAGAAAGCGGCACAATTGATTCAAAAAGCCCTGTTCGCAACTTACTTTGAAACCAGACCTCAGGAGCAGACGCTCAGTATTTATGACACCAGTCGGAAAAACGCATCACATCTGTATAATGATGCTGTTGGTCGCGACAAGGTCGACGCCATCATTGGCCCACTGACAAAGCCAGAAACAGAAGAACTGCTTTCGACACAAACCATCAGCGTCCCTACTCTGGTATTGAACCGCACAAAAACACAACGCCCTCAGCTGACGCAATACAGCCTATCTGCTGCGCAGGAGACCAGCCAGCTGACAAATGATATGCTACTTGGCGGCTATCTTCATCCACTGATTATTACCGATACGTCTTCTCAATCACAATCGATTGCGGACGATTTTTCAGATGAGTTCGCTCGCCATGGCGGTGTGGTTGCACAGTCATCTGCACTATCAGGTGACCTCAACCGGGCAATTGCTTCGGCACTTGGCACAGATGCTAGCGCGGCGCGACACCACTACATACAAGGCAAAAGCAGTGATCATGTGCAAAGCACTTTGAATAAGCGTCGAGATATTGACAGTATTTTTGTCGCTGGAGATGCTAAACACGCAAGACAATTGGTGCCTTTATTGAAATACCATTACTCCGGTGAACTACCGATCTTCACCACGTCCTCAGTATACAGCACTGATAACCGTCAAAAGAATAAAGACCTATCTAACGCCATCTTCTTTGACACGCCACTTTCACACACACAATCCATCGGACCTGCGGCTGGTGCACTCACACATTCATTGATGCAAAAACTGCATCGTGAAGATCCGGGCCATTACTTTGAGCATCATCGCTTTTATGGCTTGGGGGTCGATGCTTATCTGGTCATGCAGACAGGCTATCTATGGTCACTTCTTGATGGCTACCTCATTCATGGTGCCAATGGCATTTTGACCAAAGATGCAGATGGCGCCGTGCAAAGAGAGTTGACGCGTATGGTATTCAGAGATGGCGTTGCCACGACTGATAAACGCTACGGCCCCATTCGAGAGCAATGGCGTAGCATTGCTCATCAGGCGATTCAATAGTCCACCATTTTGTGACACAAATCCGCTCTCACGCTAACGCCCTTTCTCACGATATGCACTGCGTTTTAAAACGCTTTATTGCCTTGCTGCCTTTTTCTTTGACTCGACCCTTGATAGATTGTCCCGAACGTAAAGTAGCGATACCAATGTACCCTGTATCGCGGTGATATCTTGAACATGATAGCATCGATATCATAATGTCTGGTCCACCATGTCTCAACAACAACTTGTCGGCCAAATTGGTGAATGGGCATGTGTTTCTTATTTTGTTCTGGTACACCACTATCATCTGATTGATAAAAACTATCGCTGCCGCGCAGGAGAAGTTGATTGTATCTTCAGTGCACAACAAACCATCATTTTCACCGAAGTGAAGACAAGGACGTCCGGTACCTACGAGCATGCAACAGCGTCTGTCGATATCAGCAAAAGAAAGCGTATTCTTCGCACTGCAGAGTGGTTTCTGCAACAATATCCGTTCTACGGCAACCGCTCCACTCGCTTTGACGTTGTGGTGATTATGCTAAACAACCTCAGCATTCATTGGATTTCTGATGCATTTGGTGATGACACTGCCTGCCACCGGTGACAATCTAGATCGGCTAAATCACCAGACAAGTCCATTTGTTTTTTGCGAACAGCTTGGCAGACACCTGCAATTTTGCTAAGCTGATTGTATGAATCGACTGACGCGCATACTACACACAATCTGCTTACTGACTGCTTTTTCTATGCTCAGTGGCTGTGGTTTCACATCTGGAGTCATGCTTGGTGCTGCGGGGGTCGGCTATATCGCGTACGCTAACCGCTGAGGTCCATAAATGATGTTTTATTTTTCTCTTGTAACGCTTACACTCTCGTTGCTGTTGTCAGGCTGTCAGCGTGACTACGGAGAAGCAGATTACGATGCTGCTGTGGCTGCACACCTTCGTACCGTACAACAATACGCAAATAAATCCTCTGTACCGGTTGAAAAAAAGACCACCCGATCCTATCGCTATGATAATCAAAAACTCAGTCATGAAGTGCTTGCTGCACTGCTAAGCCAGGATGCGTTGAAGACGGCCCATCTTCAAGTTGCGGGTTACCATGGAGATCTGTTAATCCTTGGTGAAGTTCGTGATGAGGCATCGATACAACTTGCCCTGAATATTGCGAGTAGCTTTGAGAATGTCAAGAATTTGCGTACAGATCTGACCATTGGTAAAAATATTGACGCTCGCCAGCGAGCTGCTGACTCTGCTGTCAATACCCAGGTAAAGTCTGAAATATCTAATCTAGGTGTGCCACATTCTCATCTACATATCCTCACCAACAACAATAAGGTGTATATCATCGGCCCTGTCTCAAAGCGTGACCAGCTTGTCATCGAACAAAACCTCTTGGCACTAACCACTGTCAATCAAGTCTACTTCTACTACCAGTGATGGATAACGCTCAAGTCAGCGCATTTCTGTACAATTTTAGTATCTGGCTGATTCCTGGCTTGTTTGCAATTACAGTGCATGAGGCTGCACACGGGATTTGTGCGTTATGGTATGGCGACAAAACGGCTTTCTTTCTAGATAGAACCTCCCTCAGCCCATTTAAGCATATTGATCCCGTTGGGACTGTTATTGTGCCATTACTTCTGCTGTTTACGCAGTCCTCTTTTCTATTTGGCTGGGCTAAGCCGGTACCCATTAATCAAAGAAATTTGAAAAACCCAGTTCGTGACATGGCCGTTATTGCATTAGCAGGGCCAGCCGCTAACATCATCATGGCGATTCTCTGGGTCGCTATTGCAAAACTATGCTTCCTTTTGCTTCCAACCTATCCCATCCCTCAACTTGACTGGCTGGTGCAGAGCGCTCGGGTGGGTATTTTCTTCAATCTTCTGTTGGCTGTGTTCAATATGCTTCCCATCCCACCGCTTGATGGCTCCAAAATCCTAGCGGCGTTCCTGCCTTTTTTCTTGGCGGATCAGCTTAACCAGCTCGAGCCCTACGGACTTCTGATTGTCATGGCATTATTGCTAACTGGTATTCTACCCGCTCTGGTCGGCCCACCGTTGTATGGTCTTTTTCAGCTGGTACAGCTGGTATTATGAGTAACCTGATGACCACCACCTCTACCCAAAAAAAACTGATTGAACTCACCAGTCGCTTGATCGATGAGCGCTCGATCACGCCAGATGCTGCAGGCTGCTTTGATTACATCACGGCACAATGTGAATCTAAAGGCCTCTACTGCAAACGCGTTGACCGCAATGCCACGCAGAACCTGCTAATCACAACGCATCAAGCAAAGCGCTTCTCGTTGTTGTTATCGGGTCATGTGGACGTGGTTCCACCTGGTGATATCACCAAATGGCGCTTTGATCCTTTTCAAGCTACGATTGCGGATGATATCTTGTATGGTCGTGGTGCGGTTGACATGAAAAGCAGTGTTGCTGCGCTATTGATGGCAGTCTTTGACAACTTGGATCACCTCAAAACACAACAAACACCGGTTGCGATTCTGCTGACCAGTGACGAGGAAGGCGATGCAATTGATGGCACTCAGTATGCGATGGCAGAACTTACTGCCATGGGGTATTCATTTGATTATGCATTGGTTGGCGAACCAACAAGTGTTGATCAGGTTGGCGATACCGTCAAAATAGGCCGTCGTGGCTCACTCACCGGTCGTATCACGCTAACTGGGCAGCAGTCACATGTTGCTTATGCCTCAGAGCATATCAATCCGCTATTTGCCTTGAGTCAATTTATTCATGAAGCAAGGCACACCACCTGGGATCTCGGCTGTGACCATTTTTCCAAGACCCAGTTTTGCGTTGTTTCTGCGCAGAGCCATTGTGTTGCCACCAACGTTACGCCGCACGAGGCCACCTGTGTCGTGAATTTCCGCTACTGCCCAGCATCAAGTGATGGCACGTTGCGGATGCAAATCAGTGCACTGCTGAAGCGCACGAAAATGGATTATCGGGTTGAGTGGGTTCGCCCCAATCATCCGTTTCTCAGCGGTACGGGACTACTGACATCTCTCATGAATGATAGCGCAGTGCGTATTTCGGGTATAGCCCCAGTGCTTTCGACATCCGGCGGCACAAGTGATGCTCGCTACATTTCAGAATATGTCAAAGAGATCATTGAGTTTGGTCCCAGAAATCATTGCGCACACCAGATAGACGAGCATATCTTACTGCATGATTTACAGCGCTTATTTGAGATTTATCGGGAATTTGTGCAGAGGTTCGCACTTAAAATCAATACCTCATCTTAAAAGCAACCCTAGACGCTCGTGTTGTGGTATCAATAACCGTGCTGACATACTCACCTAGAATAGGGTTATTTATTTAATGATGGTCAAGGTTGGTTTTTTCTTTCGGGAAGATGTAGATGACATGTTGTTCTGGTGGCTACTGACTGATGCATCAGCGATATCTTCAGCAATATCGATATAATCGGTGACGCCGCCAACACCACCCACTTCATCGTCGTCATCGAATGTGATGCCTTCGCCGTTCTCATAGGCATAGATTGCAATTACTGACTCCATCGGTAGGCGAATTGTCACTACCCGACTGCCGAAGTTGGCAAGGAAGGTGACTGCCTCATTGTCGATTTCTAAGTCGCGGGTTGCCTTTTCGGAGATGTTGAAAACAATTTGTCCTTCGTCAGCATACTCGCTTGGTACTTCTGTGCCATCGAATCCCATACCTACCAATAAATGAGGGGTGTGATCGTGGTTAACACACCAGGAATGGGCGGCACGAACCAAATATGGCTTGATGGATTTACCCATAGTACTCATCATTCATCTCCAATTCGGCTTCAGATAGACTGAGTTTGAATGATTCTCTTTGGAATAAACGCTGTGCATACTCTTTTACAGGCTCTGCTTTTTCTGGCAGCTCGATACCTAACTCTGGAAGACGCCACAAAATTGGCGCGATGGTGCAGTCAACCAGTGAAAATTCTTGGCTTAGAAAATAAGGCATTTCCTTAAATGCAGGTGCCATTTTTAGTAAATGACCCTCTAAGGCCGTTTTGGCTGCCGTGTCATCAGGGTTTGCACGTATTTTATCGACTAATGGGTACCAATCTTGCTCGATGCGATAGATCATAAGCCGAGTTTTGGCTCGAGAAACAGGGTACACTGGCAAGAGTGGCGGATGTGGAAAGCGCTCGTCAAGGTATTCGATGATGATATTTGCTTGATTGAGGACCAGATCACGGTCGATAAGCACTGGCAATGTGTGGTAAGGATTGATGTTGAGGAAGTCATCCCCTGGATTGTCGAGATCGATATACTCGACTTCATAACTGACTGCTTTTTCGGCTAGCACAAGGCGTGCACGGTGGTCACTAAGGTCTGTACCTGTCACATCCGATAAGCACGTGATGCTCGACTTCTTTGGCATGATCATGAAGACATACTCCGTTTGTTGGTTTGTTGCGCGACTGTGCTCAAAAGCTGTGTCGTTAACGCTTAGAGAATTGCTTGGCTTTTCGTGCCTTAACAAGACCAACTTTCTTCCGAAGAACGCGACGGGAATCCCGGGTTAGGTATCCGGCTTGACGGATGGCCTTGTGCCAACGTTCGACGCCGAGTGGACCTTCTGGCAACACGTCGACTTTCTCTTCGATTTCGACGGAGTCACTGCCCTCGCCTTCTGATTCGGATTCGGTGATGATTTTTTCTTCAACGATTATTTCTGGGCTGTTTTTCTTGGCGTAGAGATCAAGCGCACGGGCCAGGCCTAGCGATATTGCACCGGCTTGTCCATTGATTCCACCGCCTTTGACGGTTACTGTGAGGTCAAACATGTCGTCTTGTTTGATCAAGCTCAGTGGCGCAAGTGCTTTTGCGTTCCAAATTGTCTTTTTCCCGAAGAACTCATCGATTGAACGATTGTTGATGGTTATTTTACCGGTACCTTCCTTCATGAATACGCGTGCAGCAGACGCTTTTCTTCTGCCGATGGCATGGTAGTATCCGTTAACGATTTGTGCTGTCATTGATTATCTCCGCTAACTGCTTTCCTTTTTCAAGGTCGATTTCTATGGGCATTTGTGCTTCATGAGGGTGCGCACCACGGTAGCATTTAAGCTTCGTGATCATCTTGTTACCAAGTGGGCCTCGCTTGAGCATTCTCCTGACCGCGAGTGTGACCACTTTCTCAGGGCTTACAGCCATTTGCTCAGCAAAAGTTCTTTGCTTTAGACTGCCGATACGGCCTGAGTGACGATAGTAAAGTTTATCTGTGCTGTTACAAGCTACATCACTGCAATTATAGACAATGACAAAATCGCCGAGGTCTGTGTGTGGTGTGTACTGGGGCTTGTGCTTACCCTGTAGTAAAATGGCAATCTGCGTTGCTATACGACCAAGGGTTTTGCCTTTGGCGTCTACAGCGTACCATTTTTTGGGTGACTCGTAGTATGATTTTGTTGTTTGTTGTTGCATAGAATAATCTGAGTGCTTCTAAACTAGGATGTGATTATACTAAAATGCAGCCGCAGCCACAATACTTTTAACGATGTTTTTATACATTTTTCATGTGTACTGGTCGAAATCATCCGCCACAAGCTGCTCCGTTGTTGTACTCACAAGGGCGTTAGCATGCCGTTGCCGTTCGCTGATTTTGTATCGCCGATCACTCCCTTCTCGCCTGATACGGCATCAAAATTATGCAATTGCAAGCAGTGCAAGATAGCCACTGATGAATGTATAGCAAGGTAGTTGAGTGAACACCACCAACGCTCTCACCACCTCAGCGTATAATGCCGCCCCCTGTGTCAACTAGGCAGCCATTACGTGCCTAGCCCTAACCTATCGTCCTTTTTAAAATCGACGACACCTTGAAAAAGCATCGCTAAAGAAAAAACTAAGTCATTAGCGTCAGCGAAAAACAATCAAAGCGTGGCGACACAAACTATGGCGCAGCTATTAGTCCAGTAGATGAAAGGCTCCAGCTAAAAAAACCGATTAAAGCGTATGCTGGTTTTCTGACGACATTTATAGGTGAGCAATACAAGTTTGATCAACCGTGAAATGAAGTTAGCAATCACAACACCATAAATATCATAGATGATCACCAAATAAATACCCAAGCCAATCATGGAGACCATACGAATCAGCTGCGTGATAATGCAGTAGGTCTGCTGATTGTGCGACATCAAATAGGTGACTCGGAGGCCTGCTGAGTTATCAACGTAAGTGCTGAGCAACATCAGAGGTAAAAGAATTGCATGCTGGGTATCAGGCACATTAAAAAATGCAAAAATATCCCCAGAAAATACGTAGTAGAGATACATGCTGGTTGCCGTAAGGGTTAGACGAACGATTCCAATAGTATCAAGGGCGTGTTGTAGTGAAACAAGTTGCTGTTTGCTCAACGAAGACATGGCTGCTACCCTGGCCCGGTATATTCCATTCATAGAGCCAAGCAGGAGCCAAACAAAGCCTACCGATACCAAGCAGATATTAAACAAGGCCACATTATGCTCGGAAGGCGAGAAGATCTCTAGAAGATAAATACCTGCTGTGGCGGAGATGGTAGCAAACAGGTTGCCGACAACAGCACCCTTAGAAACAGCGTACCATTCTTTGCGGAAGTATGGTTTTTTTCGATTTTCTTTACGGAGACTTAAAGAGTCTTTGAGAGAATCATATAATTCATTTTCTGGCAGAAGACTGTAGGCCAAAGCATTCACAACCAGCAGTACAAACAGTGTGACCACGACGAAGTACGATAGATGAAGATCAGTGGTAGGAACAAAAACAATAAACCCAAACGCCACCACACCCAGCTTCACGCCATACCACATCACCGAGCCAGAAAAAGACGCCAGAGCGGGATACCCTTTAGCCAGCATGTAGTTTCTGATGATCGTTGACAGAGCAAGGACGGGACCAAAAATAGCAACGAAAGCTGATAGATGGTAAGCCCCGGAGAACTGTTCATGGATGTGCGTTACCAGTGCGACACCCCAAAATGAGAGATAGAGCAGAAGCAATATCACAAATAGCTTGAACACAAGTCCAAAGTTCCAGATCATGAACCCGCGCTGCTTTTCATCATCAGACGCCATTGCGTAACGAG
>PBLX01000057.1 GCA_002722435.1 Legionellales bacterium | reverse complement strand
TAGTAGGGTGCTATGTCATATGATGTCATTATGGTCTTGTTTTATTTTTTGTCGTTATAGTTCCGGTAAATGTTATTACCGGAACTACTATTTTATTAAACAATCAGTGCCCATGTATCACTATCTTTATCACCACTGCGCCACAGAGCTAACAAGACTACTCTCTGCAATCTCACTGTGATTTATTCATATGTTTATCTTATTACGACCTATTACAGTTTATGCTGTTCATTGAGCATATAGCACTCTCAATTTACCTAGTCGTTTAGTTGCGGTTCTTGATTACCAATAATAAATCTCATAATCTGATTACGTACCGTTTAAACTTAGTCTCCTTATTGATAACACATTGTTTGATTATATATGGACAGTAAATCCCCTAACTGTTATAATATACCGAGTCATGCTAGGCCTATATCCATGCCACGATTTATTTACATCCCCAACGACCCTGAGTCAAACCGTCGCAACTATGCTGAGAATATGAGTTTTCTTAACGGTTGGGGTCAAAACAGTGTTCCATCAATGTATGGTGTTGCGGTATGGCAGATTGGCTATTTTTATTGTCTCATGCTCTCGGTATTTTGGTCTGTTGTAGCTATTTGTACACAAATGTATTGGTATCTAGTGCTGCCGGTTGCTGCAAATATTTTTATGGCCCCTAACTTTGCTGCCAACTCACGTATGCTCCGTAATCGTCAACTATCTGTTAGTGGTGATCAACATCAATATTGGGAAGACCGCATCAATCTTGCACTGATCGTATCCAGTGCTCGCAGCCTCTATCCACGATTCATATCTACAACGGTTGATCAAGGCACTGATCGACTTGTGATGCGCGCCCTACATGCACGCCAAGTGATCTTGTCAATACTCTCGCTACCAGGCTCGCTGATTAAGCAAACTTTCTATGACATGAAAAGCTTCTGTGTCGTGCTGATGTACAACCATCTTGTTATTTGTGAGCTTCTTGTTGATTCGTTCAATGCGTTCAGTTCAGGTGTTAGTGCATACCTATATCCAAAAAATTACCTGACTGTGCGTACTGAGGCTTATGAAGACCGCGATATCCTACTTAGCCCCAATGAAAAGAAATACTCAATCTCAGAATTAGCTATGCTCTCTTATAACTTGACAAAACGCGCTTTCAATATTGTCATGAACATGTTACTCAGGTGGTGTGAACTGCTTACGCGCCCATTAGTCCATATGCTTGGAATCATTTTTCCTGTGTTAGCTATGTCTGTCCATCAGATGGTTGTCACTCATGCAATGCAGCCTGCTCCAGGTATTCACCCTGATTCATCTAACCATTCTGACTATATATATAACAGTTCTTATGTTAATGATTTAACATATTGTAAAGATAATGACCCTGTTGATTGGTCTGATGCTTCTGAATCTACAGAAGCACCAGTCTCATCGCTCATGAGTGATATGTTGGAAACAAAAAATCAGATTAATGAACTTTTTGATGTGCTAGCTGAACAATTACGTGAAGAAGTAACAGCTAAAGTAACATCCGAAGTAAGATCCGAAGTAAGATCCGAATTAACAGCTGACGCACTTGAAAGATTACAACGAAAAACTACACAAACGTATACTGCGATTGATGATAGTGAGACTGCTCCGGGTGCCACCAACAGTGATATGAACCGAGAATTCACTAGCAAATCACACTTTACTAGCAGCTAACTGTTGATGCAGGAAAACTCACGATATTACCTCACAGATACTTTTTGATGTGATTGTGCAATCTATGGTGCTTGTCATGTTTCTTTAAGTTACCCGTGCACTAAGTGCACCTTATGTGAGTCGTATGAATATCGCGCTACGCTAATTATCGTGATTTGATCATTTCTTTTTACCATAAAGATTACTGTTCCGGTCTCTTGTGTACAGCATGACACTGCGCTATGTTGTAGGTATCACAACCTAATCGGGGTATGTCAGTGCGTGAATCGATCAAGATGCCCGGTCCCATCGAATCGCCGGATCGTGATCTCTATATTAATACACCATTACAGCGGTGTTACTCCGAGAGTCCGAGATCGTTGCGGCCACTAATGAACGCCCAACAGCGTGATGATGTCCACAAATATGTGACAGTTAATGTCCATGTGCCCTTTTCTGCTAATGACAAACTTGCTTCTACCCCTTCGTTCCAACAAAAGGCGCCCTCTGCTCTTGATACTGACTATGCTCTTGCTTATGGCGATGAAGAAGTTGCCGTTAATGATGTTGGTAATAAGATCTCACCGAGCTCACAAGAAGTTGTACATGTGCTTGCCATCTCGCCACGCGCTACGCGTCCGGCTCCACTCTGGTTCAGATCAACCATAGCGATTATCTTGAGTGCCTTTGTCTGTGGGATTATGCTCTCCCCATACCAAACATTATTATCTGCATTAACGCTTGTGCACATCGTGATCGTTGCCTTGTTGGTCTTCCGATTGATTTCAAAGTTAGCGATCGTCTCTGGTGCTATTCGAAATGATTCAGTGTCATGGCTGCATATGCGTGGCTTTATTTTTCAACGAAATAAATTTCCTGAATATCTTCGTCCAACGGTTAACGATCTTCATAAAATATTGCCAGCAGATAGCCTGCCATCCCATTTCACGGGCTCACCTCGCTATACACTTCGTGTGCCTAGACTTGTTCATGCAATTGATTGTTGCTACAGGCTATTTACGCTAATTCCAGCGATGCTTTTTCACCTGTGCTTTGATTTCATGCTTATGGTAACGCAGCTATTCACTATTTTTCTTGGCATATGTGAATATATCGAGCGATATCGCAAACAGGTGTTAAGCAGGCTATGGTTCGATAACCACAAGCGTGGTACTATCCATCCAGACCGTGTTCGTGAACTATTCTTGCGCTCTCATGCAATTCTAATTTTGTTTCCAAATAGCATTCTCAGACAGCTTGAGATTATGCTACGCCCTATCGTATATATAACTGGCGCCACAATTATGCCTGTCAAGGCTAAGCAATTTGCCAATGCATTAAATCAGCATATTGAGTTTTTTTGGGATTCAGACTACACCAGTCAGTCTCCTCTGCGTGATTTATACAGCTCAAAAACACCTATATCATCAGCGACTCATCTGTCATAAAATCTGTTACATCGTTTGTTCTTATTTCGTTGGCGTCACTGAGCGTATCATCGTCTGATCGAGTGATCTGCGTACGGCTGTCATTTTCGTATTTCTTATGTAGACGCCTCGCTTGCACTGCCATATCAAATAACGACCAGTGAATGATACTTCCCTGAACGTTCAACAAAACCATCTTTCGCACCTCATAATCCCCAAGATTAGATACTACAAATCCATTGAAACCGTTGTATAGGCTCCCGAGGCCAATAAAAACAGTCATGCGATGCCACCATTGCCAATGATTTGACGCATATTGATAAATGTTTATGCAACTTACACAACAGCATAACGAACCAAAGATCTCAATGAGTGCAAGCATTGCTTGTGAAACTCCTGCTTGAATCAGTATTTTCGGCGCCTCAGGCCTAAAATGCTCTCCAGAAATCAGAGCAGCAGTCCATATTGGTGTCAATATCAGTAGAATAAAGTAGGAAATAGCAAGGTAAAGGTGTCCACTGTGGAGTGGCTTGATTGCTTTTTGCGCCATGATACTTCTCCTTTTGCCGCGATTATACGGCAAACGGGTATTTGATTGCTGGATGATATGTGTATCCGTGGCACGCAAAATCATCAAGTGTTACCCACGTCTCGATATCTTGCAAGGTTTTAATATCTGGGTTGATTGTCAGTGTAGGTGTTGCATATGGTGACCTGGTCACTTGCTCTTGCATTCCTTCTAGCTGATCTTCATAGATGTGGCAATTAACGATTTTGTGATATGCCTTCGCCGCTTTTTTACCTGTGATTTGTGCCATTAATGCCAATAGTACATAGACTTGAACCATATTAAAGTTTAGACCAAGTGGTACATCGCATGATCTTTGCGTGCTGTTTAGAAATAATTGATCACCAAGCAATGAAAAATGATGGCTATACATGCAGGGGCGTAGACATCCCCTATCAAATGCGCCTGGATGATAAAATGTGTAAATCTCTGAGCGATCATCGATTCCTTCTCTCAGGTTACTGACGATTTTCTTTAGCAGGTCGACTGGTTTACCGTCCATCGAGGGAAAATTTCTTCCAATCGCCCCATATACCAGGCCCATGTCGTCATTACCTTGTCGATGCGGGTTATTCAGCCAATCAGGATTATTGTTCGCATTCATATCCCATGTTTTGGTGCCCAGTTTTCTGAAGTCTGCTGCATTGCGGTATCCTCTCATATAACCAATGATTTCGGCTACAGCTGATTTCCAGTAACTTTTTCTTGTTGTCACCAGCGGAAACTGTTGGTTTGCAACATCGTATGTCATGTCGTGATTGATCACCGTTAGACAGCGCTTGCCTGTGCGTTGATTATCAACCCAGACGCCCTCTTTCAATATTCGGTTGCACAGTGATAAATACTGATCCATCGGTCACTCCAATTTTTTCTGATTCTAGCATATCAGCTAATCGTTGCCTATGTTTGCGACTTGTGTTCTCTAATGTTTGGTGTAATTCTCCACATCAATAGTTAGAACATGTCATGCTTTTGTTATTCACCATTATATGTTAAAATAACATAAATTTAATGAGATAACGAGGTCTTCGATGTACTTCGACTACATGTCTTCGACGCCTGTCCACCCAGATGTCTCTAAATGCATGCTGGAGTATCTCTCGTCGCCCATCTATTTCGCCAATCCTGATAGCCCTCATGGCTTAGGGTCATCTTGTCGAGTCCGGTTCGATGAGCTATCCTCACAATTCTTGACCTTGCTGGGTGCCCCTGATGCACAGGTTGTCTGGACATCAGGTGCAACCGAGTCGATCAATCTTGCGCTTAAAGGTGCTGCAAAACAATACCACCGTGCGGGTAAACATATTATCACATGGAAAACTGAGCATAGCGCAACGCTTGATACGTTAAGTTCACTTGAAAAAGATGGCTTCTCTGTTACCATGCTCCCTGTTTTGCCAGACGGCATGATAGACATTGCTTTATTAGATCAATCTATTCGCTCAGATACGATACTGGTTTCGATCACGCATGTACACAATGAATTGGGTTGTATACAGGATATTGATGCGATTGCTAGGCTCTGTTACGCTCGTGGTGTATTGATACACGTCGACTGTGCGCAAACACTTGGTAAGGCACCTGTTAACTTAAGTCCCTTTATTACCTATGCAAGCTTTTCAGCTCATAAATGCAATGGTCCCAAGGGTGTTGGCGCCTTGCTCATGCTTGATGCTAATCGCCCGTTACAGAAGCAAATGCATGGTGGTCTTCAGCAGAATAACAAGCGTGCTGGCACCATACCGCTGTTTCTTATCGCTGGGTTTGTGCGCTCTATTGAATTAACATTAGCGCACTACTCTGCGCAGATGGCAAAATATGAACATTTCAGTTCCTATTGCAAAGAAAAGCTTCATCCCTCTATTCTCTGGAATGGTACGGTATCACAACGCACCCCCGTTAATGTCAATCTAATGATGCCATCTAGCGTTGATCTAGCGCGACTTGATGATCTGAAGCAGCAATACTCGCTTTCAAGCCATGCTGCCTGTAACCCTTATGCGACGTCGCATGTTCTCACAGCGATCGGTCGTTCTTCAGACGAGCAAAAACGATGTCTCCGAATTTCGTTTGGTCTGCAGACTACAGAGGATTGTGTTGTGACGCTAGTCGATGCTATTAATGATTTAGTTGCTTGACATGCTTAATGTAATATAATAACATATCGTTACCTCTTACTTGGTACTGCCATGGACAACAGCGCTAGACATTATCTCTTACCTGGTACCGCCATGGACCATAGCGTAAGTCAATCTTATCATCGTGTTTCACAAGACAGGACAGTTGAGGCTCAAGGGACATTCTCCGATTATCAGATCATAGGAGCCACTGGTAATGGTTCTTGTGGTCCCAATAGCTTGTCGATTATTTTCGTATCGTATCTACTGAATCGCTTTTATGAGCAGCATAGTATCGATCTCACTGAATTTGCTTATGCGTGGAATTTATATTATCCCAACGATCAGATTTCCGTCATTGATGAGGATATCTATGGGACATACCACCATTGTGGTATTGACGAGGATGAAGCTATCAAATCACTAGCTGTACGCGTTCGCGAGAAGCTGGTTACGCGCCTTGGTATCGGCACTAACGGTAGTTTTAAAGATGCCGAAATACTAGTCGCTCCAGTGATTCGTTTTTATCATCTCTTGATGTGCGATCTTTCACAAACTGATGCAGAACCACAAGATTATGCTGCCGTTAGTCTGGAAGGGCAAGCGAGGGACAATCGTCTTTGTTTGTCGCTATGGATGGCCGATGCTGATGTATCGAATACAGTGTCAGAGGTAGTCGACAAAGTAAAATCTAGTATGTCACGCTGTACTGCATCCACTAATTATTGTGGTGGTCTCAATCATAACACTGACAATGGTCCAAGATTCAGCGATTTCTATAATGAATTTGGTATGAACCGTGCAGCCACCCTACTCAAGCTTCAGTTGAACTATGCCATTCAGGGGCCCTATGTTTATCGTGGTGACAACGAATCTTGCTATTATAATGATCCACTGTCTTGGCAGATATTTTGCTTAAATCCTGACAATAAAACTTCAAGCCCATCAAGATCATCGATTCATTTTCATCAAAATCGCCTAGATACCCTAGGTTTTACAAACATTGTTGCCTCTAGTTCATCTACCCAACAGCACCAACGCTCGCTCCATGCAAGCATTATCAATGATAGAAATATACACTACAACGCAGCACTTCCGGCCCATCTCATGACTTATGCGAACGAGAATGGTTACGGTGAATACGATAAGTTGCTCCTAAACCACTACCAGCTTCTCCGCAATGACCGTCGTGATGACTATGCGGTGTATAACCCTGCTGGGTTGACAGATACCAAACGTTTTTACCCAGCGATTGATCGACTATATGATGCTTTTCGCTTTTTGTACGGTTCTATTGTTCGCGCATGTCATGCAACTAAGCAATGGATTACTGCTAATCCATATGTTGTTCTTTCCGCTGTTTGCCTCATTGCTGTCTCTGTTCTTACCTCCCCGATGGTCGCATTGAAACTGGCTGCTTTCGTTTCCCTTACATACATAGCATATCGCTTGGTATCAAATTATTTCCCGTATCTCCAGTCATTGCCTCATGGTGGTTCTGGACGTGACCCCGTATCTGCTTCGCAAGTAAAAAAACTAGAAAATAAACCTCGAACTTTTCACCCTAGACGTCAACAGGGATTGTCGGTTAGTATCCATTCATCTTCCTCCACTCCGGCAAGATATGATTGATTATCGATACATTTAGGTGTAAAATTACACCGATATCTGTGTTTTAATTATGATTTATCTTTGGCTCAAGGCTTTTCACCTCATCGCCATTATTTGTTGGTTTGCTGGTCTATTTTATCTACCGCGGCTCTATGTTTACCATAGTGAAGCCAGTGATCCACCTTCGAATGCGCGTTTCAAAGTGATGGAGAGAAAGCTACACAATATTATTATGATGCCGTCTGTTGTTGCGGTTTTATCAACAGGTGGTAGTCTTTTTGCCCTTAATCGAACCGTATATCTTGCAAACCAGTGGTTCTTGGTGAAAATGGCTGCTATCCTTTGCTTGCTATGCTTTCATGCACGCTGTACCTGGCATATGTTTCAATTTAGAAACGACCGAAACACGTTTACGCGCCGCTATTTTATTCCGTTTAACGAGATCCCATCAGTGCTGCTGATATTCATCATTATTATGGTCGTTGTTAAACCGTATCAATGATCTCCTCTTGCTGCTGACAAAAAAAAAGCCCCGAAGGGCTTTTTGTGGAGGAATCTATAGATACGGCATATGGCGCGATCGTGTCCGGCTGATCCGTTTTGCCGTTACTGGTACAAGCGCAACGTTTGGTTTGATTCTCATTGGTGCATATTCTGCGAATAGGATATCGTGAATTTTTCTCAACAGTCTCATCTTTTCTCCTGATGTTTTGAATACCAATGCATGTATAGACCAGAGCATTTTTCTTGTCCTATTTTTTTATTATTTTTACACTTTACTGAAAATTTCTTTTGTCGATCACTTACACCCTCTGCAAAAACAACAATTAAAACAGACAACTCTGTGATTCTTGCTATAATGAACATGTGTATCGGAGATCGTTATGAATCATGCCAAAACCACCTCTCAACGTTTTTCGGTCGAGCTGCCTGTGTACCAGGCCAATCTTGGCTGTGCAATACTTGATGGATCAGGATTTCCTGATAACTACTACTTTCAGGATCTAGGTTTAAAACACACTTCTTTTTGTCAATCTGCCATATGCTACATAGACGGTGCCCAGGGTACATTGCTCTATCGCGGTTATCCAGTTGAATCACTATGTCGACAATACACATATGAGAGTATCATTTATCTATTATTATTCGGAGAGTTACCTAGTAAGCGGGTATTGACGACATTTACTCGTAAGCTTCATGCGGATATGTCAGTTCCTGACTATTGCTATCAACTGTTAGAGACTTTGCCACACGATCACCATCCGATGGGTATTTTATTGACACTTGTGAGTGCTTTATCTGCTGATGATACGCAGTTGCTCGATGACCCAGACGATATGGCGATTCGTATCATCGCTCAGATGCCTTTGTTGGTAGCGATGTCGCAACGCCACGCGAAAGGATTACCGCCCGTGCGCATTGCAAAGCCAACGGAATACGTCGAAGACTTTTTGATTTATTTACAGGATCAACGGCCTTCCACACTGGCTCATCAAGTGTTTGATAGGATACTTACGCTACATGCTGAGCATGAACAGAATGCGTCCACATGCACACTACGTGTTAGTGGCTCAACTGGTACCAATGCTTACGCTGCGCTTGCTGCTGCGCTGACAGCGCTATGGGGCCCTGCGCACGGTGGTGCTAATGAAGCTTGTATGGCTATGCTTGAAGCAATTGGCACATGTGATCGTATCCCTGAGTACATAGAGAAGGCTAAGTCAAAGACTGACCCATTCCGACTCATGGGTTTTGGCCATCGCGTCTATCGTAATCGTGACCCACGCGCTGATGTGATGAAATCACTTGCTCGCGATGTTCTAGACCACAAGCAAGATGAACCGTTATTTCGCCTTGCTCGTAGTCTTGAGAAACGCGCATTAGAGGATCCCTATTTTATCAGTCACCAGCTTTATCCAAATGTTGATTACTATTCAGGCATTGTCCAGCGTGCTCTAGGGATTGACTGTCAATCATTTACGACGGTTTTTGCATTAGCGCGAACATCAGGATGGATGAGTCATTGGTTAGAAATGCAACGAGATAGGACGCCAATTATACGGCCTCGACAGCATTATATTGGTCCTAGGCAACGAGATCTTTAACGCAGCTAGTGCTTTTTGCTGCGTAGATATCCGATCAACACCATCACCATCACAGCATCTGGTGTAACCCAGAGCAACGTGTTATCCCATGTGTATGTTGGTGTACGAAGTAACTGTTTGCCGTATTGTTGCTCGATATGTCTTAATATATCCGATTCACTGTGCTTGGACTCTAGCATGGCGAGCACTTCTTGACGTATCTTTCTTGCTTCTGGTGCGTTACTTTCTAGGATCGATTGTGACTCGCAGACTGGACAGCGTATGGCTTTAAGAAGACTTTGTGATTGTTCGATTGTATTTGCATGGCATATGCTGCTTATCCATATTAACATCATAACGCAGATGCGTTGGAAAAATCTGTGTCGTCTCATGACGACTTGTTTTTACATTGTTGTACGGCCTGCCTGAGCTTTACACTCATGATTTGATGAAACTGATTTTGGTTCATCGATCCAATATGTCTATATACAATTTCGTTTCCGCAGATGATGATCGTATCGGGCACAGTTTTTGCATTTATTTGCCGCGCATTAGTGTCATCGAGTCGCGTGATACGATCAAATGCGACAGGGAACTGCTTTAAAAATTTTAACCCATTCTCAGCCGATTCTCGGTAGGTTGCAGATATGTATTGGACGTGCTTTAACTTAATAAGGTTCACCCATAATGAGTGTTCACGACGGCAGTACCCACACCAACTTGCCCATAAATGAAGTACTGTTACCTGCCCATTGTCCGTGAATTGGATCTTCGCTCTATCGTCTAGTGCGTCTAGTGTAAATTGATTGGGTAGCGCAACGTTTGCCATCATAGGGTGAGCCGTAAACATCAAAACGAATACAAACATCCATTGGGTGTACTTCTGTGCTTTTGTATAAAGTGTGTCAAAAAACAAGGTGCTTATATATCGTCTATGTCGTATCGATTCTTTGGTCATGCCGGGTATTTATTTGTAGTGCGTTGCTCAGTCCAACTATACCTAATGCACATCCTAAAATCCAGAATAGCCACTGGAGAGGTTTAAAGTAGATACGCGCGGTGACACTTGTGTCCTGATTTTTCATAATACTGGTGTAGACATCACCAATCCAGAGACTTTTTATTGCTGTTACGGACTTTATCATTGCTCTGTGGGTATAATATCTGATTTCTGGTTGTGTGGTGATGGTGTGCTCTTTTGACCTGATGACAACTGGTATGATCTCTGCAACATAGTTTGGGCCCTGTTGCAGTGATGTTGGTCCTAGTGAGATCCCTAAAGGACCCATTTTTATTTCTTGATCTTTTGACACATCATTTATACCGATTTTCTCATAATGTATATTACAACTGATCGCTATACCCAGAAGTAACAGCAACCCATGTGCGATGTGCATGGTCTGCTGCTTTCGGGTCACCGTGTAGCTGATGATCTGCATATAGAATGATCCCGACAGTAATGCCAGTACGACAAGGTGTGGTATTTGACTCATCTGCCAGCCCGCTGCTGCGATGGTGTGGATACAAAATGTCGTTATTAATCCTGTGGCGATGGCGAACGATTGACTGTATCTGATCTGACGGTGTTGTCTGTGTAAAGACCAAATGAGTAGAAGGTTGAATGGCATGAGCGCTTGCTCATAATAGCCAGAACCCACTACCATTTTTGATTGAGTCAACGATTGTGCGATTAATGGGTACATGGTTCCAACCGCAATGACGATGGTCATGGCAAGGAGTATATGGTGTTGTCGAATCAAACCATGGTTGGTATGTCTTTTGGTGGTGTTAGTAGTCCATATGTACCGCTGATGCCAAATGCTATATCCTGTCAAGCCGATGATAAGTAACAGAAGCAGGAAGCCCTTGTGCGTATCGATTGCAAAGCTATGAACGGATACCAATATCCCTGACCGCGTGATTAGTATGCCAAGTAGATTCGTTACGTAGGTTAGCGATGCAGTGATGCTCAGCCAGTAAATATTGACCGATCGATGCATGCATGCATGGATGAGCGCTGTTACAGCGAGCCAGGGCATCAGCGCGGCATTTTCAACGGGGTCCCAGAACCACCAGCCACCCCAACCGAGTTCACGATAAGCCCACCAACTACCGAGGGTGATGCCAAGCGTGAGCCAACCCCAGCTCCAAAGTGACCATTGTTTGATCCTTAAAACTATGGTTTCATGCTTTGACGCGTGATTTATGCGTAGGCTCATGACCAGAGTGTAAGGAACTAGTAGTGCGCTTGTACCTAGATATAAACACGGGGGATGGATGAGAAATGCTGGGTCCTGTAATAATGGGTTGAGATCAACGCCATTATCCGGTGCTATCGGGAGGAGTCTTGTGAATGGATTAGCTAGGAATAAGCCATACAGACAAAAAATAGCTAATATGGCGGTTAATATCGTGCCATCGAGGTTTACATCATCTTTTTTTGCTTGTCTCATCGCATGGTATGCAGCGCTCATTGTCAATGTTGTCCATAATAACCAAGACCCCTGAGGACTGCCGAGCACATTCGTCATTTTGAACATCAACGGTAATTCGGTATGACTGTTTAACCATACGGTTCTTAGTCCATAGTCGTTCAATAAAAACCCGAGGGTGAGTATACTCAGTGCAGTAAAACAAAGCCTGGAGGCATGCTTGTATGTCCCCATAGCAATCCCGTTTGTAATCGCTCTGGATGGAATGCGTTGTCTACTCACACCATGACTGAGCAGCAGCGATGTCGCGGCGATAAGTGACAAGCGGCCAAGTTCACTTAGTATGATGAGTATCATCGTTTTTTTACCCCTGGTATCTGGTAATTTTCGTCATGTTTTGCCAGAATTTCTTTTGCGATAACACGATCGTTTTTATAATACCCGTTTGCAATGATGGCCTTGCCCTCTTGAAATAGGTTCGGAAGTATACCATTGAACTCAACCATCACTTGTTCGTTTTCTTTTCCGCTAAGGTGGTCTCTTACATAAAATGAAATGCCATTGGCTGACTTTTGTATCGTTCCCTTTGCTACGATCCCGCCAAGACGAATCGGTTTGTTCTTCAATGGTTCGGGTTGCTCGATAATGTCTTGCACGCGCACGAATAAATGGCCATGCTCACGTAAGCCATAGATAATACATGAGATGCCAATCATACACCAAAGTGAAGTGATTGCGATGGGCTTTATCCTGGCAAAGTGCTTGCTATCGGGTAACATCGAGATTACTCTGTGAATAGGTCTCTATGTAAGTGAGAAGCCCAATATATGTGATCAGAACCAACAGCACGATGGCGTAAGCTGAAAATATGAACATCGATGCTGATTGTTCCTATGAGTTGCTGTCTTATGATAATCTATTTATCTTGCAACAACAACAAAGGCTTCTATTCAGCCACCTTGGCGGACAAGAGAACTTTGACTGAATGCATGATGATCACAAAACATAGTAGGCTGAAGCCCAGCCCACTGATGATTAGTGGGTATAGCATGATCCATGGCATCTTTGGTTTGGCAAACTGTAGTACGCTTGGTCCCTGGTGTAGTGTAAACCACCATTGCACTGAATAGTGCACGATGGGAATATTCATCGTGCCTATCCATGCTATGTAAGTCGATACTTCTCGGGCTAGTCTTGTTGGCTTGATGTTCAATCTCGCAATGAGAAATCCGCAATATAACATGGCTAATACCAGCTCACTGGTAAGACGAGCATCCCATACCCACCATGTTCCCCACGTAGGCTTTGCCCAAATCATGCCGGTTATAATCGTTAGTATGGTGACTACGAGACCAAGGCACGCACAAGCAAATGCATATAGCGAAGCCATTTTCAGGTGCAACATTTGATCAAGTGTGCACCCTATTGCTGTTGCGATATATAGCGAAAGGGATAGTGCGGCCATCGGTACATGGATATAGATGATTCGAAATATATCACCTTGAGTGGTATCTGCAGGAACGGTGAACAAACCGATGTATAGACCATAAGCCAACACACAGCTTGCGATCAGATAAGATGGCCATAATGCATGATTGGCGATCTTCATAAAATACGATGGGACAAAGCCATATTTGAATAGTGTTTCGTGTAAGCTTCTCATGGATAATACGCCTGAGATGATCGGTTTGTTGTCAGTGATTGTGACACTGTGTCTTCCATTTGCTGTGCTTTGTGACTTCTGTGTTCATCTACCGGCACGATATTTAAAGTATCGCGTGATAAATGATGGCGCCTCTGCATTGTATCGGTCGTTTTATATTGAGACAAGCCGAGGTTGTTTGTCGGGAAAAACAGCGCCTTGTTATTGTTGATCTGAGGTGTGAGTTGACTTTGGCGCTTGCTCGGTGCGAATCGTCCATCTTTAACTAGACGGACAAATCGTCGTGACTCAAAACTGCTCAGTTGTGTCTGTGTAAGGTATGCATACCATGGTGCTTGGTAGCCATAGATCAACAGTGTCAGGATTGCTGCGATTAGGGTTTGTTGTTGCCACGCCTTATGACTTGCCGGTGTCTTCATGTTGTATTACACGTTCCAGTTGTTTGATGTCGTTATCAGATAGTAATCTTGTCTGCCCTTCCTTGAGCGAGCTTGGCAACTGTATTGGTCCGTATGATACACGAATCAAGCGACTGACTTCACAACCACAAGATTCCCACAAGCGCCGAACCAATCGATATTGTCCCGTGCTGGTTACCACTTCAAACCATTGGTTCTTTGAGGTTGAACTGCTTTTAATTGGGACACAGGTCCGAAAGCGCAGCATCTTTCCATCTATCTTCACACCATCCAGTAATCGCTTGACTGATTGCAAGCTATTGGAT